>CAZRRT010000038.1:0-18420 GCA_964602605.1 uncultured Ruminiclostridium sp.
TCAAAATATCTTACATCGCAAACATAAATGGTCTGATAGCAGGTGGTGAGGAACGGGATAAGACCGTTGCCGTAGCTTTCCTTCATTACAACCAAGGTTTTTCCGTTGGTGCAGTCGGTTTCTATCTTTGCGATTCTGTCATCGCTTCCCAAAAACGAGCAGTAATAAGCTCCTGCGTCACGTGCCACAAACAGGTCGCTTTCCTTGGGATTTTGGAAGGAGGTATCATAGTAAGTGGTTTTTAATGCGCCGTCATTGGGAGAAATGTACATTGTAAAGGGTTCGGGATCGCTTTTAAGATTTGCGCTTTTTGAGTAATTATACAGTGAACCCATATATCCCTCTTTTGTCACTGTCTTATATTGGGATAAGGGCTTGAATAAATCGCCTACTCCCGCTGTTTTTGCAAATTCCTCCGCCGCATAGTATGCGCCGAGGGGCTGCCAATGGTGGTCGGTGCGGGTGTATATGTACTCGTTTGTGTGAGCCTTTAACTGAGAGTAAGCGTCAACATCTGTAACGCCGCTTAATTTTTCCTTAACTCGGTCTATTTTTCCCTTTTGACTTTCGGTAAAGCCTGTTATATCCTCGGGAACATAAAATTCGGAGGAGGTGGGAATCACCATATTGTAAACGTTGACGCCCGATAAAGCCGCAGCCGCCTTATTTACCGCCGCCGCATATCTTTCGCAGTTTTCAAGAGTGCCCCAGCAGCCCATAAGTCCCATATAGTGACCGTTTCTGCCTATTATCTTTATTCCGCTTTCTCCGTCCTCTCTATAGCTGTCGGGAACGCTTCCCGGTGCTTCGGTAATATTGGGTACGTTGGGAACGCTTTGAGAAGCGGTTGTTGTTTGAGAATCGGTGTTAACTGCGGCGGTTGTTTGAGAATTTTTATCGGTATTATCGGTTTTGCCGGCAGTTTGGGGAGCGGTTGTAATCTTAGGCGCTTCCGTTCCTTTCGTATTGTTTGGCGCAGGCTCGTTTTTCTGCTCCTGACAAGCGGTAAGTGATAATACCACCGCTGCCGCCAAAAGGGCAGAGGTAATTTTTTTAATTGTTTTCATTTTTCTGTTTCCTTTCTTTTGCTGTTGATAGTTATATATTTATTATCGAATCGGGTATTTCTATGGGAAAACTCACCAATCTATTAAGTGTCCCGCCCCCGTTCTCATTCTTTCAATACCCTCGCAGTTTTGTCCCGCTGCGGAGAAGGTACACATAGTGAACAGCACGTCGGTAATGCCCTGCTGTTTAATAAAATCTATGGCGTTTAAATCGAAAAATCTCACGTCGGTTACGTATATCTGCTCAAAGCTGCCCATATAAAAGGGAATTTCCGCATTGCCGTAGCTGTCCTTGATTATCATAAGCTTTCTGCCGTTTTTAACATCGGTTTCCACTCTCACAATCTTTTTGTCCGAACCCATATATGTACCAAAGGCGTTTTTCGGCTCTTGGGGAATAAAGAAGGGATATTTTCCGTCAAGGTTGTAGGACATATCGTAATAGTAGCAATGATAGTCATTCTGAGGAACATAGTATATAAAATCATCGGGATCGTTCAGCAGATTTGCGTCCCCTGTAGTGCCGTACCGTGAACCTACAAAGCCTTTTATCACCTTCTTTTCATAGTTTTGCTCGTTAAGCTCCTTAAAAGATACATTTGCCGCTTCCGCAAACTTCTGCGCTGCATAGTATGCGCCCAAAGCCTGCCAATGATGATCTGTTCTGAAATACAGAAAATCGTCATCCTTATGCTGCTTCAGCACATCATAGCAGTTTACGCTTTTAACACTGCCGCTTAAGTTTTTCTCAATATATTGAATATCCTCTAATTGAGAGGCGTTGTATTCATTGTACTGTTCGGGACAGTAAAATTCGCCGTTGGTGGGAACTACCATACTGTAAACCTGCGCTATATTTTCCAAATCCTTGGCAAAAGCGTTAACCGAATCCACGTACAGCTTTTGGTTATAGCCACCCGCATACAGCTGAACTCCCCACCAATGATCCTTATAACGGTAAACCACATCTCCGTTAATTACCTTTGCGTTTTCAATGGGAGGCGTACTGCCTGCTGTGTTTTCGGGGGACTGCACATTGCCGGAAGAATTGGGAGAATCGGAAGAAACGGAAGAGCTGCCCGAGCCTTGGGAATTATTGTTAACCGAGCTGTTCGGGGAATTAGCTGTTGTATTGTTATTTGCCTGTGTGATATTTGCACCTTTGCTTTCAACGCCCGTACAGCCCGAAAAGCATACTGTCAAAGCGGCAATCACCGCAGCAAAACCGATTTTGTTTGTTTTTTTATATTTTTTCATAGTAAATATTTCATTCCTTTCTTTTAATAATAAAAAAGGAAATGACACATTTAACCTACATAACGACTCATACTCCAACACTTATACCGGTTGGCAAAAGGTATAACACACAAATAATCATTTAAAGTAATATTTTACAAGGTTTATTTGCTGCCCAATTACGGCTGTCCCCAATCGAGAAGAGGTCCTTGTCCTAACCTGCTTACCTCTATTCCGTTGGAGTTGTCGCCTACCGCCGAGAAGGTGTTCATAGTAAACAAAACGTCGGTAACGCCCTGTTCTTTTATGAAATCAATGGCGTTTAACGGGAAAAACCGCACATCGCACACGTAAATATGCTCAAAGCTGTTCATATAAAAGGGAATTTCCGCATTGCCGTAGCTGTCCTTAAATACAAGCAACGTTCTGCCGTTGTTTACGTCGGTGTCAACTCTTACTATCTTTGCGTCGCCGCCCATAAATACGCAGTAGGCGTTTTTACCCTGCTGATCCTTTTGGAAGAAGGGGTATTGCAGCTCGTCTTTATAGTGAGTGTTGTAATAGTAAGCGGTGAAATCGTTGTTGGGAACGTAATATTTTAAGGTATCAGGATCCTTTAAAAGCGCAGCGTCCTCTGTATAGCTGTAAATAGAGCCTAAAAAATCGGGAATTTCACGGTATTCAAAGTTATTTTCGTTTAATTCGAGAAATGGAACTCCCGCCGCCTTTGCAAACTGTTCTGCGGCATAATATGCGCCCAAGGGCTGCCAATGGTGGTCGGTGCGGCAGTAAATATCCTCGTCCACGTGCTGCTTTAAGGCGTTGTAGCAGTCCACGCTTGTCACCTTATCGCTGAGCTTTGACGCAATATATTTAATATCGTCGTATTGAGAGGCGTTGTAATCCTTGTAGGCGGGAGGACAATAAAAATCGCCGTTGGTGGGAGCGATCATACTGTACACCTTTGCAATTCCGTCTAAATCATCGGCAAATCTGTTTACCGATTCCGCATACTTATCCTGATTATATCCCCCTGCATACAAGCTTACTCCCCAAATGTGACCGTTATGCTCATAGGTGAGCTGACCGTTGGAAAGCTTGCCGTCCATTACCTCGTTTAAGCCGATGTCGGGAGCTTTGGGCTGAGTTGCGGGAGGCTGAGTATCGGGTGGATTGCTGTTTACAGGATTATCTGTTTTTGGGGGATTTTGCGTTCCCGTTTGATTTGTATTTGGGGCTTGTGTTTGAGAGGGAGCTTGAGTATCGGACGGCTGTGTTTCGGTGGGCTTGGGCTTTACCACCTTGTTGGGATTGCCGTGAATGGTTGCTCCTCCGAGAGTAACGCCCATATACTTTGTCATATTGGCGGAAATATCCTTAAAGCCGTCCCTCCAAGGCACGGTATCGTCAAACCAAGTGGTTACTCCGCTTGTATATTTCCCACTGAAAAAATCCTCAAAGGAAAACTCGGGAAATTTTGCCAACTCTCTTTTTTCCGTCAAGGAAACGGTAGATCGGGGGAACGCCAATAAGGAAACGGTAACCGCCGTAAATACCGAGCCTAAAACAACGGTGTTGGCAATTATCCAGAAATTGGGATTTTTATTATTTTGATTTTCAGAATTTAAGCCTTTATTTTCGTCTTGTTTTTTCTTTTTGGGTTTCTCTGCAAGATGCTGACCTTTTGCCATTTTTTGATCCTTTCCTGTTAACTGCAAGATATATTTATATTATTAGTCTTGAATTGACAATATCCTTAATAACATAAAATATTATACACTCAAATACATTTTACGTCAATATCCGACAGCGTATTTTAAAGATGCAAAAAGCTGAAAACTCTTTTTGTGTGCGTGATTTTGCCATTTCTTACAAATTTCTGAAAATAGTAATTATTGGGACGAAAATAAAAGCCTGCTGCAAAACTTATTACAAAACAGTTACATCTTTAATGTTTTTTCTCTGAATCTGTCGAATTTATTGGAATTATGTCAACACTTATTTAACGTTTTATATGATTGTTTTCTTACAAAAAAACAGCTGTAAAAACACAGCCGTTTCAGGTTATAATGTTTGTCTATAGCGAGATAAACAATTCTATTTATGCTTATCCCTTTGCTCCACCGCCAATTTATCGCACCTTTCGTTTTCAGGGTGTCCCGCATGACCCTTTATCCAAGTGAAGGTTACATTGTGAATTTCCAACAAATCAAGCAGTCTTTCCCACAAATCCTTGTTGAGAGCAGGCTTTTTATCCGACTTTATCCAATTATTTTTCCTCCAGCTTTTTGCCCAGCCTTTTTCAATTCCGTCCACAACGTATTTTGAATCGGTTTGAATTATCACCTTACAGGGATATTTAAGCTGTTCAAGTCCTGCGATTACCCCCGACAATTCCATACGGTTGTTGGTGGTGTTGTGTTCGCCGCCGCTTATTTCCTTTTCCCTTTCGCCGTATCTAAGTATTACTCCATACCCTCCCGGGCCGGGATTTCCGCTGCATGCGCCGTCCGAAAAAATATAAACCTGTTTTAAATTATCCGCCATAGCATATCCTTTTTTATTATTTATGTTATTATTTTAGGCGTGCTAACATAAGGCTAAACACGCATTTTCCGTCTGCTGCGATATATTATGATAATATTCAAGAAAAATTTCTATGCAGAAATGTTCGTAAGTTTGCATATGGATTTTACATTAACACTCTCTGAATATCATTTATCCCTTTTCAATATTTTATCTCTGATTATTCTGACCTTTTTTCTTAATACAACAAAAATTCCGAAAAGGAAATTCAATATTTTATCCGACGCCTTTTCAAGCAAAACTATCAGCATTATACCCAAACCAACCAGAATTACCGCTGCCAAAATACTGTAAATATCCAAAGCCTTCAAAGAGAAAAAGCTTGGGAACAGTAAACCCGCACCTGCAAAGCCGCCCGTAAGCACCGCCAAAAGTATCCCCTTCCAGCATTTCATAGGCTTCATCAGTCGATATACCACGAAAAAGCTTACCGCCGCCACCACTACCGTTGCAAGCGTTGACATACAGTCGGTGGGGATATTTGTAAATTCCGACACAAGCACCGAAGCCAAAGCGCAAAATCCGATTGCTATTCCCTGAGGCATTGCTTTTCTTAAAATGTTTCGTATAAAGCTGCCCTTTATTATATCCGTATTAGGCTCTAAGGCAAGCAAAAAGCTTGGCGTACCTATTGCGGTAGTGCTGATAAGTGTAAGCTGTATGGGCTGAAAGGGAAAGGGCAAAGGCAAAAACATAAATATAAAAGCAAGTATAAAGGAATATATGGTTTTAGTCAAAAACAGTGCGCCGCTTCTTTGCAGATTGTTTACCGAGCGTCTGCCCTCCGCCACCACCTTGGGCATTGAAGCAAAATTGCTGTCTAACAAAACAAGGTTGGACACGCTTCGTGCGGCGTCGCTGCCCGACTGCATAGCTATTGAGCAGTCCGCTTCCTTTAAAGCCAACACGTCGTTTACGCCGTCGCCCGTCATACCCACTGTTTTGCCTTGGGACTTTAATGCTTTTACAATAAGCAGCTTTTGACTTGGAGTAACTCTGCCGAAAACGGAATATTCCTTTACCGCTTGGGGAATGTCCTCATCTGTAAGAGTTTGGGAGTCGATATATTTTTCCGCATTTTTAACCCCTGCCTTTGCCGCAATTTTTGAAACGGTAATGGGGTTATCTCCCGAAATTATCTTTATGTCAACTCCCTGCTTTTCAAAGTATTCAAGAGTTTGGGGAGCTTCCTTTCTGATAATATCTCCTATAAATATTAAAGCCGCCGCCTTCACCTCAACAGGCAGATTCTGACGCTCAAAGGGCTTGTCCGAATAGGCGGCAAGCAATACTCTAAGTCCCTCTTTTTCTCTGCTTTCACATTCCTCTCTTATTTTATCGTATTCCTTTCCCAAAATAAATTCGGGTGCGCCGAAAATAAAAGAGCCGTTTTCAAATTCTGCTCCGCTCCATTTTTTTGCGGAGGAAAAAGGAATTGTGCGTATTGCTTTGCTGCTATGAACATTATTTGAGTTATCTTCATTTATTGTATTTTCGCCATTATCTGAAATCTTAATATCGCCGCTTGCTCCCCATTTTGCCTTAACAGCATTAAAGGTAGGGTTATCGTCGGACATAACCGATACGAATTGGGACATCGCCTTATCCAGAGGAAAATCGGGAATAAGCAGCCTTGTGTTTTCCACCTGCATTTTTCCCTCTGTGATAGTGCCTGTTTTGTCAAGGCAAAGGGTGTCTACTCTTGCAAGTGTTTCTATACAATACATATCCTGCGCCAAGGTATTTTTCGCCGCAAGACGTATTGTGCTTACCGCCATAACAACGCTTGCCAAAAGATACAGCCCCTCGGGAATCATACCTATAAGAGCGGCTACCGTGCTTACCACCGCCCTGTCGGTAGGCTGTGAGGAAATAAGCACCGAGTTTAAAAACAGTCCTATTGCCATTGGGATAATGCAGACCGCTATTACTTTTATAATAGTATCGAGGGATTTCAGCATAACGCTGTTGTTCTTCTTTAAGTATTTTGCGCCGGAAGTCATTTTTGCCGCAAAGTTATCCGCTCCCACGTGATTTACCGAGGCTTTAACCTTGCCGCTGACAATAAAGCTGCCCGACATAAGCTGATCCCCTCTGCACTTTAGTATGGGATCGCTTTCTCCTGTGATAAGGCTTTCGTTTACCTCGCATTCTCCCTCCGCCACAATGCAGTCGGAGCAGACCTGATTTCCCGCCGAGAGCCTGCATAAGTCGCCTAACACAATTTCGCCTGTGGGTATTTCTTTTTTAACTCCCCCCCGAATAACCTTAGCCTTAGGGGATGAAACAAGGCTCAGCTTGTCAATAACACGCTTTGCCCTTACCTCTTGAAAGATTCCGATTATTATGTTAAAGAAAATCACTCCCAAAAACAGCGCATTTTTATAAGAACCCACCAAGATTACAAGTACGCCCAAAGCAATATTAAGCAGGTTAAAAAAAGTGCATACGTTGGTGCGGACTATCTCTTTTATGGATTTTGTGGGAGGGTTTGCGTCGGCGTTTACCTGTCCCTTTTGGATTTTTTCCTTTACTTGATTTTCCGTTAAGCCCTGTTCGAGATACCTTGGGCTGTCGTTAAGCAATTTTTCTGTATCCATTTTTGCCTTTCTTGATTGAATTATAGCACACATAACTGCTGCAATTCTCCTCGCTGTTTAATCCAAGCTGACATAATATCCATACGTACTGTTATCCGACAGATTCGCAGTAAGCTTCGTCTGCAAGAATTCTGTTACATTGTCCTTGTTTTCGGTATATCCGAAACGTACTGTTATTTGAGAACGGCTTTCTTCATAGCTTGCCTCTAATTCTCCGCAGCTTGTTCCTTCCTTTATTTCAAAGGGCGGCTTGTCCTCTATAAATTTTACCGTAAAGCCGCAGAAGGAGTTGTTTATTTGTTCCAAGCCGGGACTGTAGCTATGATAATAGTCCGATGAAAAGACAAATGTGTCTGATTTGCCCTGCTGTGCAAGTCGGGCTAACTTTTTCAGCTTTTGCTTGTCTGTGAGGGCGTATACTTTGTCGGTAGTAACCTCAACATAGTAAGTTTTTCCCGCTTCTATGTGAGAAGGCTCGGCGGGACGCATATAATCGCTTCCGTCGGAGTAATAATTTTTTTCGGCCACTTCCTTTACAGTGTATTTATCAACATATATTATTGCATACTCGGGAGAAAAACTCATAATTTGCTCCGGCATATTGGGAATCACACACGCCGATATACCGAAAAATACTGCGCCGTATATCACAACGAATATAAAGAAATGACGTAATTTTGAAAAGGCTGCACGGGAGCTTTTTTCAAGTATAATATTAAGGAAAACAAAAGAAGCAAAAATAATTATCAAGGTGAAAAGCACGAAAATAGGCAGCTTCTCTTTCGCTTGAAAGGATAAATAATTATCATAGTATCCCATAGCAACCCAAATTATTCCGTCCGCAAGCATTGCAATCATAAGCATCACAATATACTGAAAAGGGTATCTTGATTTGGGAAAAGCAAGCGCCATAGTTGTTTCGCTTTTACGGAACTTAAACAAAGCAGAGGCGATAATAAGCTCAAAAAAGGCGATAATAATCTTAAAAAACATTAAGCTGTAGGATTCGTTGAACCAAAATTGCTCAAAAGCAACGGGAGTCGTCAATATTATGCTTTTATATAAGGCTTCAAAATAGCATTCGGGATTTCCTCCCGCCAACACCACCGAAAATCCGATTAAGGAAATATACAGCCCGTTCATCAAAACAAAGGTTATGATAGAGGACATAACCGAGCCTGAAAAAACCACCGCCAACACCGCCGAGCAAAAGACAGAGAAGAAAACGGAAAAGGTGGGAATAATGCAGTTTGTATAATTGGCTCCTCTAAACAGCGGAAAGTGTATCAGCAGCAAAAGACAGTAGGGCAGCAAAAACATTGCTATGCCCGACATAATAAAGCCCCAAAAATATTGGCAGCGTTTTATCGGCATCGAATTGTAAAAATCCATTTCTCTCCTCTTATGAAGGTAAGAAAACAAGGAAAGAGGAATTGACACTCCCGCAAAATACGCAAACAAAAGTCCGTAGGTTACGATAACCATTTGTGCGGTATTGGTAGAATCATAATCAAAATCTCTCACGGATATTAAGGTAAAGGCGGGAAGAATAACTCCGCAGATAAGCAGCATTATTCCCATAAGCACCTTATTGTTTTTTATGCTGTACATTGCGACTTTCAGGGTTTTGTACATTATGGCCTCCCTAAATATATATAAATCAAAAAATGCGATTTTTGGCGGAAACGGAGAATATAATACTAATTGTTAATTTAACTGTAGACAACATATTTTTATCTTTTGCTGTTTGCCGAATTTAATAAAGAAGCACAGCAAAAAGCCGTCTTAAATAAGCGTTTACTGCAAAACATCCATATCCCCGTATTTGTCAATGCTTCCTGAAATTAACGCAAGTCCGTATCTTGTGTGGATTCTGTATTTTCCGGGGTAAAGGGACTGAATATTCTTCAGCTTATTTACCGTAACAGAGTTTTCAGAGCCTAACAAATCGGGGTTAATATTGCAAAAATCCACTTTTATTATCACCGTATTTTTTGGCACTTCATCTTGAAAAGTGTAATAGTTGGCATACTCCCTATACGGCAGCAGGAAAATATCTTCGTTAATATCCAGTGAATTGGAATAGGAGCTTTTCGCTACCATATCAGTAAAGTCCCTTAAATGCTGAGGATTAGTAACTATAAACTCCTTGCTCAGCTTCCTTGCATAGTATTCATCGCTGTCCCTTTCGCCGTAAATACGAAATATTACCCGATCATCAAAGGAAATTGTTTCGTCTTTAGCGTCTATCTGTTCAAGAGAATACACGGAAACCACTGCAAATTTGGGAGAAAACGGGATAACGCTGAAGGGCAGGGAATTGACGATTATAATTATTGTCGTGCTCACTATAACCCCATAGCCGCCTAAAAAGAAAAACAGATGACGTATACGGTGAAAGGCTGCCTTTGAGTTTTTTTCAAGCACCACATTCAGAATCATAAACGCCACAAATGCGCAAACCACCGTAAAGAATATTACTACAGAAATATCCTCGGAGGAGATTCCCGAATCATATCTTATTCCCAACAGCATTGCCATAAATCCGTCTACCAAAAGAGAAAAAACGGTAAGCACGGCATACTGATACAAATATCTTGTTTTTGGAAAGGCAAGAGCCAAGGACGTTTCATTTTTCCTTTTCAAATTCATAAAATAAGCCAAAACAAGCTCTGCCAAAGCTATTAAAACAAGAAAAGGACAAATGTGGTTAAATTCCGTCCTTATCACACAGCCTGAACCTAAAGGAGTAAAGGTAATAACCTTATCCGCCAACAGGTCAAAGTAGGGCTGAGTGTCAAGTCTTGCCAAAACAAAGGGCAGCAAAACCACAGAAGCGGGAATCCCGTTTCTCAGCATAAAGGTTATGAAAGTGCTTGACCCCGAATTTGACAGCATTATACTAAATGTCAAAGAAGAGAACAGGGATATAAAAATAGTGAGGGGCTGATGAAAATACGGCATGGGGCTGCTTTGGGTAACTATTGCCGCCGCTATTGTCATTAGAATATAGGGTACAAGGAATATTAAAAAGCCTGCTGTGATATATCCCGCAAAATACTGTGATCGGGTTATCGGCATAGCACTGTAAAAATCGCGCTGTGTGCGGTTATGAACATAGGAAAACAGAGTATAGGGGGCAAATATTCCCGCAAAATACGCCGCTGCTGCTCCAAAGCCTTTAAAAATCCACTCTGCGTCTTGGGAAGAAAACCTTGCCGTACCCCAGCCGAATACTGCCATCATAGGCATTACCACAATGCAAAGCAAAAACATACCCACTATAAGAGTGTAGCTGTTTTTTATTCCGAATTTGGTTATTTTCAAGCTTTTTCGCAGATTTTCGCCAAAGCTTGACTTACCGCCTTTATTGAGGATATTATCCATCAGACAACCTCCTCCGCCGACATTCCCGAATCCTTAAGCTTGTACATAAATATTTCCTCCAAGCTTAAAGGAACTGCCTCCAAGTAAAGCACCTCGTTGCCCGTCTGTGCTCCTATTCTCCTGACGGCTTCCTCAATATCATCGCTGTTTCCGTCTGCAATAAAGGTTATCATCTTTCCGCTTCTTGCAAGAGAATGAACGTTAAGAGAATCAAAGCTGATGTAATCGGAAGGCTTTTCAAACACCAGCTGATATTTGTTTACCTTGCCCCTAAGATCCTCAATATCTGCGCTTAACACAAGTCTGCCCTTGTCTATCAGCACAATTCGGTCGCAAACGTCCTCCATTTCACGCAGATTGTGGGAGGACATAAGGATAGTTGCGTTGTTGTCCGTCATTTCCTCCATAAATATTTTCTTGGTTAAATCTCGGGTTATGGGATCAAGACCGTCAAAGGTTTCATCGCACAGCAGATATTTAGCCTCGCAGGACAAGGCGGAAACAATATCGCTTTGTCTTCTCATACCCTTTGAAAAGCCCGAAAGCCGCTTGTTTACATCAAGACCGTACCTTGCCGCCAACTGATAGAATTTCTTCACCGAAAATCCGTCCCTTAGAGAGGAGTATATTTTTGCCATTTTTTTCATTGTCATTCCCGGCTGATAGTATTGGTCGTCGCTTATATAGGCAATCTTGGATTTTGTTTTGTTGTTTTCGTAAACTCTGTCGCCGTCCACCGAAACAGTGCCGCTGTCCTGCTTGTAAATCCCCGCAAGAATACGCAAAAGTGTGGACTTTCCCGCACCGTTTATGCCGATAAGTCCCACAATGCTGTTGTCGGGAATAGTCATTGTAACGTTATCCAAGGAAAGAACTCCCGATTCGCTGAAGAATTTGCTTATTGAGTTAATCTCTATCATAATAATCACCTGTAATCCTTAATATAATTTCGGCTCTTTCAAGCGGTTTATCCGATTTTGTTTTCCAATTTCGATACAGCCCGCTTAAAATAATTTTGCAGTCCCGTTACCGAGAATTTTTATTCACAGCGGCTGTTTCGGCTGTTCATCAGAACTGAATTCATCATTAACAATCTGCAAAGCCTTATTCCTGTCAATGCCGTTTTTCTTTGCTTCAACAACGCTTGCCCTAAGCTTTTCTTCCGCTTTCCGCAATTTTTCGTTTGCAAAAAAGGAAAGATCGTTATTGATATAAGAACCTTTTCCGGCAACACTGTATATAACCCCTCTTCTTTCCAGCTCTCCATAGGCTCGGGCAATAGTGTTGGGGTTTATTCCCATTGAAACGGCAAGCTGCCGCACGGAGGGAAGCTGCTCATCGGGCTTAAGCTCTCCGGAAAGCGCCATTTCACTGATATTATCGGTAAGCTGAATATAAATGGGACGCTTGTCTTTATAATCTACTGTAATCATTTAATACCTATCCTCTCGGCTTAAAAACTGTATTATTTGAATTAGTACAGTTATACTAATTTTATTATACTTAATTTTTTATGTTTGTCAAGATATTTATTTATAATTTTTTATTTTCTTTAAACAAATACAGCTTGCAAAACTGCTCTCGGTAAAGCTGCTTTTACAAGCTGAAAGTATTATATAATCAAAATCCCATGTCCCCGCCTTTTGTGGTAAGCAAAAGGCATAGCCTCATTAGGCGGCGGGTTCCATTCAGTCTTTCAGTGGGGGACACAATTCCCCACTGAAACCCTGAGGGGCTTGCGCCCCCGGATTTTTCATAAATTCGGATCACTGCCCCTCATTGAATAGAACCGTAAAAAGAAGCAATGTTTATATTTTCAAAAAACTTAATGTTCTTCAATATCCTTCAAATCAAAAAATAAGACGATTTCTTCTTCACTGCTCTTAACAAGCAGCAAGCTGAAACCGTCTTATTAACTTATATTTAATATTTAAGGAGAATATTAAAATCAGTATTTATAAATAGCTTACACGGGGAGAACCTTGTTGGCTTTATCCGCATGAACGTTATCTATGCCGTTTTCCTTATCTCTTCTTTTTTCAAAGAATTTCTCCGCCACCTGACCGAACATAGCATAGCTGAGTACGTCCTCCTCCTGCTCTGTCCACTTTGCGGCTTCCGCTTTAAGCTTATCCAATTCGGGAGCGATTAAGTCGGCTGGGCGGCAGTCTATGGGAGCTTCGTCGCCGATAATCTTTTTCCTGAAATCGGGATCAATGTCAACGGGCGTTTTGCCGTATTCGCCTTTTACAAGTCCCTTGAATTCCTTGGTGACGGTCTTGTAGCGCTCGCCCAAAATTACGTTGAACACTGCCTGTGTGCCTACAATCTGTGAAGTGGGAGTTACCAAAGGAGGATAGCCCGAATCCTTTCTTACTCTCGGCACTTCCTGCAATACCTCGTCCAACTTATCCGACTTGCCCGCCTGTTTAAGCTGAGATATAAGGTTGGAAAGCATACCGCCCGGAACTTGATACAAAAGGGTATTTGCATTAACGCCCATAACCTTGGGATCAAGCTGTCCCGATTTAAGATATTTTTCTCTTAATTTCTGGAAGTAGTCACGCACCTCGTTTAATGCGTGTAAATCAAGACCTGTGTCGTATTCCGTGCCCTGCAAAGCGGCAACCATAGATTCGGTAGCAGGGTGGCTTGTACCCATAGCAAGGGGAGAAATGGCGGTGTCGATTATGTCAGCTCCCGCTTCAATTCCCTTTAACAAGGACATAGAAGCAAGTCCCGAGGTGTAGTGGGAGTGAAGCTGAATAGGAATCTTAACTGCGGCCTTTAACGCTTTAACAAGCTCGTATGTGGTATAGGGCTTTAAAAGTCCCGCCATATCCTTTATACAGATACTGTCTGCGCCCTCGTCCTCCAACTGCTTTGCAAATTCCACAAACTTTTCATTTGTGTGGACGGGGCTTAAGGTGTAGCTTATGCAGCCTTGGAAATGTGCGCCCTCCTTCTTGGCGGCCCTTATGGAGGTTTTCATATTTCTTATATCGTTTAAAGCGTCAAATATTCTGATTACGTCAATACCGTTGGCAACGCATTTTTGCACAAAATACTCCAAAACGTCGTCCGCATAATGACGGTAGCCTAACATATTTTGTCCTCTGAACAGCATTTGCAGCTTGGAATTAGGCATTTCCTTACGCAAAATTCTAAGTCTGTCCCAGGGATCTTCGTCCAAAAATCTAAGGCAGGCGTCAAATGTTGCTCCGCCCCAGCACTCTATGGAATGATAGCCGATTTTATCCATAGTGCTTAAAATAGGCCGCATTTCGTCCATTGTCATACGAGTGGCAATAAGTGATTGATGTGCGTCACGAAGTACGGTTTCGGTAATTCCCACTTTTTTAGCCATTGTTGTATTCCTTTCCTATTTCTGAATATCTGTGAACATTATCAATTAAGAGTAGCGATAACCGAGCCTGTGGAAACGCTTTCGCCCTTGCTTACGTTAATGGAAGCAATAGTGCCGTCCCTGTCCGCCACAATGTCGTTTTCCATTTTCATAGCTTCAAGTATAGCGATAACAGTGCCGTTCTTTACGGTATCTCCCACCTTTGCCTTAACTTCAACAATAGTTCCCGGCATAGGAGCGGAAATTTTAACGCTGCCGGCCGTTCCGCTTGCGGTCTTAGGTGCAGCCGCTTTTGGTGCTGCCGCCTTGGGTGCTGCGGGAGCGGAAGCTGCGGGTGCGCCGCCCTCTGCTTCTTCAACAGCAACGTCATAGGTTGTTCCGTTTACGGTGATGTTATATCTTTTCATAATATCTGTTCCTTTCTGTTATAAAAGTTAATATACAAAGTTAATATGCTTTCTTGCAGGAGAGCTTACTCGTTTTCCGCCGAGAGCTTCAAGAGCGTTGTTTACCGTGTTCCACAATTCGTCGGGTTCAACTATGCTGTCAACCGCACCCTTTTCCATAGCGTTAAAGGGACTTGCTTCCTCTGCTGCGTAATCGTTGGCTGCCTTTTCCAATTCCTCCTTGGAATTGCATTTATCGCCGTAAAGGAATACTGCCGCGGCTTTGGGAGTAAGAGGAGCGATAACCGCTTGTTCAAGTGCTATAGTGGTATCGGCGTTTGCTCCGCAGAATGCTGTAAACGTGCCGCCTAAAGCATTTCCCGTAATAATTGCGATTTTTGGAGTTGTGGCGGAAGCATATACCTGCGTAAGCTTTGCATTGTTTCTTACAGAACCGCTCAGCTCCGCTTTGCTGCTTGCTTCAAAGCCTTCGCTGTCTACTATTGTAATGACGGGAATGGAGAAAGCGTCGCAAATTGAAACAAACCTTGCTATTTTTGCGGCGTCCTCCGATGTAAGTCTGCTGTCGGATTTATTTGTTGCAACAAAGCCCGCCGTTTTCCAATTAAGGCTGCCCAAAGCGGTGTAGCTTGCCTTTCCGAACTCGGAATACAATTCGATAAGGCTGTCCTTGTCCGCTATGGCTTTAACCGCCGCCTCGCCCTTTAAGCTACTGTCAAAGGCTTCCTCGGTAACTGCAAAATAGTCGTTGCCGCCTACCTCCAAATTGTTCTGAGGAAGTATGGAGATAAGCTTTCTTGCAATTTTCAAGGCTTCCTCCTTGTCCTTGGCGGTAATGCAGGAAACGCCCGAAAGAGCCGCATTTTTTGCTGTGCCTGCTCCTGCCGTTTTATCTTCCGATACAAAGGGAGGAGTTAGGAACAATTCCGCCTTTTCGGTGATAATAACAAAATCAGCCATAGCTGCCAGCACAGCGGAGGTTCCTCCGCAAACGCCGCTTACAACCGCAATCTGAGGAGCTACTCCCGAAAGAGCCGCCGACGCATTTGCAATATCGCCGTAAGCCGACAGCAGCTCCACGCCCTCGGATACGTCGCCGCCCTTTGAATCGTACACTGCGATTACAGGCGATCCGTTTTTAACAGCCTCTTTATACAGCTTTACGATTTTGTTTGCGGCAGCCTTGCACACTGCTCCGCTTTTTACTGCGGAATCCTGAGTAAAAGCATACACAAGGCCGCTGTCAATCTGACCGTAGCCTGTAACTGCGGTTTCTCCCGTGTAAGAAAACAGTTCTGTAAAACTGTCCTCGTCAAACAGGGAGATGAGATTTGCCTTTGCCTCGCTGTTAGCAGCTTCCTCTTTTAACTGAGCCAAATTTTTCTTTGTTGCCACTTTCTGTAGTTCCTCCTATTATTATAGTATTTATTATTTCATTATTTCCGATTATTTAAAATCAATTTATATATCTGTCAAAAAATTATCCATAATACATTATACATTATTTTGATAACAATTTCAAGTGCTTTTTTAATTATTTTTATATGGGCTTTTCCAAACCAAAAACGGTTGCTGCGAATGTTCAACCGTTATATTGATTTTTTAAAGCTTCTTATTATCTGAAAAATAAAGTTGTAAGCTTTGTCTTGTTTTACAAAAAAATAAATAAGGAATCGACAGAATCGATTCCTTATTTAT
Source organism: uncultured Ruminiclostridium sp. (assembly GCA_964602605.1). Taxonomy (GTDB): domain Bacteria; phylum Bacillota; class Clostridia; order Oscillospirales; family Ruminococcaceae; genus Ruminiclostridium_E. Next base: position 16,349 of record CAZRRT010000038.1, read on the forward strand.
TCAAACGCTGAAATTCATAGTGTCGCCCTTGTCAGCAGTATTGGCATCAGCTTCGCTCTGATACTTTTTAAAGCTTTCGGGAGGAAGTGTTCCGTATTCCTCTTCGGTAGAGTAGGGATTTTCTTCCTTTTTGAACTTTTCAAAGCTTTCGGGAGGAAGGTTGCCGTAATCTTCTTCTGTTGAATAAGGCTTTTCTTCCTTCTCGTACTTTTCAAAGCTTTTGGGCGGAAGTACGGATTTCTGCTTTTTTTCTTCTTTGTCAACGGGCTTATTGCTGTTCTCTGCCTTTGATTTTTCAAATTCTTCAATCATTTTGGCTCGTTTTTCGCCCATATCGTTCAGCATATTAGTAAAATCGCTGATCAAAGAAGATTGTACAACATCGCCGCCGTCCTCAGATTTTATGCCGTCCAAAAGGGTGGCATAAAAATCAACGGTTCCGTCGCCTTTAACGGTAAATCCCAATTTTTCGATTATGGACTTTCCGTTTTCCGTGAGATTTTTTTCAATCTCGGTGAATTTGTCTGCTGCTCCTGCAATAATACTTTCGTACTTTGCACGTTCGCCTTTGTCCGCCGCCATTTTTTCCAAAAGATCGGGAGTAATAAGCACATTGTACTCGCCCTTGCCCTTTGAAAGCAGGTCGCCTGCTTCTTCATCGCTGCTGTAGTCTGCAACCATAAAGTCGTAGTTCTTGTACTTGCCTTTAAGCTCTTCAAGCAGCTTTTTTGCTCCGTCGCTTAATGAAGATATTGCGTCGTCCTCTTTGCGTGTTACAGCGGAAAATAAGATTTCGTCCTTTCTGCCTGCGGTCTTTTCCTCAACTGTGTTGTGTTGACTGCCCGCATCCTTGGGACTGTTTGTGCGGCTTTTTCCATAACCGTAATCGGCAGGAAAATTCACTTTGTTGTTTACGCCATACATATCGGTCAATCCTTTCCCATTGCAAGTCACTGCGGGTCCCTCCGCTGTTGTTCCCCAAAAACCGTTTTATATAAAAGCTTTCAGCCCCGAGGCAGCTGATTATCCTTTTCATATTAAAAACGATTTTTAAAGTTTTCATTTATTTTATCGGCAGATATTTTGCAAACTTTAGTAAATAACGTATATTTCTTGAAAAAATGCTCTTTAAAATCAGCACTGCCACTGATTTTTTTATATATATTCAGAAGCTGTATCGATTTATATATCCGTTTTATTATAAAAATATACCTTATAGCTGCGATTTTTCCTGCAACAACTTAATTTTTACTTGAAAAATAGCAAAATATATGATATATTATAAAAGAGAATGAGGAAAGAGGAAAAATTTGCCGAATATGAACAATAATAATATGAAAATAAAAGCGGTTATCTTTGATATGGACGGAGTTATAATAGACACCGAGCCGCTGCTGGCGAAATATTGGTGTCAGGCTGCCAACGAGTTTGGCTTTCCAATGAAGTACGAACACGCTTTAATATTAAGAAGCCTGTCGGAAAAATACGCCTCTCCCTATCTTAAAAAAACCTTTGGAGAAAGCTTTGATTACCGCACCGTAAGAGAGCGCAGAAAGCAGCTTATGAAAGAGAATATTGAAAAAAACGGCATTGTTAAGAAAAAGGGAGTGGAGGAAGCATTGGATTATTTAGATTCCACCGACTTTATAACCGCCATTGCCACCGCCACCGATTTACAGCGGGCGGAAAGCTATTTAAAGCAGGCGGGGCTGTATCAAAGATTTAAAACTATCTGCTGCGGTTCTATGGTGAAAAACGGCAAGCCCGATCCGGACATTTATCTTTTAGCCGCAAGGGAAATCGGCGTTCCACCTGAGAATTGTATTGCGGTGGAGGATTCCCCAAACGGAATAAAATCCGCTTACGGGGCGGGTATGCACCCTGTAATGATTCCCGATTTAACCCAGCCCGACCAGGAATTAAGCAAATTGCTGTTTAAAAAAATCGACAGCCTTTCAGAGCTGCCCGCTTTGTTGGAAGAACTGAGAAATTGATTTTAATATAATAAAAATCCGACGTCCCCCGCCTCTTAGGCGGCGGGTTCCATTCAGTCTTTCAGTGGGGGACACAAT
>CAZRRT010000039.1:0-18083 GCA_964602605.1 uncultured Ruminiclostridium sp.
CGAAAATGGATTCGAACTCCCCGAAAAAATATTCACAAAATTTTCCAACTCTGTTTTGTACAGATTGTATTGTACGCCTGTGACTGATTTCTCTCCTCTGAGAAGTAAATTACAGGCGTTTTTTTATTGCACAAGGTTGTTACTAAAAAGATTTTAGATGATTCAAACTCTCAACATACAAAATTTTTACAACGATTTTTATATATTATTAACAAAGCCTGTGAGCAGATAAAAATAACTGCTTACGGGCTTTTTTTATTTCAAAAAGACCAGCTATAAAAAGTCAATACCCAAAATAAAAAATCAAGAAAAATTTTGAGGATTTTTAGGAGGTGTAGGCAGATAGGGTCTGTTGTCTTTTAGGATTACAAAAATAATATTGCAAAGTTTTCGTGCAACACCGCCAACAGCAATACCAAAGGTGTCCTTGACGGCGGACTTGAGTTCTTCTGCCTTTTCCTTGCCAAATCTTCCGCAGCTTGCCTTGTTCAGAATATTGGTAAGCTTTCTTGCAGAAATTGAAAGCATACCCTCGGGAGTAGGGCAGTTGAGAAGCAGTTCGGTTGAGGAGCTTCCGAATGTATCTGAAAACAGCTTATCATATTCGGGAAACACCTGGTCGAGTAATGCAATAACTCGTCTTTTGCAGTCGCCACAGGCATCTAAAAGGGAAAGACGATAGCGAGAAAGCTGTCTTAATGCAATGATATTTTCCTCAGAAAGCGAAGTTGCGGAGTGTTCTCCAAAACGAATAATCTGAGAAATGATATATGAATCCTTAGAGTCATTCTTGGTTTGACGAATATACATTTTTCTGAAGGCTTCTGACTGAATAGGGTTGATAACCTTGACAGTATATCCAAGATCAAGAAAAAAAGTATATACAGAAAGCCGGTAATGACCTGTCGCTTCCATTCCGATGATAACATCAGAAGGAACTATTTCAATTTTTTCAAAACAGCAAGGATTTTTTCACAGCCCTGTTTGTCATTGGCAAAAGAAATACTGTCAATCAGAGCCTTGCCGTTGATGTCAATAACAGAAGCTTTATGCTTGTATTTGGCGATGTCAATTCCGCAGTAAAACATTGTGATACACCTCTTAAAGTTTTGTTACAGCAAAGGTTATCATCTGTATTTTACGGAAATACAACCTCGTCAGATATTCAGCACTAAATGCTATCCCGCTCATTCGCATCTGTCAGTAAAGCAGAGGCGCTACTCTTTCATCGGAAGCCGAGCTTCAAGGAGAAGACCGGTGCTCTCTGACTGTACAGATATATTATCACACATTATTGTGGGATAAGCAATATTTATTTGGCAAAAATTTTCGACGCAAAATGTTGAACCTCCGTTCGCTACGCTCACTCCGTTTCAACATTTTGCTATTCTCTCATCTACTGAGCATAGCAAGAGGTTTCATAAGGGTTCTCTTTAAATTACCCTTAAATATATATTATACGAGGAGAATGAAAATGTTATTCATTGAAAAATTAGGAATTGAATTGTAATATTTGTTTTTCATTGACATTCTCCCCCTAATTGTGATATTATTTTTATAATCTATAAAACTGCTGAGAGAGCGCTATATGTTAGGTGCAATTTTATCTGCGGTTGAGTCCGGGAAAGAAAAACTCTCATAGAAGAATTAAATAACGAATATGAATCTCAAATGTACAGTACCGCATTTGCAATATTACAAAACAAGCATGACGCAGAAGATGCTGTCTGCTTTGGGACTGCTTGTGCTGTCACTTCTCGCTTGCTTTGCCGTTTCCTTTGGAGCAGCGCCAGCCGTGCTGATACTTACCGAGGATATTTTTTCAAGAAGCCTTTTGGAATATGAGCTGAAAAATCTGTATTTCGGCTTTTGTGCAATAATATTCATATTGGTGGCAGATTTTGCGGTAGCTCCTCCGATAATAAAAATGGCAAAGGCTCAGCCCTCGGAGGAGGTGGAAAATGGATAATTTAAAGAAAACACTTGCGCCGGTAAAAGGCGAGCTAAAGAGCAATACAGGCGGAGAAGCGGTTATCGTTCTTATGCTGAGCGTTATGATGATCTGTGCAAGCATTATGATAAGTGCGATAGGCAATTATGCGGGAGCGCTTATTTACCTGATGAATCCCAAGGCGGAAAATGCGGTTAAGGTAATCAGCGGGGATTTCTTCGGTGATTTCGGCAGTATAACCACTGCAAAGATGTCCCCCGCCTTTAAGGCGGCGGGCTCCATTTGTCGGTTCTCCGTCAAGCTGTCACTGTTTTTGTCGGCTTACTTAAAAAAACAAAAATCGGGCAGAGCCTTGCTCAAACTCGATTTTAAGCCTATGATTCCAATTTAGGGAAAAATCCCTGATGATCTTTCCCTAATACCTTTTTCCCTCCGGATAATTTATGTTTCGACTTTTTCGAAAGACTGAAGCACCGACCGTTTCCAGCCGATGCTTACAGAGATTATATGTTTGCTTTTTAAAACGTTTTATTCTTTATTTCGTGTCATAACGATTCCAACTATTGTTCCTATAAGAATAATAGGCGCTAATCTGAAAAACAGCCATTCAAATCCGTGGATAATCGTTCCCGCAGCCGCAGTTTCGGGATCGTTAAAATCCCAGCCCAAGTAAGGGCTGTTTAATAAAGCCAAAATTGCAAAAACAATTACCAGCACAGCGCATATTGAAATAAAAAGCCAATGAAGCGCTTTTCTTGCCCAGGTCTTTCTTTGTGCAAGCTGCAAATTTATCACCTCCAATTTTTCAGAAATCACCTTCAGGTCGTCTGCCTCAGTTTGTGGGACAGCTTCCCCAAGCAAGGTGCTTACCGGAGTTTCAAGCGCTTCCGACAGGGAAATCAGCATATCCGAATCGGGAACAGATAATCCCTGCTCCCATTTGGAGATAGTCTGTCTAACCACATTCAGCTTAACGGCAAGCTCCTCCTGCGAAAGTCCTTTTGATTTTCTGATTGTTTTAATATTTTCGCTTAGCATAACCCAACACCTCCTTTCTTTCGGTTGATGTCTTTATTATACAAAGAACTGCCCGTTGCCGCAAGCAACGCATATTAACATTTTAGTTTTTTTCTTTTGTTTTCTTTGGATAAAGCCGCACAATGACTGCATATGGAGGTTTTTTCTGATTTTTTGTAAATCGTATAAATCAGATTAAGGAAATACCGCCTTATTTGAAATAAAATATATTAAATGACTATTTTGAGAACTTAAAAGTTTCTTGAAAAATATTCAAGCAAGCCGCATACAAATCATTCAGGCGCTTATAGCGGGGCGCTGACTTAAATTATATACAAAAAAACTGAAATTTTCATCTTATCTTGCAAAAAATAATATTTTGTGCTATACTGTAATATGTATTGTAATATCCAATGAAAATATTGCAGAGCAAACCTTTAATATAAATAAAGAAATAAAGAAAGGTATATAATTCAATGTGCGGAATAGTAGGATATGTAGGAGATAAAGCCTGCGAAAAGATTTTGGTTACGGGACTTAAAAACTTGGAGTACAGAGGCTATGACTCTGCGGGAATTGCGGTCTTTGAAGGCGACAAGCTGAAAACCGTAAAAGCAAAGGGCGAGATTGACAAGGGTCTTATTCCAAAGCTTGAACAAGAGGGTGCTTTAAAGGCTACCGCAGGAATAGGTCACACCCGTTGGGCAACCCACGGAGAGCCTTCCGACGTCAACGCACACCCTATAGGAAATGCAAGAATTACCATAGTTCACAACGGAATTATCGAAAATTACCGCAAAATAAAAGAATTCCTCATTTCAAAGGGATATTCTTTTGAAAGCCAAACAGATACGGAAACCGTTGCAAAGCTGCTTGATTACAACTACAACGGCGATCCCATAGAAACTATCGCTATGACTGCGGCGCAGCTTGAAGGCGCATATTCTTTGGGAATTATCTTCCGCGAGCATAAGAACAAGGTTTATGCAGTGAGAAAAGAAAGTCCCTTGGTGGTGGGACAGGGAGAGGGAGAAATGTTTATCGCCTCGGATATTACCGCCATTCTTGAATATACCAATAAATATTATCTGCCCGAAGCGGGAGAAATTGCGGAAATTGATAAAAAAGGCGTAACATTTTACGATATTCACAGAAATGTTATAACAAAAGAGCTTCTTACTGCCGAATGGGACAAAGCGGCGGCGCAAAAAGGCGGCTTTGAGCATTTTATGCTTAAGGAAATACACGAACAGCCTACAGCTTTGAAAAATACCCTCACTCCCCGCATAAGCGAGGAAGGAATTCCCTCCTTTGACGAGTGCGGTCTTACCGATGAAATGCTGAGAAACTACAAGAATATTTACATTGTAGGCTGCGGCTCGGCTATGCATGCGGGTATGGTGGGAAAATACGTAATAGAGGAGCTTGCACGTACTCCCGTTGTTGTGGATATTGCCTCTGAATTCAGATACAGAAATCCCCTTATCACAAAAGACGATTTGCTGATAATAATTTCACAGTCGGGAGAAACCGCCGATACCTTAGCCGCTCTTAAATACGGAAATGAAATCGGGGCGGACACCTTGGCGGCGGTAAACGTGGCGGGAAGCCATATAGACAGGGAAGCTAAAATGTCGGTTAAAACCCTTGCCGGACCTGAAATCAGCGTATGCTCCACAAAAGCATATATGGTACAGTGTGCTTTTATGTATATGTTTGCATTAAGACTTGCTTATGCAAGAGAAAAAATAGATTTGAAAAAGTGTAAAGAATACACCGAAAAGCTTTTGCAAATTCCCGACCTTATACAAATCTGCATAGACAGAAAAAGCCAATATCAAAGGGTAGCATCAAAGCTGATGAACGCCTCCAGCCTTTTATACATAGGCAGAGGACTTGACTACGCTCTCAGTATGGAGGGCAGCTTAAAGTTGAAGGAGATAAGCTATATCCATTCGGAAAGCTATGCGGGAGGGGAGCTTAAACACGGCACGATTTCCCTTATCGACGAGGATATGCCTGTAATTGCGGTTGCCACACAGACAAGACTTTTCCCAAAAACCGCCGCCAATGTGGAGGAGGTTAAATCGAGAGGTGCAAAGGTAGTGGTGGTGTGCCGCGACAGTGCCGTAATTCACGACGAAATTGCAAACTATATCATCAGACTTCCCGAAACCGACGATATTCTTATGCCCTTAGTGGCTGCCGTGCCTTTGCAGATGTTGGCTTACTATACCGCCTTGGACAGACAGTGTTCTATCGACAAGCCCAGAAACTTGGCGAAATCGGTAACGGTGGAGTAATAAAAAGGAAAAATAAGGGAATATGAAAAAAGATATAAAATATTATGAGAAAAAATTTTCCTCAAAGGATAGGGAGCTTTTAATAGCAACCTCCTGTGATTCCTGTATGATGTTTATGCTTAAATTTAATATTATGCTTCCGAGCGTTTGTTTTTTAAGCTCCGTAAACACCGAAACGGGCAAGCGGGATAACAGCGGGGGAACGCTTGTATGGTTTAATAATAACAAAAATTTTTATTTAAAGGCGTTTACCGTATACCGAGTAAAATGCAGACCCATATTGGATAAAAAGCCTTTAAAGGATTATCCTCTTCTAAATACAAATTATTATTTGCTCACCGAGATAGTTGAATGTGATGTAAAAAATCAGGAGCTTGAAAAAGCTATTGAAGAGGACAGAAAAAGCCGTACATTTTCGGATGCTAAATACGGTGAGTTTGTTTTGGACAGAACATTGGGAATGTATGTGGGAAGCTGTGACTGGCTTGGAGAGAAATGTCGTCTGTGCTTGGAATGGGATGATACTGATGAAAGCTGTCAAAAAAAGTGCTTGGAGCTTTTTGAAAAGTCGCTGCAAAATGCAAGTCAATGTGACAAAAAGCTGAAAGCCGCCATAGCGGAGGAGATTAACGGCGATTATGGGGAATTTTCCATTGAGAAAATAATGCAGAATCTTGTCATAGAAGAAGTTGCGGTTTTCAGCAATAACGAGTTTAATTATGAATATAACTGCGGCGATTTGTTTTATGAAGAATGTTTTTATTATGTTGCGGTGCAGGAAGGAAAAATTGTGGAAATGGGAGAATGTTGAGTTAATCAGCAGAATATAAACAATGAATATTGAAAATATGCCGATTTCAGTATGGGAAAAACTAAAAACCGCCGATAAGCCTATTGTTATGTACGGTATGGGGGACGGTGCGGAAAAGATAATGGCGGTTTTTGAGCAGCTTGGAATAAAGCCCGCAGAGTTTATGGCAAGTGACGAGTTTGTCAGAGGTCACAGCTTTTTGGGCTATCAGGTGAAAAAGCTGTCGGAAATACAGCAGCAGTACCGTGACCTTATAATAGTAGTGTGCTTTGGCAGCAATCTTCCCGATGTTATGGAAAAAATTTACGGCTTGGGGGAAAGGTACGAATTATACGCTCCCGATGTGCCTGTAATTAGCGGCGGAGCGATTTTCGACGCTAAATATGTCAATGACAATGAAAAAGAGATAAATAAAGTACGTAAAATGTTAGCCGATGAAAAATCACGAGAGGTTTTCGACAGCATACTGCAATATAAGCTGACAGGTGATATTAAATATCTCAAAAGCTGTGAAACATCGGAGGATGAAGCTTTTTCCCTTTTAAACATAGGACTTAACGAAACCTATGTGGATTTGGGCGCATATAACGGCGACACCGTGGAAAAGTTTCTGCGGCTTACGGGAAAGCGATTTAACGAGATTTACGCCCTTGAGCCTGATTTTAAAAACTTTGGGCGAATGGTAAGAAGAAACTACTCATTGGGACGGGGAATATTTCACCCCATTAACGCCGCTGCATGGAGCGAAAACAAGACGCTGCAATTCAGAAAAAGCGGCGGCAGAAACAGCTCGGTGTGCAACCCCTATGGCAGAGGGAATATAGTGGAGGTCCGGGGAATATCCGTCGACAGCTTAATGGTGGAGAAAATTCCCACCTTAATCAAGCTTGACGTGGAGGGCTGCGAAAAAGAAGCCTTGGAGGGCGCAAAAAGCTGTATTTCACAGCACAAGCCAAAGCTTATTCTATCCGCCTATCACAGGACGGAGGACTTGCTGGAGCTGCCGCTTTCAGTGAGAAGGCTTAATCCCGGGTACAGGCTGTACCTGCGGCATCACCCCTATATTCCCGCTTGGGACACAAATTATTACTGCATTTGATCTACCGCATATGTTAAAATTTAATTTTCGCACTTGTCAAATTGAGGTTATTTCCTCAGTTAAGGAGTTGTTATGAAAAAAATTACTATTGTTCTGTTGATTTTACTTGTGCTTGCAATATTGGCGGGAGTTTTGGTAATTGCCTATTCAAGCGGCGAATTGACCTATGTCTGCGATTACAAGGTAACAAAATCCACTGCATACGCTTCCTCTATGATAGCAAAAAGACTTTACAGCTCGGGCATTGACGAGAAAAAAATGGAGGAGCTGTCAAGCAGCCTGCTCACCACCGAATTTACGGAGGAGGAGCTAATGGAAGCGGCGTTAAAAAGCGGCAAGCCCGAGTTTTACCCCTGGTTCTCCTTTGAGCTGAAGAAAAAGCCGGAGGAGGATACCTTTTATTTACAGTCCAAATTCGGACAAACCTTGTTTGAAACTCAAAAGGTTTCCCGCTTTACCATTACCAATCTTCAAATGGAAATGACCTTTGAGAATTTTACGGCGGATCAGGACGCAACTACCATATTCGGAATCGAGGATAAAGTGGGGGCGGAATCGGAGAAAATCACTCCCGTTATTGCGGAGGACGGCAGCAGCTTAGCCGCAAGAATCGGAAGAACAGGTGCGTATGAAGCGGTGTTTAACGGCAAGTCGGGAACGGTAATGATACAGTACACCTATGATATAAGACCAACCGACGGCTTGTTCAACAAAACGGTTTTGGAAAAGCAGCTTATTCAAATTTACATAACTCTCAAAACCGCAGCGGACGGCAGCTTTACCGCAGAATATGAAATTGTGGACGCTTCTCAGGTAAGCGATATTTATTGATGATAGTTATAAGCGGCACTTGACAGTATTTCGGTTTATATTGTCAAGTGTCGTATTGTTTATTGACAGTTGATAGTTGAAAGTTAAGGTATGCGCACATTGTATGCTAATTTAAATAAGCACTGTTAAGCAGCATATTTTAACTGTCAACTATATAACCGCTGCAAAGATGTCCCCCCCGCCTCTTAGGCGGCGGGTTTCATCTTAGGTTCAGTGGGGGGTAAAATTCCCCGCTGAACCTCAAAATCGCGAAGCAATTTCGGCAGCTTGTTTAAGCTGCGCTTTAATATACACTGTTAACATTAAACTTCAATTCAGCAGTTAGTTAAAAGCGATAACCATATAGTGATACCTATATTTAGAAATCCGTAAAAAAAGGGCATATTACGAATAAAAAATCGTAATAGCCCTAAAACAGCCGAAAAAACAATTATTGAAATTATTTATCGTGGCGAGGATTAGCCGCAACAAATTCAATGGCACTTGTAACAGCCACATGAATGTCTACAACGTTTTGCTTTTCCTTTAACGAGTTTAGCTTGGAGAACAGCTTGCCCTTATCGGTGCTGACATATTTCGGCGGCAGCTTGTTCAAAGCCATTGCTCTAATATCGTCAAGACATTTTTCGCATTTACAGCAGTCATAAGTGGGGAGAATTTCGTTGATTTTGTCATCTACAAATTTTTCCATAACGTTAATAATCATATAAAGCCTCTTTCTGAAATTTGCACAGTAATAAAACACCGCTGTACTTTTATAGTTATATATAGTTATAGTATTTTTATTACCAATGCTTTTTTGCATTTTTTTTGAAACAATCACACAACACTTTACTTTATAATTATACATAAAAAAGCAATATTTGTCAAATAAAATTTTTATCAATCCACATAAAAATTACGTTACTTTTTTGTGATAATTTAGATTGTCGCTTGCAACCAACTCAAATTTAAAAAAATATAAGAGCGCAGAATAACTTAATATAAATCTATTTTTCGTTAAAATTAACAAATTAAGTTATAAATTTAAAAAAACATTTATTTATTAGATATAATCAACAAAAATTACACAAATTATTTTATATGTCAATTTATTGACAGCGCAAGGTAAAAATGATAAAATTTATAAGTAAGATGAACGTTTTATAAATCGGCTTTTAATAAGCAGAATTTATAACGGCAACTTAATTTGCAATTCTTATTTTATGAAATAAAGGAGGAATAATATGAACAGAAAATTTAAAATAGCAATAGCATCTGTTTTGAGCTTGGCAACTATTCTTTCAATAACCGCATGCGACCAGGAAAGCGGTCCGGCTATAACCACAAATGCTGACTTTTTGCCTCTTGAGGAGTATATCGATACAATAGTAGGCGATTACCAAAGCAAGCTTGCAGGCGGTCCAAATGCGGATATTAAGGTTGAGAAGAAGATTAAGTATTTGGGTTGGTGGGCTATTGACGAAACACAGGCTTCCGCCGTGCTGTTTAAAAAGGTATACGGCATACCCGACGCCAATAATGGAAACAATATTTTTGATTTCACCAACGTAGCTTATGCTGACAGATACACTCAGCTTGCAAAAATGGTTTTGAACGGTGATTCCCCCGACATATTCCAATTTGAAATCATCAACTTCCCTTATACCGCCGTTAAGAAATTGTTCCAGCCTATCGACGACTGCATTGATTTCAGCAATTCTCTTTGGGATAAAAACAGAGAGGTAATGGAGCAGTTTAAGTGGAATGGTCAGACTTATTGTGCAATCACCACCATTAACCTTGACCAAGTTTTGTGGTACAGACGTTCCGAAATGGAAACCAACGGACTTACCGATCCTTATGAGCTGTTCAAGGAGGGAAAATGGGATTGGAACGCATTCCTTGATATGTGTGCACAGTTCAGCGATCCCGAAAAGGGCAAATACTGCATCGACGGCTGGCAGGTTCCCGACAGATTTGTAAGCACCACCGGCGTTCCTATGATTGGAATTGTTGACGGCAAGCTTCAGCAGAACTTCTACAACGCAGACGTTGAAAGATGTATGACCACCGTTATAGACACTATGTACAAACAGAACTACCGTTATCCTCGCCACGAGCTTAACGGCTGGAGCACCAATAAAAATGCATGGGTTAAGGGCGACACTCTCTTCTGGGCAGACCTTTCCAACGCTATTAAGGATACCTTCCAGGGCGAAATAGATCGTTATGAATGGGAAGCAGGCGACGTCTTCTGCGTACCTTTCCCTAAAGATCCCAACTCCGACAAGTATTATCAGGCTATGAAGAACGACTCTTGGATGCTTTGCGGCGGTTCTGAAAACAAAGAAGGCTTTGCTGCATGGAATCTTTGCTGTATGGCAACCGCTTTCGACAAGGAAGCTGAAAGAATTTCCAAGGATCAGATTATGACCAACTATGTTGGCTACAATGATGAAATTCTTGAGCATTTAAGACATCTTCAGTTTGACGGAGTTTTCACTCCTGTATTCGACTTTAAGGGCGGTATCGGACAGGATATAGTTGACAGCAACACAGTTGACAACCCTATTGACTGCTTAACTCAAAAACCGTATCTTAACTGTCTTGACTCCGAGGGCAATCCCGCTACCTTCTCCTCTTTAAGAGCGGCAAACGAAGGACAGGTTAACGCAAGAATCGAAGCTTTGAACGACGGTACACTTCAGTAATTTATGTATAATAATAAAGGGACTGCGAAATGCAGTCCCTTTTTTAATTTTGACGGCAAGCCGCCAAAACGGCGTCAGCTTGACGGAAAACCGACCAAGCGTAGGTTTTTCGACAAGCCGGCTTCTAATATCACTTATTCAGTTTTAATACTGTCGGTTCGGTATATAAACTTAACGCTTCCCTCCATATTGTCGTCAAGTCCTGTGAAAATATTATACCTCTTGGAAACGTCAACCGTCGCTTTAAGTCTGTCAACAAGTCCGGCAATATCGCCGTCAACTGCGTCAATAAGCTTTTGCACTCCCTGCTCCTTAAACTCCTTCATTCCCTGGGAAAGCTCCTTTGCTCCGTCACGAAGCCGGGTAATTCCGTCAATTAAAGCCGGAGTATTGTTTTTCAGAGTGAGCAGTCCGTCATAAAGCTGCTTTGCGCCGTTGTCAAGCTTTGCCGCACCTTCCGCCAGATCCTTTGCACCCGATTGAAGAGTATCAGTACCGCCGCTTAAATCCTTTGCTCCGCTGTTCAGATCGGCGGCTCCGCTTGCAAGCTTGGCAGCGCCTTCTGCGGCTTGACCTACGCCTGCGGTATATTGATTAAGTCCCGTATAAAACTGATTATAGCTGTCAAGCTGCGCTATCAGCGACTTGATTTTTTCCTCCGCAGCCAAAGCCGATTCAACGGCACTGCGTATTTGAGCCTGCACTTCGGGTGAATTCATATTCTGCTCTATTAAAAGCTGTTCCTGCTCCTCCACCTTTTGGGAAATAAGCGCCGTAGTTTCATCTGACTGCATTTTTTCATCTGTCTTTTGTGCAATAAGGGCTTTTACATTATCGCTTTCCATTTGTGCGTCTATGGCGGATGTAATCTGCTTTTGCTGCTCCTCGGGAATCATTCCCGCTTTGACTGCCGCTTCGTATTGTTCCTTTGTGAAGCCCAATGAGGACAATACTTGTGCTTCCACATTTTCTCTTACTGCCGCTTTAACCTGCGTCAAAACCTCTTCTCTGACTGCTGCACTCACTGCGGCTTTTATCTCGTCCTCTTTTGCCATTACCGCCTCGGTAACCTTTTCTCTTGCCCTTTCATTTGCTAACTTGGTTACATCCTCTTCATTAAGAGAAGAAAGAACCTGCTCCAATACCTGACGGTAGTTTTCTATGGTAAGGTCGGGAACAGTCAGGCCCGCTTCTCTCAGCTGATTTGTGGCTGTGGACAGCAATGTGTCAAATACCTGCTTACTGCCTTCGCATAATGCGGCGCTGTTTTGCGTAAGAGTATCAAGACCGTCCGACAGCTCCTTTGAACCGTTCAGTACCTGACCGCTGCCGTCTGCAAGCTGCTTGCTGCCGTTTGAAACCTGTGCCGAACCGTCCGCAAGCTTTGCCGAACCGCTTGCCAGCTCAGACGTACCGTTTTTAAGGCTCTCTGCTCCTTCAACCAATTTGTCGATACCCTCTATAAGCTCCGAGGACTTTTGAAGCAGTGTGTTAAGTCCGTCGTAAAGCTGTACAGAGCCGTCGGAAAGCTGATTTACCGCATCGGAAAGCTTATTTAAGGCGTCCTCAAGATCGTCGGCGGAATCAACATTTTCTATGTCAATATTGTTAAATATTTCATTGGTAACAACGGTAACCGTTTCGGATAAGTCAAAATTCTTAACCTCCGCACTTATTTCAAAGCTATCGGGAATTTCAAGCTTTTCCTCGTCAAGCTTTAAGGTGCTTTGCATTCCGGGAAGAGCATATCCGACAACAACAGTCCTGTCCCCGTCGTTTATTACCTTGCCCTTAGATACCTCCACATTTCTGAAAACCTCATTGTCAAGCATTGCTCCCGTAAGCACCGCAAAGGGAACGTATATTTTTTCCTCCTTGCCGTCGATTTTTACTGTCTCATATTGATTGTTGGCATACTCAAAACGTATTGATACCTTTCCGCTTTTGCCCTTTATTTCCTCGGGGGAAAGCTCCTTTCCGTCAAGAAAATACTTTACCGACATAGTAACGGGAAGCTCCTTGTCTGTTTCGCCGGTGTAGTAAATATCGCCGCCTTCTGCGTTCCAGACCTTTGAGCCGTTTTCTCCGGTCGAAAAGGTTTGATCTCCCTTAACGTTTACAATATTTTCAAGCTGTGAGCTGTCGTTTAACAAAGCGCTTGAAAGCACGTTTTTCAGCCAATCGCTGACAATGATTTTTTTCACCCTTCCGTTTGCCTCGGACAAAACATAAACCGTTTCGTCCTTGCAGTTAACGTCGTTTTTTTCTTTATTGTCATTTTTGGTATTTGCATAGGCTTCCGAAACATTTTCCTTTTTTTCGTTAGCGCTTACGGCACTGACTCCAAGACCTGCGCCCAACGCTGCGGTGATAAGGGCTAAGGAAACAGCCGTTGTCTTTATGGAAAGCTTTTTCATAATTGGATATCCTCCTGTAAATATAATAATCAGTGATTGTATGCGGGCGCATTCCGATTGCTGTCGGAATAGTCGTCTTCGCTTGATTTTTCGTTTCTCTTTTTGTTTTTTATGCCCAATGTGGTGGCTGAAATCAGCTTATCGCAAAGCACAAGCAAGGGAGGAAGAATAAAGATAACGCAAAGCATACTTATAATTGCTCCCCTTGCCATAAGCATACACATGGATCTGATAATGTCTAAGTCGGAATAAACCGCCACTCCGAAGGTTGCGGCAAACAGTCCCATACCGCTTACGATTATTGACGGGATTGAAGCGGCAAGGGCAGACCGAACAGCACTGCGTTTATCCATTCCTCCCGATCTGTTCGCTTTATAGCGTGTGGTCATAAGTATAGCATAGTCAACCGTTGCGCCAAGTTGAATAGTGCTGATACAAATAGGTGCTATAAAGGGAAGAGATTGACCTAAGTAATGAGGCAGTCCCAAATTTATAAAGATTGCAAGTTCAATTACCGCAATAAGAATAAAGGGAAGGGAGAAGCTCTTTTCCACCAAAGCTATAATCAAGAAAATTGCCAATATGGAAACTGCGTTTACCACTTTAAAATCACGGTCGGTGGTTTGTATCATATCCTTCATGCAGGGAGCTTCACCGATAAGCAAACCTCCCTCATCGTATTTTTTAAGAATTGCGTTAAGATTGTCTATCTGAGCATTTACCTCATCGCTTGCCACTTTGTAATCCGAATTTATTAAAAGCAGCTCCCATTTGTCGCTTTTCAGAATTTCGGTTATCGATTCGGGAAGAATCTCATCCGGAACTCGTGAGCCTATAACCGATTCCAACCCGAGTACGTACTTAACGCCTTCAACCTGTTCCATTTCATCTATCATCGAACGTACGGATTTTGAAGGTAAATCCGCGTCAAGCAAAAGCATATGTGTGGAGGCTATGTCGAAATCCTCCGAAAGCTTGCTGTTGGCAATAACGTACTGCATATCCTTTGGCAGACATTCGCCCATATCGTAGTAAACCTCGTTGTTGGTTTTGTTGTAGCCGTAGTATGCGGGAGGAATGAGCAATACAAAAATCGCAATAAATACAGGGAAAATCTTGACTATACCCCTTGAAAGCTTTGACATATCGGGTATCAGCGGCTTATGCATTGTTTTCTGCAAGGGCTTGTCAAAGATCAGTATAAGCGACGGAAGAACAGTAACACAGCCTAATACTCCCAAAAGGACGCCCTTAGCCATAACTATGCCCAAATCTCTGCCCAGGGTAAAGGTCATAAAGCAGAGAGCTGCAAAGCCTGCAACGGTAGTTATTGAGCTTCCCACAACAGAAGCAAAGGTTTCACGAATTGCCGCAGCCATGGCAGCTTCCTTGTCGCTGTTTTTCTTTTTCTGCGCACTGTAGCTGTGCCACAGGAAAATGGAATAGTCCATGGTTACCGCTAACTGAAGCACCGCCGAAAGCGCTTTTGTTATGTAGGAGATTTCTCCCATAAAAAAGTTACTGCCCAAATTAAGCACTATCATAATACCGATGCTTGCCAAAAAGATAAAGGGGATTATCCAGTTATCCAAGAACAAAACCATTGCAGCACAGGCAAGCACTACCGCTATTGCCACATATATAGGCTCTTCCTGCTCACAAAGATCCTTTAAGTCGGTAACCAGTGCGGACATTCCCGAAACAAAGCACCTCTCGCCCGCTGCTTGCCTAATCTCTCTGATTGCGTCCATAGTGATGTCGGCCGAAGTGGAGCTGTCAAAGAATACCGCCATCATAGTGGCATTGTCGGTATTGAACGCATTATAAATTTTGTCGGGCAAAAGCTCCTTGGGAATTGAGACATCCGTAAGAGAGCTGTACCACAAAACCGTGTCCACGTGTTCCATCTTTTCAATTTTTTCCTTAAGGTTCGCAACGTCCTTATCGGGCATATCCTCAATAATTATAAAGGAAAAAGCGCCCTTTCCGAAATCCTCCAAAAGCTCGTTTTGTCCGATAACCGTATCCATATCCGATGGAAGGTAGTTAAGCATATCATAATTTATTCTTGTGGCTGCCGCACCTAACACGGCGGGTATTATCAGCACAAGAGCGGCTATGATAATGGGTATGCGGTATTTTACCACCGCTTTTGAAAATTTCATATCTGCTGTCATTCCTTTCTTTGATTTTTTGTTGAAAAATGATATTCAATATCCTCTTTTGAATCGGGCTGCCGGTTATTGACGATTTTCACAGCGGTAAGCACCGTTATTAAATCCAGTATTCCGCTGCTTAAAAGAGAAATACCCAAAAGAACCAGCATAAAGACCATGCTTTCATCGGGGCGGAACACCAAAAGCGTACCGCAAATGCCCGACAGTATCGCCACTGACATTATGAGCCACCAGCGCTTAATGCCAAAACGCTTTGAATCCACTGCCACCTGAATTTTGAATAGTGCCTCGATAAGCACCGTTATTCCCAAAATAACGCAAAGCAGATTTAAAAAAGCGTCCGGCTTAATAATAACCACTGTTCCAAGGGCAATCAGCATAATTCCCGTTGCCAGGTCAAACTCAAACGCCAAGCGAAACAAATCTTTTGAAAAGTATCCGGAAATTTTCACCGCTCCGAAAATTATCATACTTGCGCCGCAGAGTATACCAACCGTTTTCGCAGAAAAGTTGGGGTAAATAATAAGCGTAAAACCTAATGCGCAGTATATGAGCGACATTGTGATATATGCGGTTTTTGCCGCTCTCGTTGGCATTTCGGATTTCATAAAGTCACCTCCTTTTTGTTTTTCTTGATTTAAGTATAATAAAAAACTGCCCATTTTAAAATAGGCAGTTTTTTGCAAGTGTATAATTTTTAGGCATTTAAGGCAGTTTGACTAATTGCTGTCCTCCGCACTGCGTCGAAGCATTTCCTCCGCCATGCCTTTTCTAAGAAAGCACAGCCGCTTGAACGCACCGCAGATATCAAGCTTCATTCCCGTATCCAGCCAGTCAACTATTACCCCGAAAAGCTCACATTTATAGAACATTATCATCAGCTCCTTGTCCCCCTCTTTAATGGGAACATCGGGGAATACCGTATTAAAATAGGTCGAGGCAATGTGTCGGCATATTTTCATAAGATATTGCACATAAATATCTCGGTTGGCGGAGTTATAAAGATGATACACCGCCTTTTTGTTGTCGAGAATAAACTGTACCGCTACATCAAGACCTTCCTCTATCGAGTCGATTGAGGAATAGTCCGAGATTATTCTGTCCGCCTCATCGGTGATTATCTCCTCTGCCAAGGCGGGTAGGTCGGCAAAGTGGTAGTAAAAGGAATTTCTGTTAATTCCACAGTCCTCTACAATGTCCTTGACTGTTATTTGATTTACGGGGCGCTGATTCAAAAGCTTGATAAACGATTGTTTGATTGCTTTTCTCGTAAAGTTGGGCATAGTCTTTTCCTCTTTAAAGAATTACAGCTGTTCCACTCCAAGGGTTACGTTTTCTCCGTTAATATCCCACTGAGCGGTATATCCCGACATACTGTCAAGCACAAATTCCTCGGTAAGAGTATTTTCCGCAATTTCCGATTTTCCTCTTGTGATAATATCCTTGATTTTTTCGTTGTTGTCGCAGTAAACCTTGATCTTATCCATAACCTCAAAGCCTGCGTCCTTGCGCATGGTCTGAATCTTGCTGATTATCTCACGGATAAAGCCCTCTTCAATAAGCTGCGGGGTAAGCCGGGTATTTAACACCACCGTATAACCCTTATCCGACTCAACACCATAGCCCTCTTTTTGAGAAACACTGATAAGCAGCTCTTCTTCGGTAAGCTTAATATCTCCCGTGGAAAGAGTTACGGTCATAACTCCCGTGTCCTTCAGCTCTTTCATAGCTTTTGCGCCGTCTATTTCCGCAAGTGCGGTTCTCACCTCGTTAAGCTGCTTGCCGTATTTTGCGCCGAGAAGCTTTAATTGAGGCTTAAAGCTGTAAACGGTAAACTCCGATGTATCGTCTACAAACTCAATCCTCTTAACATTAAGCTCCTGCGCCACAATTTCACTGAACATAGGCTCTAACTTATGGTCGCACTGCACCAAAACCTCGCTTAAAGGCTGTCTGCTCTTGATTTGAGCGTTATTTCTTGCGGCAAGGCCCAAAGTCTTTATTTCCAGCACAGTTTCCATTTCCTGTTCAAGCTTTTCATCAATCAAGCTGTCATCACATACGGGATAGCTGCAAAGATGAACGCTTTCGGGTGCGGTATCATCGTTTGTGCATACCAAATTTCTGTAAATATCCTCCGCAATAAAGGGAGTAAGAGGAGCGGTCAGCTTTGCAACGGTAACAAGGGCGGTATATAAGGTCATATAGGCGTTTATCTTGTCCTGCGTCAATTCCTTCTGCCAAAATCTCTCTCTGTTTCTTCTCACATACCAGTTGGACATTTGATCCACAAAGTCCTGCAAAGCCTTTGCCGCCTCGGGTATTCTGTATTCGGAAAGATTTTCGTCCACTGTCTTAACCACGGTATTCAGCTTTGACAAAAGCCATTTATCCATAACAGGCAGCTTTTGGGGTTCAAGGGTATAATTCTTTGCATTAAAGTTGTCAATATTAGCATACAAAACAAAGAAGGAATAGGTATTCCAAAGGGTGGAAAGGTATTTTCTCTGTCCCTCGGTAACCGCCTTTCCCGAAAAACGCTTAGGAAGCCAAGGTGCGCTGTTGGTGTAGAAGAACCACCTTACAGCGTCCGATCCGTAGGATTCAAGTGCTTCAAAGGGATCTACCGAGTTGCCCAAATGCTTTGACATTTTCCGTCCCTGTTCGTCCTGAACCAAGCCCAGCACAAGCACGTTTTTATAAGGCGCTTTGTCAAATACAAGGGTTGAAATAGCAAGCAGGGAATAGAACCAGCCTCTTGTCTGATCCACCGCCTCGGATATG
>CAZRRT010000040.1:0-17864 GCA_964602605.1 uncultured Ruminiclostridium sp.
TATGTTCAGTGGGGGTAAAATCCCCCACTGAACCTCGAAATTGCTTCGCAATTTCGGCAGCTTGTTTAAGCTGGGCTTTAAAAAAATCGGGCAGAGTTTTGTTCTGCTCGATTTTAATAAGTTATTGGTAAAAAGCACTGATAATTATGGAAAACTATTTAGCAATTTTAGGTTCTGTAGGCTCAAATCTGATTCTGATATTTGGCATTTCGGTAATTTCAGAGTAATAGTTAATGTCCCAATCCTCTCCTTGGGAGGGATCGTTTTCGCCTGAAGCGGGAGGAGCAAAGATTCTGAGCGTTAAGTCGCATTCGCCTGTTAACGGTTTTTCATAAAATGCGCTCATTAAGTCAATAGTCTTTGCCTTAGGCGATTTGTAGAACCATTTTCCGTTTATCTCCATCATAAGATTTAATTCTTCCTCAAAGCTGATCTCACAGAAAACGGGATTTTTTTCAAAATGCAGGGGAATTTCAATTCCGTCCGAGTCCTCAAAGCCGCCCCAGCGCATTTTAACAGGGAACTGAGCTTCTTCCTTTTCTTCAAATACGGGATAGAAATATTCGTCGTGAATAATTTCCTTGTACGCCGCCATTTCGGGCTGAGCAATACCAACCTCGCTGTTGTTGGGATCTTCTATTTCAAGTCCCAATCTTCCTCTGTCACGGAATTGATATAAAGTAAAGCCGCTGAGCCAGCTTGCCTTTTCATTTTTTACTCTGCTGCAAAAATCGGTGATAATCTCCGCCTGCTCATAAGGACCTACCACATCTCCGTCAGCGTTAAGCTCGCTCATAACCATAGGCTTTGCAGTGCCGCCGTTAAGCTCCTTAAATCTGTTATATGATCTTTTTGCCATTTCAAACACACTGTCGGGATAATCACGTTTGTGAGAATTTCCGCCCCGCTCCGCCACATCGTAAGGCCAGCCCCAATGGAGAGATATGTACTTATCCACCGACCAAATATCCGTTGCAACAACTGCGTCTTTAAATTCCTTTTCCATTTCAATTTCGATCTTGTTGGGATTTTCCACGCCGCCGATACAAAGAATCGTGGAAACGTTAGGCGCATATTCTTTAATAATCTTGTGGAAATGTACATAAAAGTCCGCAATTTGCTGATAGCTTGCTCTTTTGGTAAAGCTAAACCAATTTCCTGTTGCCTCGTGGTTAATTCTCAGCATCATTCTGCCAAAGGGACGCAAATCCTTTGCTATAGCTATTAAATGTTCATCTGAAACATTAGGATCAATGGTTAAGGTGAGAGTGACGTCCTGTCCGTGACGGCGCACATCACGCATACAGGTGAAAGGCTCGTCATCGGTATTGCCGTTTAAGCCGCCTTTATAGGTAAAATAATCGTCATAGGGATAGTCCCATTGGAAAGACACTTTAGCGTCCTTCATAACCTCCGAAATTCTGCCGGGCCATTCCTTATCCAAAGGATAGTAGCAGTACATAAGGCTGATGCTTCTGTGAGGTCTGCCGAGGGTGTGAAGAATGTAATCCTGATTGACATATTCGCCTCTTTCACTGCCGTCGCCTAAGTCAACGGCGCATTTTGCGGGAGCTAAATGTATTTTCTTAATCTTATCCGCCATAGATTTTTCCTCCTGTTTTTCTGCTTTGTTTTCTCTTGAAAGTAATTATAGCATATTATGAAATCGTTTTCAAGGGGTTTACAAAATTTTCTTTTTGTAGTATACTATATTATGTATTACTATGTTATCATAATTTTAATATTTATATCAATATAATGTTTTTCTCTATATTTATGAATTATAGAATTATGTTTGCTTTTGATATATGAAACGAGGTTAACTTATGATTATAAATATAATAATCGGTTGTTATAAGATGATATTCTTGTAAATAATTTCAAATTTATTGGTTTAAGAATTATAACCGCTGCAAAGATGTCCCCCGCCTCTTAGGCGGCGGGTTCCATCTTAGGTTCAGTGGGGTAAAATCCCCCACTGACCTCGAAATTGCGAAGCAATATCGGCAGCTTGTTTAAGCTGCGCTTTAATACTGAAATTTGAAAGGAATTTACAATTATGTTGGAATATGATGAAATAAGACTTGAAACAGAGGGACTTGCTCCACAGCTTGAAGAGCTGGAAAAGGCTATGAATATGGATTTGCTTGTAAAAGAAGCAAACCAGCTTGACCAACAGTCCGCTCAGCCTGACTTTTGGGACGACGCAGAGAATTCCCAAAAAATAATGCAGAAAATCGGCGGACTAAAAAACAAGATTAACAGTTTTAAAAAGCTAAAAGAAAGCTATGAAGATATTCTCACTTTGATAGAGCTTGCAGAGGAGGCACAGGACGCTTCAATGCTGCCCGAAATAAAGGAGCAGGCGGCGGCTTTTAAATCCGATTTGGAGGAAATGAAGCTTGTTACGCTTTTGTCGGGCGAATATGACAATAAAAACGCAATTCTCACCTTCCACGCAGGAGCGGGTGGTACTGAAGCCCAAGATTGGGTTGAAATGCTGTACAGAATGTACAACCGTTGGGCAGAAAGACATCATTTCAAGGTGGAGCTTTTGGACTACTTAGACGGTGAAGAAGCGGGAATAAAAAGTGCGTCAATTCTTATTAAGGGCGAGAACAGCTACGGCTTTTTGAAGTCGGAAAACGGAGTACACAGGCTTGTGCGTGTAAGTCCCTTTGATGCCTCGGGCAGGAGGCACACCAGCTTTGCCAGCCTTGAAGTAATGCCCGAAATCGACGACGATACAAATGTTGACATTCGCCCCGAGGATATTGAAATGGAGGTATATCGCTCCAGCGGCGCAGGCGGACAAAAGGTAAACAAGACCAGCTCGGCAGTGCGCCTTATCCACAAGCCTACGGGAATAGTATGTGCCTGCCAGACCCAAAGAAGCCAGCTGCAAAACAGAGAATACGCAATGCGTATGTTAAAGTCAAAGCTGATTGAAATAAAAGAGCGTGAGCATTTGGAAAAGGTCAGCGATATAAAAGGCGAGCAGCTTAAAATCGAGTGGGGCAGCCAAATACGCTCTTATGTGTTTATGCCCTATACCTTGGCAAAGGATCACCGCACAGGCTTTGAAACAGGCAATATTCAAGCGGTTATGGACGGCGATATTGACGGATTTATCAACGCTTATCTTACCGCAAAAAGCAGAAACGAGCTGTAATTGAAAGGAGCTTATTATGAGATTGGACGGATTCGGTTTATTTGTAAATGATATGGGTGCAATGATTAGGTTTTACAGAGATGTGTTGGGATTTGAGATTAAGGAAGATGAAAATGCCTCTAATGTTTATTTGGCAAAGGACGGCACATTGTTTTTAATGTACGGACGAAACGATTTTGAGAAGATGACAAGCAAGCGTTACCAATACATTAAGGGTCTTAACGGTCATTTTGAAATCGCACTGTACGTTGACAGCTTTGAAGAAGTGGACAAGGAGTTTGAAAGAGTGGTAAGCAAGGGAGCAGTTCCCGTTCTTGAACCCGAAACCGAGCCTTGGGGTCAGAGAACCTGCTATATAGCCGATCCGGAGGGAAATATTATAGAGATCGGATCATTTAATAAGCCTTATGAAAGTAAAGACAGTTGATTATTTATTGGCGGGGAATCATCACATAGGTTTTGAAACAGACAGTATTTAAGCGGTTATAGACGGTACTCCCCAAATGCTTATCAAAAAAATTTTAATATATTTATTGATTAGGGCAGCGCCGTTTGAAAAATCATCAGGCGCTGTCTTAAAAATAAAAGATAGGAATCGGATAAAATGAAATTGATTGAACCCACTATGGAATATGAAAAGGAAATTCAAGCCTTCAGGCAGGATTTCTTATCCTACGGCGGCTCTATGGACGGCTGCGGTTCATTAAGGCACTTCGACAATATTGAGGATTGGATTGAACAAGTCGATATGCTTAAGCACACCGAAACAACACCCCCGGGTCGTGTGACTTCGACGCAGTATATTTACGTCAGAGAGAGCGATAACAAGGTTGTGGGCGTTATTCAGATACGGCACTTTTTTAACGACTATTTGGAGAAATATGCCGGTCACATCGGCTATTCCGTCTGCCCCAGCGAGAGAAGAAAGGGATATGCCACGCAAATGCTTAAATTGGTTTTGCCCGTATGTAAGGAATTGGGAATTAAAAATGTGCTTGTTTGCTGCTTAAACGACAACGAGGGCAGCAGAAGGACTATTATAAAGAACGGCGGCGTATATGAAAGCACGGTGCATGAGCCGGAAAAAGACCGATTGCTTGAAAGATATTGGATTAGTTTAGATTAAGGAGATATTGAGGGATTTGTTATCGCTGATTTTACGGCAAAGAGCAGAAATGAGCTGTGATATAAATAACACTATAATGAAAAAGGACAAATTATGAGCCGAAATTTAATTGATGTTTTACGGGAAGAGAAAAACAACAAAATCAGCGGTGGAATTTATCATAGTCTGCAAGTTGATTTTGCTTACAATTCCAATCATATTGAGGGAAGCAGGCTAAGCTGTGATCAGACACGCTATATATTTGAAACTCAAACGGTAGGAGCAGAACCTGCAAGGGTGGACGATATTTTTGAAGCGGTAAACCATTTCAGATGCTTTGATTATGTGATTGATACCGTAAATCAACCTATTGCCCCCTCTTATATTAAGGAAATGCACCGTATACTAAAAACGGGAACTTTAAACGCAGGGGCTTCTCAAGCGGTTATAGGAGATTACAAAAAATTTCCTAATTATGTTGGAGATATGGAAACCGCTTCTCCCGAAGAGGTGGCGGACTTAATAGAAGCTCTGATTGTCAATTACGAAAATAAAAAAAATAAAGTGCTGTATGATATTATTGATTTTCATGCAAAATATGAAAAAATTCACCCTTTTTACGATGGCAATGGCAGAACAGGGCGGCTTATAATGTTTAAGGAGTGCCTTAAAAATAATATCGTACCCTTTTACATTAAGGACGATCAGAAGCTGTTTTATTACAGAGGTTTAAAAGAGTGGCAAAAAGGCGGCGATAAGGCTTATTTAATCGACACCTGCCTTTTAATGCAGGATAGAATGAAATCGCTGCTTGACTATTTCAGAATTGATTATGATAAGAGCGAAATCAGCTGTGATGATGTTTTGAAACAAAGTTATTGATATTAAGGAGAATTTTTATGGAAAACATTGTGGAAACGGTTATACCCTCTGTATTTCAATAGCGTGCCTGATTATCGCTATTATGCAGCTTAACAACAAAGGCTTTTTGATTAACAACTCCTATATCTGAGCTTCAAATAAGGAAAGACTGAAATTAGACAAAAAGCCTTATTACAGACAGTCGAGCATTGTATTTATTCTGTTGGCGTTTGTTTTTGCTTTGTTAGCCTTAGAGGCAGCTTTTGGCATAGGTTGGATTATCTATTTGGTGTTTGGAGCTTTGGGTATAACCCTCGTTTACTCCATAGCTTCCGAAGTGCTTATTGAAAAAAAGAAAAAGGAAAACAAATGAAAATAAGAAAAGCCAATCCCGAGGATTTGCCAACCCTTGAACAGCTGTACGAAAACGCAAGGGAGAGAATGAAAAGAAGCGGCAATCCTCATCAGTGGGGAGATACTCACCCGCCTTTGGAAAACTTAATAAGGGACTGTGAAAAGGGCGACAGCTATGTTGTGACGGAAAAGGAAGAAATAGTCGGCGCTTTTGCCTTTATTACAGGAGAAGATCCCACTTATAAGGAAATCGAGGGAGCTTGGATAAACGACCGACCTTACGGAACTATACACAGATCCGCAAGCAACGGAAGGGCAAAGGGAGTAATGAGCTTTATAATAGACTACTGCAAGGATATAATACCCAATATCAGAATCGACACCCACGCAGACAATAAAATAATGCGGCATATTCTTGAAAAACAAGGCTTTACAAAATGCGGCGTTATTTATGTAAGCGACGGAAGTCCCAGATTAGCTTATCAGAAAGTATTTTTAAAATGAATAATATAAGGATTTGGCTTTACCGAATATGGCAATCCACCTACGGATTTTTTCAAAGCTTTTTGGGCTTTTGCATATTTTTGTTGAATTTTAAGAGAAAGCATTATAATTTTCACGGCGGGATTGTCACCGAATGGAAATACGGTTCAAGCCTTTCTTTGGGAATGTTTATTTTTATAACCGAAAATCCGTATTATACAAGCAAATTCAGCCCGAAGGAATCAAAAAATATGCTTTTGGTTCACGAATACGGACATACTGTTCAGTCACTGCTTTTAGGACCTTTATATTTGATTGTAATAGGAATACCCTCTTTGCTTTGGGCGGCACTGCCGTATTTTCGCAGAATAAGAAAGGAAAAGAGGATTTCCTATTATTCTTTATATACGGAACGCCGGGCGAATGCTTGGGGTGAAAAAGTAACCAAGGAAAAATCTATGGGACAGCTAATTATATAGTTGATTATTCAAAGGAGTTTTATGGAAAATATTTGGACAGAAATGTATGATGCGGCAAAATCGGTACAGAATGAAAGGAAAATTTCCGATTACATAGACGCAGGCAGTGTGGCGGCTGCTGTTTTGTCTTTATCGGGAAAAATATACACGGGAGTGTGCGTTGACACCTGCTGTACTTTGGGAATTTGCGCCGAAAGAAACGCCATTTTTAATATGATTACAAACGGTGAGGACAAAATAGCAAAGGTTTTGGCAATAATGCCCGACGGGAAAACAGGCGCACCCTGCGGAGCTTGCATAGAGCTTATGGTTCAGCTTATGCCGAAGGATTATATGAATATCGAAATAATGCTTGATTACGAAAAGGACAAGGTTATAACTCTCGGCTTGCTTACTCCTCAATGGTGGATAAAATGAAAATAAAAAAAGACCTTGTGGGAAAAAGGATAGCAATCGTAAATTATCTGAAATCCCACCTTGATTTTGTCAGTAATATGTGGTTTGACAAAGAGAACGGAAAATATCTCAGCGATCCCGAAAAGGAATTCATCGACGCTGAATTTCAAAAGGCAGTTGATGAATTAGAGGACAATCCTCACGGCTATTATTTTGTTGTGACAAAAACGGATACAGGGGAGCTTATCGGCTCTTGCTGTGCTTTTCCCGACTATGACGACGAGGATAAGCTATTTTTTGATATAGGTTACTGTATAAACAAAGCCTATTGGAAAAAGGGCTTTGGTACGGAAACGGTTATATTGCTTTTAAGTTGGATTAAGGAGGCAGGGGCAAAATATGTTACCGCCGAAGCAGCAAAAGAAAATACCGCTTCTGTTAAATTACTGAAAAAGTTAGAATTTGAAGTAATCAAGGAAAGCACTTTTAAAAAGTATAATATGGATATTAGCTATGACAGTTTTATTTTCAAAAAAACAATAAGCTAAGGAGAATAGAATGTGCGAAATCAGGAAAATATACAGCAATGAGGTTGATGAAGCAATAGCTTTAATTGATAAGGTTTTTATGGAGTTTGAAGCACCCGAATATTCACAGGAGGGCGTCAATTCTTTTAAACGTTCCATTACGGAGAACAAAGAGTTTATCGCAAAATGCAGATTGGGAGAAATTCCCGTCTATGCTGCCTTTGATGATTCCGAAAACGACAAAATGATTGGAATAATGGGAATTAACGCAAAGAAAAATCACATAAATTTAGCTTTTGTGAAAAAGGAATATCATAGAAAAGGTATAGGGACGGCACTGTTTAAATATATACTTCAAGATATTTCCGATGATGTAAAGGAAATAACCTTAAATTCCTCACCTTACGGTCTGCCTTTTTATTTGCATTTGGGATTTGTAAAGCTGTCGGAAGAGAAGGAAACGGACGGTATACGCTACACACCTATGAAATATATGGTCGCTAAATAAGGAATTATTCTAAAAAGGAGTTACATATATGAAAATAACATTGATTCACGGTCAAAGCCACAAGGGTTCTACTTATCACTTGGCGCATTTATTGGCGGAAAAATTGGGCGGGGAGATTACCGAGTTTTTCCTTCCAAGAGATTTTGGGGAATTCTGTGTTGGCTGTACAAGCTGCTTTATGGATTCGGAAACCAAATGTCCCCACTATGAAAAGCTTGCACCAATAACAAGGGCTTTGGACGAAGCCGATGTTATTATACTTGCAAGTCCCGTTTATGTAATGCACGCTGCGGGAGCAATGAAAGCCCTTTTAGACCATTACGGCTATCGCTTTATGGTTCACCGTCCCGAAGAAAGTATGTTCACAAAACAGGCGGTATGTATTTCCACTGCCGCAGGTGCGGGAATGAAAAGCACAAACAAGGATATGGCGGACAGCCTGTTTTGGTGGGGAGTGGGAAAGATATATTGCTTTGGTGCAGCAGTCAGTGCAACCTCTTGGGAGGGAGTTAATGACAATAAGAAGCGGGCGTATGATAAGAAGATGTCTGCTATTGCGAGAAAAATCAAAAAAAGACAGGGTCACGTTAAGTCCGGCTTTAAAACAAAATTTATGTTCAATGTTATGCGAATGATGCAGAAAAACGGCTTTAATAAGGCAGATATGGATTATTGGAGGGAAAAGGGCTGGACGGAGAAAAAGCGCCCGTGGAAAAAGTAATTTTTAAGTTAATGGGGAGATAAAATGACAGCTTTACGGCATATTGAAAGAGGCTTGTACAAAATGGATAAAATTATAATAAGGAATGAATCACAAAATGATTATGAAGCTGTGGAAAACGTCACTCGGGAAGCCTTTTGGAATGTAAACACTCTCGGCTGCAGCGAGCATTATTTAGCTCATATTTTGAGAAGCCACGAGGATTTTGTTCCCCGGCTTGATTTGGTGGCGGAAGCGGACGGTCAAATTGTGGGGAATGTAATGTTCACACAGTCAAAGCTTAAGGACGGGCAGGGCAATGAAAAAAAGATACTTACCTTTGGACCGATAAGCGTACTGCCGCAGTTTCAGCGCAGAGGAATAAGCGTGTTACTTCTTGACGCCGCCTTTAAAAGGGCTTTGGAGCTTGGTTATGAAGTAATAGTGATATTCGGAAATCCTGATAATTATGTTTCAAGAGGATTCAAAAGCTGCAAAAAATTTAACGTGTGCCTTGAAGGCGATGTATTTCCTGCCGCATTGCTTGTTAAAGAGCTTAAAGAAGGCGTTCTTGACGGACGCAGATATTATTTTTATGAAAGCCCCGCATATAATTTTGACCAAGAAGCTGCGGAGAAATTTGACAAAAAATTCCCACATAAGGAAAAGCGGTATATGCCAAGCCAAGAGGAATTTTTTATTCACAGTCACTCTTTTATAAAATGAGGATATTATATGAACAAAAACGAAATATATCAAGCAGAGATAACCTCACTTACCAACGAGGGCATGGGGGTTTGCAGAATAGACGGCAGGGTGGTATTTGTACCTTTTGCCGCCGTTGGCGATATTTGCAATATTAAAATACTAAAAGCCAAGGACAGCTACGCCTACGGAAAAATCGAAAATATCCTTACATCATCAAAGGACAGAATAACTCCAGATTGTGAGCTTTTCGGCAGGTGCGGCGGCTGTTCTTTTAAGCACATAAATTATGAAGCGGAATTGGCGGCAAAGGACAATTTTATAAAGGACGCTTTCACACGAATAGGAAAGCTGTCCCCCGAGTTTCTGCCTATTGAGGGGAACAAGAATATTAACCGCTACCGCAACAAAGCCCAATACCCTTTGGGAAAGGACAAGGAGGGACAAGCCGTCTGCGGGTTTTATGCACTGAACAGCCACCGCATAGTGCCTTGTACCGACTGCCGTTTACAGCCCGAGATTTTTTCAAGGATAGTTGACTTTATAATGAATTATATAAAGGAACACAAGCTGAGTATTTACAGTGAAGCCGAGCATAAAGGCGTATTGCGGCATATTTGTTTAAGGAAAGGGAACTACAGCGGCGAAATATGCGTTGTGATTGTAGCCAAACGAAAAATCCCCGAATTAAAGCCCCTGGCAAAGGAGCTTGCTGAAAAATTCCCCGACATAAAAGGCGTTGTTCTCAACATAAACAAGCAGGACACCAATGTGATTTTAGGCGAGGAAGAAATCCTGCTTTTCGGACAGGCGGAAATCACTGACACTATGTGCGGCAATACCATAAAAATCTCTCCCAAATCCTTTTATCAGGTGAACACTCCTATGGCGGAAAAGCTTTATTCCATTGCAAAAGACTTTGCAGAGCCCAAGGGAAAAATTGTTGCGGATATTTACTGCGGAATAGGCACAATAGGTCTTTCAATGGCGAGGGAAGCAAAGCGGATTATCGGCGTGGAAATAGTGGAAAGCGCAGTGCTTAACGCTAAAGAGAACGCAAGGCTTAACGGCTTTACCAACACAGATTATTACTGCGCAGATGCAAGCGGAGCGGCGGATATTTTGAAGAGCAGAGGGATCAAGCCCGATGTAATCATACTTGACCCCGCACGGAAGGGCTGCGAGAAAGAGGTGCTTGCCCAGCTTTCAAGGTTTGGGGCTGAAAGGATTGTTATGATTAGCTGTAATCCCGCTACGGCTGCACGGGATTGTTCGGCTTTGGAGCAGTTGGGGTATCATTGTGAAAAGGTGCGGGGAGTGGATTTGTTTTCGGGGACGCAGCATGTTGAGTGTATGGTTTTGATCTCAAAAAATGAATAGGAGTAATTACTATGTTGAAATTTTATGAATTTATACCTGCCATTATGGAATGCCTTTCAGACGGCAAATGTTATACTAACAAAGAAATTATTAAATTCTGTTGTGAAAAATAAAAATACCAAATGAGGATCAAAAAGCAACTATTTCAAGCAGCGAGTCGGTCGTATATAATCGGGTAAATTGGGCTATTACGTATTTGAGAAAAGCAAAGCTTATTGAATCGCCAAAAAGAGGAACCGCTCAAATCACGGAAAGAGGAAAAAATGCTGAAAAAAGCGGCGTTGAAAACATTACGCTTAGTTTCCTTCAACAGTTTAAGGAATTTAAAGACTTTCAGCACCCAAATAAAATCAAGGAAAACGAAGCCGATGACATAATAGGCATTGAAAATTCCGAAAGCCCGCAGGAGCAGATAGAAAGTGCTATTATGAAGCTCAATTCTTCTCTTGCAGATGACCTTATGGTGGAAATTAAAAAAATTTCTCCATATGATTTTGAGCGTCTTGTTGTACAATTACTTATTAAAATGGGATACGGTTCTTTGAATTTGAATCCTGATGCGGTTACTAAGAAGTCCGGCGACGAGGGAATTGACGGAATTGTTTCGGCTGATAGATTTGGATTTGATACGGTATATGTTCAAGCCAAACAATGGGATAAGGCTTCAGTTGGTCGTCCCGAGATACAAAAATTTTTAGGAGCACTTGCCGGTCAGGGAGCAACAAAAGGTCTTTTTATTACAACATCTAATTTTTCAAAAGAAGCAAAAGATTTTGCTAATAAAAATCTACAATCTAAAATCGTGCTTATTGACGGACAAAACCTTTGCAATTTAATGATTGAATTTGATTTAGGCGTTTCTACCGTGGAAATATATAAAATCAAGCGTATTGATAGTGATTATTTTAATGATGAATTTTAAAAATATCCCTTATTAAAGCGCAGCTTAAACAAGCTGCCGAAATTGCAAAGCAATTTCGAGGTTCAGTGGGGGATTTTACCCCCACTGAACCTAAGATTGAACCCGCCGCCTTAGAGGCGGGGGACATCTTTACAGCGGTTATAATATTATAATTTTGATTATGCGGCGTTGATAACAAATTTGATAAACATCGGAGGTAATTATGCCCGAAACAATTCTTATAGTTGATGACGACGAACATATAAACAGTATGCTTAAAGACCTGCTTACCCGTGAGGGCTTTAACGTTATCTGCGCCTTTTCAGGCAAAAGCGCTTTGCGTCTTATTGTAGACAATTCTCCCGATTTGGTTTTGCTTGATCTGATGATGCCGGGGCTTTCGGGAGAACAGGTTTTGCCCGCCATAGACAATATTCCCGTAATTGTTATGAGTGCAAAATGCGATACCTACAGCAAGGTAAATCTGCTTATGTCGGGAGCGACGGATTATATTACAAAGCCTTTTTCCACAGAGGAGCTGTTGGCAAGAATAAGGGTTCGCCTTAGAGAGAAAAACGAATTCGAGGAAACAACAGAGTGGAGAGGGCTTATATTGGATTTAAACACTCATGAAGCCAAATACGGAAGTGCCGCTGTTAAGCTTACCAAAACCGAGTTTGCCATTCTTAAAATACTTATGAAAAATCCAAAACAGGTTATTACCAAAAGCCAAATTCTTGACAGAATAGCAGACGAAACTCCCGATTGTATGGAAAGCTCCTTAAAGGTGCATATCAGCAATTTGCGGCGCAAGCTCCGTGAAATATCAAATATTGACTTTATAGAAGCGGTTTGGGGAATCGGATTTAAAATGAGGGAATCTTAACCATTTCTTAACTCTTTTCTTTACCGTTTTCTTAACCTTTGTATTTATAATAAAATACAAAGAAAAGCTCCAAGGTGTTTGGAGCGAGTTTAGAAAGGAGAAATTTATGGATTATGTTCTTAAAACCGTAAATTTAACAAAAAATTACGGAAAATTCACAGCACTGAACAATCTGACTATGAATGTTCCCAAAGGCTCTATATACGGCTTTGTGGGAAAAAACGGCGCAGGAAAAACCACCCTTATTCGACTTGTATGCGGAGTTCAGTTTGCCACATCGGGAGATTTTGCTCTTTACGGAGAAAGCACGCCCGCAGGCTTAAACAAGGTTCGCAGGCGAATTGGAGCGGTAGTTGAAACTCCCTCGATTTTTTTGGATATGACTGCCGAGGATAATTTAAAGCAGCAGTACCGTGTAATCGGCTTGCCTTCCTTTGACGGAATAAAGGAATTATTGCAGCTGGTAGGACTTGGCGACACGGGAAAGAAGAAAGCAAAGAATTTTTCTCTCGGTATGCGCCAAAGATTGGGTATTGCAGTGGCTCTTTGCGGAAATCCCGATTTTCTGATACTCGACGAGCCTGTAAACGGACTTGATCCCCAAGGCATAATAGAAATCCGTGAATTGATTTTAAAGCTGAACAGAGAAAAAAACATAACCGTGCTTATTTCCTCTCATATTTTGGACGAGCTGTCACGTCTTGCCACTTATTACGGCTTTATCGACAAAGGAAGAATAGTCAAGGAAATAAGTGCGGAGGAATTGGAGAAGGAGTGCCGCAAAAGCGTTAGAGTTAATGTTTCGGATACCGAAAAGCTTGCTGTTGCGCTTGATAAAGAAGGCTTGGATTACAAAATCATTGACGGAAAAAACGCTGATATTTACGGTGAAATCAGCATAACAAGGCTTTCCGATATATTGAAAAATGCGGACTGCGAGCTGTTTTCCGCCAATGAGCACGACGAAAGTCTTGAAGCTTACTTTATCAATCTTGTGGGAGGTGATTCAAATGATTAAGCTTTTGAGAGCGGATATTTCACGTATGT
The DNA here is from genome assembly GCA_964602605.1 of uncultured Ruminiclostridium sp. Lineage (GTDB taxonomy): Bacteria > Bacillota > Clostridia > Oscillospirales > Ruminococcaceae > Ruminiclostridium_E. Next base: position 13,505 of record CAZRRT010000040.1, read on the forward strand.
TTAAATCCAAATGCTTTTGGGTATGTCTTATTTTAAATTTCACATTGTCACTTTCAAATTGTGTAGTTCTCCCTGATCCAAGCGGACAGGAGAATACTGCAAACGCCTTGTTGGGAGGAGGTACTAATACCGTTGTTTTCGTTGCAATTTTTGCCGCACTGTTTTTAGGAACGGATTATTCCAATAATACAATACGAAACAAGCTCACGGTGGGCAGCAGCAGAATAACGGTATATTTTTCAAGTCTGTTGACGGTAATTGTCGGAACTTTTATTCTTCAGCTTGCGGAGGATATTCCCCAAATTGCGGTTGTACTTTTCGGCGAATCCTTTGGAATGTCATTTGGTGAATTTGCGTTTAAATGGTTAATATTACTTTTGGCAATAGTGGCAACAAGTGCGATTTTGACCCTTTTGGGTATGCTGATTACCTCTAAATCCGCTAATGTGGCGATTACGATTACCGCCGTCTTTGCACTGACCTTAGGCGCATTGATAATAATGGAGCTTTTAGCACAGCCTGAATATGAAAGCGGATTTGAATTGACGGAAAACGGCGTAGTAGTAACTGAGCCGCAAAAGAACCCCGTTTACATCGGACCGGGATTAAAGCGGGATATTCTCACTGCTGCAAATGACGTCCTTCCTACGGGACAGATAGCGCAGATAGAAACGGGCAAGCTGCATAACAAGGAATACCTGCCCTTTTATTCCTTGGGAGTTATTGTTATAACAACGGCTGCGGGAATAGCTGTATTTCGCAAAAAGGACTTAAAATAGCAGAAACAAAAAGGCGGTGAAACAGTGTTTTACGTATTATGCTCTGTGTTGGCGGCAATTACTTTGCTGTTAACAATTAAGATTATAGTTCTGAAAAAATCAGCAAGGGAAATAACAGAAAAATTAGAGGAAAAGCTGAACACCGATACCAACACACTGATTGACTTATCCACCGCCGACAGGGATATGAAAAGACTTGCGGCAAAGCTGAACAATCAGATTTCCTTACTAAGAAAAGAGCGTTTGCGTTTTGAACAGGGCGACAGAGAACTGAAAACCGCCGTCACCAACATCTCTCACGATTTGCGAACTCCCCTTACCGCCATAAACGGATATTTGGACTTGCTTAAAAGAGAGGAAATGTCAAAACCCGTACAAGATTATATATCCCAAATACGAGGAAGAACCGAAGCTATGAACCGCCTTACAGAAGAACTTTTTCAGTATTCCGTCGCCGCCGTTCAAGAGCCGAATTTGGAAAAGCTTTGTATCAATTCCATATTGGAGGAAAGCATAGCCGCAATGTACGGCGCATTTAAAAAAGAAGGCGTCACACCCGTAATAAATATTGCGGAAAAGCCTGTACAGCGTATTTCCGACCACTCAGCTCTTATGAGAATATTCGGAAATTTACTTGGAAACGCAGTTAAGTATTCGGACGGAGAGCTGTTTATAACTCTTTCGGAAAACGGTAAGATAACCTTTGAAAACAGCTCGAAAAAGCTTGAAAATGTAGATGCGGGGCGGCTGTTTGACAGGTTTTACACCGTGGAAACAGGCAGCAAGTCCACAGGCTTGGGACTTTCTATAGCAAAGCTGCTGACGGAAAGCTTAGGCGGCAGCATTTCAGCGGAAATTAAGGAAAACCGCTTGATAATCTCTTTGTTATTCCCAACAGCTGATACCGACTCTGCATAATAAAGCTGTAAAATCGGATAACTCACTTTATTCTCACCGTATATACTATTTTTCACTTAAAAGGGCAAGAAATCAGCTTTTTGAAAAAGCCAAAACTTAAATTATTCGGAGGGAAATGGGTCTTAGGGAAAAACCGTCAGGGTTTTTCCCAAAATTTGGATCATAGCCTTAAAATCGAGGCAGAGCAAAGCTCTGCCCGATTTTCGTTTTTGGCGGCTTGCCGCCAAAAACGGCGTCAGCTTGACGAAAAACCGACCGACGGGAGGCTTTTCGACAAGCTGGAAACGTTTTTTATCGTTTTACTTGCCTTTTTTTCTGTAAAGTGTTAAAATACAAATAGTAATTATTTTATCAAAGGAAAAAAAATATGCCGTTTAGCAGTAAAACCTTGGAATTTTTGTTTGAAAACCACGCTCACGACAGCAAAGAGTGGTTTACAGAGCATAAATCGGATTATGAAAAATATGTAAAAGAACCTTTTAGAGAATTTGTATTGGCGGCAGAACCCGCAATGAGCAAAATTGATGAAAAAATCTGCTGCGATCCCAAAAGGCTGTCACGAATTTACCGTGATGCAAGATATTCAAAGGGACAGAGTATATTCCGCAATTACGCTTGGTATACCTTTTGCAGAACAAGAGAGGAAGCCACTACCGCTCCCTGCTTTTACTTCGGAGTATCACCAACGGGCTTTGAATACGGCTGCGGCTATTATCAAGCTTCAACAAGCAGTATGAACAGTATACGAAAGCTTATTTTGTCCGATGACAGAAGCTTCTTGTCCGCACAGGAGGCTTATGCGGGACAAGACGTTTTTGTGTTGGGAGGAGAGTGCTACAAAAAAGATCATTACCCAAACCAGCCGGAGGATAAACGTATTTGGCTTAACCGCAGAAATATTGTTTTAAACTATGAGAGCAGCGACTTTAAAATGCTTTACAGCAAAAATCTTTGCAAGAGGGTAACAGAAGATTTTTTAAAAATAGTCGCTGTTTACAATATGCTTATGAAAGGGGAAAGCCTTAAAGATGTATAAACTTTAAACAGTTAGGAGAATCAGAGTGAAGGTTGAAATAAAAGGCATTATTCTTGAACTTGAAACAAGAGAAGAAATATTTTCCCCAAAAGGCGCAGACAAAGGAACTGCTGCTATGCTGTCACAGGTAGATATTTCACCATATGACAAGGTGCTTGATTTAGGCTGCGGCTGCGGAATCGTCGGTATTTACGCCGCAAAGATTGCAGGTGAAGAAAATGTTGTATTGACCGACATTTCTCCTATCGCCGCTGAAATAGCAAGGAAAAATGCGGAAAATAACGGCGTGGGAGGCGTGCGGGTGTACGTTGGAAACGCTTATGAGCAAATAGAGGACAGGGATTTTACCTTAATACTGTCAAATCCTCCCTATCATACCGATTTTTCGGTGGCAAAAGAATTTGTGGAGGAGGGATTTAACAGGCTTGTTATAGGCGGGAAAATGATTATGGTAACCAAAAGGCTGGATTGGTATAAAAACAAGCTGATTTCCGTATTTGGAGGAGTTAAAATCACTGAAATAAACGGATATTATGTTTTTATTTCAGAAAAAAGAGCCGCAAAAAGGCAAAAGTCGGTTAAAGACAAAAACAAATTGTCAAAAAAATTAGCAAGAAAAAATATGAAAGTGACACAATCGTAGTTTTGCTTGAAATTAAAAAATATAAAAGAAAGAGGTGCTTATATGATAGCTTTGGTAACGGGAGCAAGCTCGGGAATAGGAGAGGAGCTTGCAAAAAATCTTGCAAAAAGAGGATTTAATCTTATTATAGCCGCAAGACGGGAGGAAAGGTTAAAGGAGCTGAAAAAGCTTATCACCGAAAAATACGATGTTAAGGTAAAGACGCTTACCTGTGATTTGTCAAGCGAAAAGCAGTGCAGAAAGCTGTATGAAACAGTCAGAAGGCTTAATATTGACATTCTTATAAACAATGCGGGATTCGGATTGTTTGGCAAATTTGCTGAAACGGATTTAGACGTAGAGCTTAAAATGATAGACGTGAATATAAAAGCGGTTCACATTTTAACCAAGCTGTTTTTAAAGGATTTTCGCCGCCGCAATTACGGTTATATTCTTAATGTATCTTCCATTGCGGGTTTTATGGCAGGACCTCTTATGGCAACTTATTACGCAAGCAAAAACTATGTTCTTCAGCTTACAAGGGCGATAGGCGAGGAATTGAATGAGGAAGGCGTTAAAGGAGTATACGTTGGCGCACTTTGCCCCGGACCTGTCCGCACCGAATTTAACAAGGTGGCAGGCTCGGAATTTGCCATTGGTGGAGCGTCGGCGGCAAAAACAGCGGAATATGCTTTAGATCAGATGTTCAAAAGACAAACGGTTATAATTCCTCAAAACGGCATAAAGCTTATTTCCTTTTTGTCAAAGGTAACACCCTCAAAGCTGCTGTTAAAAGGAACTTATTTTACACAAACCGCCCGCAGGGGAGATCCTTCCGATAAATAATATAACCGTAGCAAAGATGTAACCCGCCTCTTAGTAGGCACGGGTTTATGAGACCTTGCAAGCAAAGTCTCTCATCATAGGGCTCAGTGGGGGTAAAATCCCACACTGAACCTCGAAATTGCTTTGCAATTTCGGCAGCTTGTTTAAGCTGCTCTTTAA
>CAZRRT010000041.1:0-17772 GCA_964602605.1 uncultured Ruminiclostridium sp.
AAGCCTTCAAAGGGGTGCTTTGCAACATAGAAGGGCCATTTCCAAGCGGGCATATCAAGATCAAATCTCATTATGCAACACCTCCTTTTGCGTCTTTATCTTTTTTGTTCTTTTTAAGGACTTTGACAATTTTTGATACTGCCACCGCCACAACTATGAGAACCAAAAGTCCTATCATAAAGATGTTGAAATACTTTCTGACCATTTCCATTCGGTATTCCTTAAAGGTTCTGTTGTAACCGCCTCTGCTGTTCATATAGAAATACTTCATAGCGGTTTCGTTGTCGCCCATGGTGTAATAAGCATTGCCAAGACCTATATAAGCGAACCAATAGTTGGAGTCCCTTAAAATAATCTCTTCAAAAGGCTCTTTCGCCTCCATATAAAGACCTCTGTTGAATTTTTCAACTGCGTCGTGAACCATTTCGCCAAATTCGGTAAGCTTAAATTCGGTTATGTTGTTTTTACGGTCGTCGCATACATAAACCTTGCCTTCATATGTTTCAACCGCCGTGGGAGAGGTAAACAGTCCCTTTTGAGTTCCCAATCCGCCAAAGATAAATTCAAGGTCAAGCTCGTTGGAGTATTGGAAAATTCTCTTTTGCTCAAAGTCAAGCAGGAATACGTTTTCATCTTTGTCGATTTCCACGTCGTCTATTGCCGGAGCATAGGTTTTTCCCTTATAGTAAACGGGAATATCGCCAAAATTCATATTGTCAAAGCCCATATTGAGGTAAATATTCTCGCCTGAGGGGTTAAGCTTTTTAAGAATGTCGGTGGTTGCGTTTTTTGAAGCTGTTACGGTGTAGATAAAGCCCTTGTCATCTATGTCGCAGTTGGAGATTTCAATGGCAACCGCTCTTCTTCTTTTCTGCATCTGCTCACGAGTCATAAACAGACGGTAAAAGGCGTTCTGCAAAACCTCAGCTGTTGTTTCGACACGGTTTGCGCCGTAAAAGCCGTTAAAAGCACCGTCTACGCTGAACTGTACCATACCGTTTGTTATTGCGGGGATAACGATATATACGTTGAATGCGTTGTCCACGATAACCTTTTTGGGTCGGAAGGAGGTACCCTCATCGTACAGATCTCCCGTTGGTCTTGTATACTCAAAGAAGACCGTTCCGTCCTCATAGCAGGCAACAACTCTTTCGTTCATTGAGTCTGCTATGTAAATGATAGTGTCGTCTTCCTTATGAGCTACGAAAACTCCCAAGGGGGTGTTGAATTTGGTGTTTTTTACCTTGCTTTTGCTTTCGGGGAACTTATCTCCATACTTTATGGTATCGAGAACCTTTCCCTCTTTCATATTTTTATCTGTGATAATTATACGGTTGTTTTTACTGTCAACCAAGTAAAATTTTCCCGTTTCGTTATCCACAAACATATCGCTGATTTCGTTAAAAGATCCTACGCCAATATCCACGCCTGTATACACGTTGGATACAACATAGCCGTTTTGGGAGGGAACGGGATCGTTCCACCAGTTGTAGTTATATCCGTTGTAGGGTTCGTCCGCATAGGTTATTGGGGCAGCAGCGGTTACTGCTATGGCTACGGCTGCTGCTGCGGCGCAGATTTTTTTTGATAACGGCACTGATATTCATTCCTTTCTGTAATATATTTGGTTTGGATTATCATTTACTTGTTATCCTATTAAACTCATTAGTCCTTCATACCGCTTTGAGCCATTGTTTCCATAACGTTGCTCTGGCAGAAAAGGAATATTACAATAGGAGGAATCATTGTGACAACTACCGCCGCCGCCGCAACGCCCGCACGGGCAATACCTGCTGCGGAAATATTCTGCATAACTGTGGGCAGAGGCTTTAACTCTTCACTGTAGATGAAGGCGTAGCCTGTAACCTGCCATGCGCCTTGGAATGCAAATATCATCAATGTCATAATGGCAGGCTTAACGTTTGGCATAACCACCTGCCAGCAGGTTCTCAAATGTCCTGCGCCGTCAAGCTTTGCCGCCTCTATAATTGCGTCGGGAATCTGTCCCATAAACTGACGCATAAGGAACAGTCCCATTGGAGATGCGATGTAAGGAAGTGTAATTGCGAAATACGTATCAATAAGTCCCAAGGTTGCCATTACCATATACTGCATAATAAACATAACAGAGGAGGTGAACAGCAATGCAACCTCTATGATCTTGTTCAGTGCTTTTTGTCCCGGGAATTTAGCTTTTGAAAGCGCATATGCGGCAAAGGAGCAGAAAAGTATCTGACACACCGTTACCACTATAGCCACAAGCACTGAGTTAAAGATATATCTGGAAAAGGGAACCCACATATTGGAAGCGGTATTAAGTAAATCCACAAAGTTCTGACCTGTGGGAGCGATTGCATACAGCTTGGGAGGGAACAGGAACAATTCCTGTGAAGGTTTTATTGATTGAACTATGGACAGGTATATGGGGAACAGCATAAACAGTCCTACCAATACAAGCAGGATAAAAATGGCTATATCGCCGCCCCTTGAGCCGCCGTATTTTTTTCTGGATTTTTTAACCCTCATGACTGCCGTCCTTTCGATTTATTATTTTTTATTAAGAGATTATCTGAGATTTTTTGAGATTTTTGCCAACGTCAAATATATTTTCAATTACCGGGGTTAAATTGCCGTAATTGTCAATCTCTTAATTTTAATCAAGGTATTTGCCCAATATTTTCTTAATGCCCCAGTTGGCAAGCAGCATTACTCCGAATAATACGAAGCATATTGCCGCCGCATAACCCATTTCGTATCTTATGGTGCCGTAGTCAAAGGCGTGAGTCATAATAGTATGGGCTGCATAGTCGGTGGAGGGGAAGGAAGTAAGATAACGTCCCACATCGCCTGCCGTAAAGGAAGAAACTATCTGCATTACCGCCGCAAACAGCATTTGAGGACCCATAGCAGGTACTGTTACCATAAGCAGCTCCTGCATACGGTTCTTTACGCCTTCAACTGCCGCCGCCTCGTAACGGTCACGGGGTATACCCTGAAGTCCCGCTCTAAGGGAAAGGAAGCCTGCGCCTAAAGCCATCCAAAGCTGTACCACCACAACTACTCCGAATATGTAGTTTGCGTCGGTGAGCCACTGAATAGCTCCCTTTGTGATTCCCAAGTTCATCAGGTAAGCGTTTGCTATACCGTAAGTATCGCCTGAGAATATAAGCTGCCATGTGGTGTAAATATTACCCGCAAGGGTAGGTGCGTAAAAGATGAATGTGAATATTGTTTTCAAAGCACCCGGCATTTCGTTAATTAACCACGCCAGCAGGAAGCAAAGCACATAGCTTATAGGACCGGTTATGATCGCAAAAATCAAGGTGTTTTGAACTGCCTTTAAGAAAACCTCGTCCTCTAAGAACAGCGCATAAAAGTTGTTTAAGCCTATCCATTGAGGAGCCTGCACCATATTGAAATTCGTAAAGCCCATCGGCAGCGACATTACAACCGGTGCAAAGGTGAAGATTGCAAATAAAATGAAGAACGGCGCCATCAGCAGATAAAGTCCGCTGCTGCGTTTCATTTCTCGGAGGGTATAGCGGAACTTGTCGTCCTCTATATGCAGTACCTCCTCGTTAGCTCTGATTGCCAATCTGATTCCTCCTTGCTTTAATCTCCCGATACCGATTTTAAGATTTTTAACAATAAAGCGTTTGTGCAGCTTGCGTGCTTTATTGATTATATTAAAATAAAAATCGGTATTGGGGAATTTTAATTAGCTTTTGTGTTTTCCGAAAATTATTTATCGAAAGAGGAAAGCTCTTCGTTCTTTCTGATAATTTCGGCGTTAATATCTCGGTTGTAGCTGGTCAGCGAATACCTTGCATTGCCGCCCTCGTTTACTACCGCTCTGAATGCGTTCTTGGTGTGACGAGTAGTAGCGTAGGAAGCGGGGATAATGGGTACTTCGTCTGTTTGGCTCATCTGCGCCGTAATCTTTGCTATTTCGGAGGTGGACCAGGGCAGCTGCCTTAACGCTTCCGTATTGGCGGTGGCAAATCTTCCCAAAGGTCCCATAAGAGCTTCAACCGTTCTGCCGTACTCAACCTGTGCGTCAGTGGAGGTAAACCACTTGATGAAATCCCATGCGGCATTTTGGTTGGAAACCTTATTGAATATCAATGCGCCTGAGGAAGCGGAGTTGCAGGTATGATTTACCGAACCGTCCTCCTGACGTGTGCCGGGTACTAAGGTGAAGTTCCAAAGTCCCTTTATTTCAGGTGCTGATACCGAAAGCTGATTATAGAAGGTGTAGTTTTGGATAAGTATGGGCATTTCGCCTGTTCTGAAACGTGAGAAAGCGTCATAGGTCTGATCCAAAGCGTGTACAGTGTAAAATTCCGTCCACATTTTAAATGCTTCAAGGCTTGCTTCCTTGTCATAGTTTGTGGCGGTCAAATCGTCGTTGTAAATATTCAGACCTCTTTGCAGCATAAGCATTACAAAGGTATCGCCTGCGTCAAATACGGAGCTGGTGGTTACCGCTGCGGGAGTCATAAGACCCACGTCAAGATATGAACGCTGGAACACCTTTATCATATCCACCAAATCATCCCACGTTTCGGGAGGGTCGGTAATTCCAAGCTCGCTTAATATATCGGTGCGGTAGAACATCATTGGGAACGACTGCTCGATTGGCAAGCCGTAAATTCCGTTTCTGTACTGATAAAGCTTTGTTATATTAGGTGAAAATCTTTTTGAAACCTCGTCATAGTCGGGGAATTTGGTAAGATCCACCAACAAATCACGAGCGGCTAACTGAATGGGGAAGTCACCGCCTGTAAACAGTGAGATCTCGGGACCTTTTCCCGCCAATGTAGCTTCAAGTATACCGCCTACAACAAGGCTGATTGACGCTGAAATTCCGGGGTGGTTGATGTTAAAGTCACTGTCTACCTGCTCCTTAATAGCCATAGCCTGATCTCTTGCAAGACCGATCCACACTTTAAGGGAGGTTTCGTCGGTATTTTCGGAAATGGAGTTGTAATCCTCAAAGAAAGAACCGATAAATGCGTTAAAGCCGAACGCAAAGTTTTCAAAGAAGTTTCCTGTTGCTCTTGAGGGCTTCTCGTGAACAGTTCTGACTTCCAAGTAGTCAATTTCCAAGGGCTGATCTCTGTAATCTCTCATCCAAGCGGAAAGGGAAGCGATATAGTCCTTTAAGGTGCTTGCGGTAACGGGAATATCGTCCTTTTTCTTAATGCAGCGTTTTAAAACCACTGCCACCGTTTCGAGAGTGGAGGCCTCAGAGCCTGAACCCAAACGCTCTATATTGGCTTTTTCCTCATAAAGAGAGTTAATAATTCTTTGGAAGGAGGGGATAAGCTCGGGAATTGCGGTGTCTACATAATAATCGGTGTAGGGATCCGGCTCAGGACCTGTGATCATCAATATACGTCTGTAATAATAGTTCAGCTCATATACCAAATCGTCAAGTCTTTGCATAATCTCGCCGATTTCGCCCGGAATAACTTCCATTGTCAAGGTATGCTTTCCTGCGGTGAGGTAAACGTAAACGTCGTTTCCGTCGCTGTCATAAATTCCTCTTGTGTACCAATTATTGTCATAAGGGAACAATGCGTCGTCAAAATATTGATTGGGGACTACTCCGTCAATGCTTATGCGGCGATTGGAGTAAAATCCTCTCATTACGTTTTGTCTTACCTTAAAGCTGAAAGCGTAATAGCCGTCGGCGGGAATGTTAATCTCGTATGTAACCGCCTGTGTAGCCTTGTTCCACGTACCCTGTCCCATTGTGTTGTAGCGCTGCTTTGTGGGGTGTGAGGGACTTACAAGGCACTCTGTACGGTCGCTGGTAGCGTAAAGTGTGGAAGCGGTTTTGTAAAGATTGTTTTCGCCCTGTACAAAGATAGTGTTTGTGCCGATAAAATTCTCGCCGGTAATAGCGGGAGTGCTTTCCAAATCGGATTGAGAGGGCTTTTCATATTTGGGTACTTCGTCATAGTTCTTAAAGGTCATTGTTTTAAGACCTATGTTGCACTTGATACCCGTAAGTGTTAAGGTGTGCTTGCCCTTTTCAAGATAGAAGGAATAAGGAGCGTTAAACAGTCCTTCCTTGTCCTTTATGGGATAAGTAACCCACATATCGTATTCTTTAAGTCCGGGACGAATATCGTTGTCACGGCTGTCCTGCGTAATGGGGTTTTTATCCACCCAATAGCGGTCTAAGGTAAATGTCTTTGCTGCGGAGAAGGGGTATTCTCCGTCCAACTTCATAGCGTATTCAATTACCGTATTGCTGCCCGACAAGGTGTAGTAGAACATTTCAAGGTTGTATAAGCCTGTTTCATCTACCGTAAACTCAAAGTCTGCCGAGCCGCCGTGGTTTGGCCATACCAAAACGTCTTTTTCGCCTTCAAGCTCTTTCACCTCTGCGCCGGAGTCGTTTCCGTTTTCGTCCTTGTACAGAGATTTATAATCCTTTGCGTTGATTACAACTTCCGTTTTTGGACGAGCCTGGTCTGCGTACTTGCTGAGGTAGTGGGAGTAAGCGTCGTCACGGCTAAGACCCGCAACAAGGGATTCGTTTATGGAAGACTCCGAATCCGCCGCTGCGTCGGGTTTTGTCGTTTGGGCTGCATCTCCGCTGTCGGCACTGACATAAATTGGCATTGTCGCCAAAATACTTACCGAAAGAGTCAAGGCCAACAATTTTTTCAGCTTGTTTTTCATTAGTGCCAAAGTTTTATCCACCTTTCTTGATGAATTTTCGGACTGTTAAGGCTAAAGATTATTGTAATTTACTTTGCCCCTAACATAGTCCTATCGGTTTTTAGCAATATTTTTACGACTTATTGTCGGATAAAAGGAAGTTTGTGTTATGGCGGAAATTTGTTTGTCGCTTGTTTTATTTCCGCATTATATTTATCTTGCTTAATTATTGCTTTGCTTATAATTGATATTCCCGCATATCAGCTTTAAACAAATGTCAGATTTCAGCTGAATAAAAGCATACCCATATTGATATTTGCTTAATTTCTGCTGATTACGATTTTGTCGTTTTCCAATTCCATTTTTACCTTTCCTCCCGCTTTTGCTCCTATGGCGGAAAGGTATTCCTTGGGAAGCTGAACTCTGCCTGCTCTGTCCAACACCGCCAATTCTTCACGAGCGGTTTCATCCAAATCGGACAAGCTTTCGCCTGCTTGTGATTTTTCGGATAAAGCGTCAAGAGATTGGATTTCATCGAGGGAATGCTTTCTTACCATCTCCGTTGCGGCTTTTCCGTCCCTTATGGAAACAACACGGTCAATGGATTTTGATAAATTCACATCGTGAGTTACTATTATAACGGTAACTCCAAGCTCTTTATTGATTTTCTTAAACACGTCCAAAACCATTTTGGCGGTTTTGGTGTCAACTGCGCCTGTGGGTTCGTCTGCCAACAGCAGTCGGGGATTGTTTGCCAAGGCGATTGCTATTGCAACTCTCTGCTGTTCTCCGCCCGACATTTGGGATAAAAGGGAATTTTTTCGTTCCGAAAGCCCCACCTGCTCCAAAAGCATTTCCGCACGATGCCGCCTGTTTTTCGAGCCTTTTAACAGCATTGGAAGCTCAACGTTTTGTTCTGCCGTAAGATATGGTATGAGATTTCTTGCGTTGTTCTGCCACACAAATCCCACGGTATCTCTCATATATGAAATAAGCTCTTTTTCGTTAAATTTCAGCATATCCTTTCCGTCAATGAAAAGGCTGCCTGCCGAGGGCTTGTCAAGTCCTCCCAACATATTGAGAAGAGTGGATTTTCCCGAGCCTGAAGCGCCTACTATAGCCATAAGTTCTCCCCGCTCCACGGTAAGGTCAAGCCCCTGAAGCGCCATAACCTCCACGCCCTCGGATTTATATATCTTAACTAAGTTCTCGCACCTTACCATAACCGAATCGGGAGGTGCTAACATAACTTTTTTAGGAATAAAATCACCTGCTTAGCTTTATGTAATATCTATTGATTGAATAAAAGGTATTATGTTTATGTAATATTATGCTGTTGTGATTTTCAAAAAACAATGTAAATCCCGCATTACGATGTTTACAAGCTGCAAGTATATATGTCTGTCTGCGGCGGGATTGACAATCGGTATTAAATCAGCAGCAGATTTTTCCGTCCTCCAACATATAAACCTTATCTGCCAGCTCCATCATAGCCTCGTCGTGGGTGGTCATAACAATAGTCACTCCCTCCGAATTTATGAAATCTCTGAACAGCTTCATAACCGCCAGTCCCGTAGGCATATCAAGTGCTGACGTGGGTTCGTCCGCAAAGATTATTTTTGGCTTATGGCACACCGCTCTTGCTATGGCAACTCTCTGCTGCTCTCCGCCCGATAACTCGCCGGGACGGTGGTTCATACGCTTTTCCAGCCCCACACGGGTAAGACATTCCTTTGCTCTGCCGCTTCTTTGGGCCAGGGGAACTCCCGCAAGCCTTAAACCGAACTCCACATTTTCGTAAGCGGTCATAGTTGAGATAAGAGCCACAGACTGAAACACAAACGCCATATCCCTGCGCCTGAGCATATCCTGCTGTGAGGAGTTAAGGCTTGAAAGGTCGGTGTTCTCAAAATAAACCTTTCCCTCGTCCGCATTATCCAATGCGCCCAATATATTTATAAGAGTGGTTTTTCCGGAGCCTGAGCGTCCTCTTAAAACCGCAAGCTTTCCGCTTTCTATCTCCAAATTTACGCCCTCAAGTGCGTGAACCGTGCTTCCGTCGCCGATTTTAAATCTCCTTGAAACATTTTCGGCTTTTAATATCACTGACATATTTACCGTTCCTATGAGAGAAGTAATTTTTAATATTATCCGATAATTTCTTAATTTCCTGTATTGTAAAATATGCACAAATTGTTAAATTTTGCTTATCAAAACGGCAAATCGGCTTATAACAGCTTTTTTGTCGATTTTATCAAGCTGAGCGGACGGCTTTGCGGCGCTAAATTTCGCCGATTTCTTATTTTCATCATAGTTTTACACACAGCTGTCACTTATATATTTCAATTATATCAAAGTAATTTTAATATGTCAAGATTTCATAAAAAATTTTTTAAATTAAAGAGTTTTAACTACATTATAAACAAAAATATGAAAACAGTTAACCTTTTCTGCGCTTTATTTTCTTAAAATCAGGAATATTTCGTTTATTCAGTCAGCACTATATACAATATGTTGTATTATTCTATGTAATGGATTACAAACAAATCAAATAAGCGTTTACAGCATTTGTAAAATTTACGGTGGCTTCAAATTTCGGTTTTTAAAAATTCGTCATTATATACAAATTTCGGTTGAAATCTGCGTACAAGCCGAGAGGATAAGGGTTTGCAAATTACAATGTTCTGCTGTTATGCTGTTTTGCACCAACTTGCTGCTTAAATTGAGTTCAAGTAAAAATCCTGCTTGAATTACAATTCAGTTTCTAAAGTTTTATCCTTATATTCTAAAACTGTTCAGAAAAACTTTATTCTCGGCTTCTGAAACTTTTCCGACAAAACTATACTGAAACTGTTCCGAGAATCTGTATTCTTGCCTTTTGAAGCTGCCCTAACAAAATCTTATTCAACCTTTCCGAAACCGCTCCAAACAAACATTATCCCAATCCCCCAAGCTGTCACACAGCATTATCTCATCCAAAAAGACCAAAACAAAAAGGACTGCAAAATTTACAGTCCTATTTATACTAACTAATATGCCAAATCTTATGCGCCCCAAGAGAGAACATAAACGTTAACCTGCTTTGCGCCGTAATTCAAAGAGGTGTAATAATAGTCCTCGCTGTTGCCCATATATAAGTCCACCAAAACGCCGTGAGCGGTTAAGTCGCCTGTGTCCGCAGCTATTGCGTAGCCGTAAACATAGCTTCCGTCGCAGCTTACTATATACAGCTCGGATCCATAGGGAATAACCGAAGGATCAACTGCCACAGTGCCTATTTCAAGCTTTCTTCCGCTGGCTGTTCCGCTGCCCTTGCTTGCGGTATAGGCGCAGGATTTGCCTGTGAGAACGGTTTGGTAATTTACGGGCAAGCCGTTTTCAAGCTTTAGATCCGCATTGTCCTTTTTGCTGTAAGGGGTTTTTAAAGCCGTGCCTGTGCTGACTATTTCCGCAATCGGCTCTTTTGTTACCGAGGAGCTTACCGCAGTTACGCTTTCCTTTTTGCCGTCAACGTACTTTATAAGGCTTACATTGGTGCGTGTGCCTGTTTCTCCCTTTTGGGTAACCTCTGTGGAATACATAGAAACAAGGTTGTTGGTTTGGGTTATGGTATTATAAGGTATAACCTCATAGCTTTCCGCTTTTTCGTATCTGATTCTTGTAACGGTAACAGTATCTCCCTCTTTAAGAACCTTGTCAAAATCGCAGTCTATGCAGTCGTCCTCTTTTAATACAATGCCCGCTCTTTTAAGAATTTCCTCTGCGGTTTGGTAGTATGCGGCTAATTCCTTTGTTGTGCCGTCAGCCTTTACGTACACGGGATAGCCTCTGTGGATTTCCACCTGTGTAAGCTGTGAGCATTGGGTATCAACATCGGGTTCAACCACGTCCTGATCCTCCAAAACAATATCGGTGCGCTTTAAAATGTCCTGTACCGTTTCATTGTATGCGCATTCAACCAATACTGTTTTTCCGTCGGCAACAACAGGTATATTCAGGGAGCGGTGAATTACGATATTTGCTTCGCCGTTCTTAACTCCCCCGAAATCTACTCTGTCGTATTCGCCGAGAGTGATTTTTTGTTCGTCTAAAATCTCGTCCAATTCATCATACATTGTAAAGGTGCGTATAACATTGCCGCCGTCGTATATTCTGGCTTCGTTTCTGAAATAAAGCGCACCGGTCATAAGAAACATTACGCTTAAAGAAGCAAATCCCAAAAACAAGCCGAATAATGTATGATGCTTTAAAATATTTTTCTTTGAATAGATTTTCTCGATTACGTTTTGGACTTTTCTGAGAAATATTACTTTCATAAATCCTCCGCTATCTAAAATGTTGTAACAGCAGTAACAGCTGTAATAATAGTACAAGCAAAATATTTATATAATAGTAAACGTATTCAAAATACAGTTTTTTTGGCTTTAACAAGAGTATACTTGATTATTTGGGAAATGTCAAATAAAACTAACACCTTAAATTGTACAAAGTAAACAAAATTTTTCCGTAACAATTTTGTTACCGTTTTGTAACCTTTTGAAAATAAGTCGATTTTTTGTTTTTTTTAAAAATTTTACGTTTTTTATTCGTCGTTTTTAACGAAAACCCTTAATGTTTTCACCATTGTGCAATATTTATAAAGTTTTGCGTTAGTATTTAAATAATATGTACATTTTGCTGTATACAACAGGGAGATACAATTTAATATATAAATCAAAAACCCGACCTTCGTTTCCAAGAAACAAAAATCGGGTTTTTATTGATTACGGAATTATCCTAAGTGATTGAAAACAATCGGATAGAATTGCTTAGATAAAGCATAATTGGTTTTGCGTAATTTAGCTGTTTATGCTATTTAAAAATCGTCGAAAAAATTGCCGCTGTTCATTGTGCTGTTAAGACTTTTACTTTCTCCATATCATTCAAATCAAGCTGTGATTTTTCATAATCCAAATCTCCGCTTCTCTGCATTTTAATCGTCATCAGCACTTCGTCCGAAAAAGTTACATAATAATCGTACTCGTCGGTGTAATTTAATTCGTATTCCTGTCCGCTGTGCTTATCCCAAACATATATAAAGGAGCGCTGATTTATTCCCTGACCATTGCGAATCTCCATACAAAGCTCACGATAGCCGTCATTGTTAAGATCTGTAAGGTATATTTTTGTTATACCTTGCTCGCCGCCCCATAACCGCTCGATTTCACCCGTAGCTTCGTTGCTTATCTCCAAGCCCAAGGGCTGATCAGGATCATTCCTGTCCCGGAAGGTGAATATAAATTCGGGAAATTCGGGCATAGTAAAGATTGCGGCGTCATATTTGCCCATTTCAATATCCGTAATTATTTCAATGGACTCGGGGATAGGCTGAGGATTTTCATTGGAATAAACATGCATCAAATCAAGGGAAAGCTTTTTATCGCTTATTATATTGCCCATAGAATTATCCATTGTAAACTCGGTTTCCAAAAGATACGGCTCTCCGTCCCTTTCCACAAGCCAAAATTCGTGATTAAGCTGTTCTGCAAGGTCGTCAGGCGCACTATCTATATCATCGATAATACCGTCAGGCTCTGTTCCCGGAGTATAGACCTTTTGGTTGGCATAATCCCAAACATAAACCCAAGTGTAGTCTATTCCCGAGCCTGTATGGATTTCTGCGCAAAGCTCTCTTTTTCCGTCATTGTTTAAATCCAGCAAATACAGCTTTGTAATGAAAACTCCTGCGCCGCCCCATATATGATTGCCTAACTGACCCTCGACCATATTTGGGCTGTCGTTTACATAAAGTCCGTGCTTATCGCTTCTTTCTCCCATAATATAGTTGAACACAACACCCGGAAATTCTGCCATTTCAAAGGTAACATCGTCAAAGGGAGCATTGTCGGAGGAAAGACCGCTGCCATAGTCTGCTATCTTTTCTAACTTTGGAGCGGAATCGGTGGGAGCGGAATCTGTGGCAGCGGGATCGGATTTGTCCCCCGTCTGACCGGGAGCGTTTGTATTATCTCCGCTTTGAGCAGGCGAATCGGTTTTAATATTGCTGTTGCGATAATTAGCCCCTATTACAGTTCCCGCCACACCTATTAAAGCAAGACAGGCGGCTGCTGTAATCAAGGCTTTCGTATTAAATTTTCTTTTGCCCTCCTTAATATGAATAATAGTAGGCTCTACTGCATTATTTTCATTATTCTCAAAATTGGGCTTTGCATTTGCAATTAAATCATCGTCAATATCTGTGATATTCTTAAATAAATCTTCCTTTTTCATCTTAATACCCCCTTTTTTCCAAATAGGCTTTAAGCTTTTTCCGTATACGGTTCAAGGTGACGGAAACATTGTTTTCCGACAAGCCGAACTGCTGTCCGATGTCCTTTACGCTGTCGCAGTACCAATAGCGGCAGATAAAAATGTTTCTCTTTTGCTCCGACAAGGTATGCAGAAATCCGTTTATCTCGGAAATCATTTCTCTTTGCTCCTGCTCCTGTTCAACAGAAGATTTTGATGGAATAAGCTCCTCCAATTCCTCCAAAATCAGCCCTGTGTTTCCTCCCCCTCTTTTGCCCGCCAAATTCATATTCAGATTGTTTATGGCGCAGTTCCTAACAAGCTTCCCCAAAAAAGCGGATAAAATCTTGGGATCGTTTGGCGGAATAAGATTCCACGCTTTTAAAAAAGTATCGTTTACACACTCCTCTGCGTCCTCTTTTATTCCGATTATATTCAGAGCTATTGCGGTGCAGTAGCCTTTATACTTGTCCGAAAGCGCCTTTATGCCGCCCTCGTCACGGGCAAATAGCAATTTTATAATATCGCTGTCTGTCATTGTTTCACCTCTGAAAAGCTTTGAAAAATTAAGTATACTTTCCTTTTCACTTATATACACAGATTTTATTTGAAAATGTTACAGGTATAAAGTAAAAATCTGTCTTAAAATAAAAGTTGAAAAAAATCAAAAATAGTGTTATACTATATAATAATATAATAATCTTCCAACAATAAAACGTCAAATAAAAGCAAAATCAAAAATACGGGCAACAACCCCCGAAAGGAGCAAAAAATGGCAAGAACACAAATTGCGGATTTGTACAAAAACACCCCCGAAAACAACGCAAGCCTCACCGTCTGCGGCTGGATAAAAACCGTTAGAGGCAGCAAGTCCTTTGGATTTATGGAGCTGTCCGACGGCAGCGGCTTTAAAGGAGTGCAGATCGTTTTTGAAGAGGATAAGTTAGATAACTTTAAGGAAATCGGCAAATTGGGAGTAGGCAGCGCAGTAACAGTTGAAGGAACACTGCTGCTTACTCCCGAGGCAAAACAGCCTTTTGAGATACACGCTTCAAAGGTTACAATCGAGGGAATCGCTCCCCCCGAATACCCCTTGCAGAAAAAGCGCCACACCCTTGAATACCTGCGTACTATCGCCCATTTGAGAGCAAGAACCAACACCATAGGAGCGGTGCTGAGAGTAAGAAGCGTTGCCGCATACGCAATACACAGCTTTTTTAACGAGAGAGGCTTTGTATACGTAAACACACCCCTTATCACCGCCAGCGACTGCGAGGGTGCGGGAGAGATGTTCAGAGTTACCACCTTGGATATGGACAATCCGCCAAGAACAGAGGAGGGAAAAATAGACTACTCCAAAGACTTTTTCGGCAAGCCCACCGCCCTTACCGTATCGGGACAGTTAGAGGGAGAAGCTATGGCTATGGCTTTCGGAAATATTTACACCTTCGGTCCCACATTCAGAGCGGAAAACTCCAACACCACCCGTCATGCGGCGGAGTTTTGGATGATTGAGCCGGAAATCGCCTTTGCCGACTTGCAGGACGATATGGATTTGGCAAGGGATATGATTAAATACGTGCTTAAAACAGTATTGGAAAAATGCCCCGATGAAATGAAGTTCTTCAACGATTTTTACGACAAGGAGCTTATTAACCGCCTTAACGATATAGTAAACAGCGACTTTGCAAAGGTAACCTATACCGAAGCTGTGGAAATTCTTGAAAAGCACAAGGATCAGTTTAAGTATCCCGTATATTGGGGAGCGGATTTGCAGACCGAACACGAGAGATACTTAACGGAGCAGGTATTTAAAAAGCCCTTGTTCGTCACCGACTATCCAAAAGAAATAAAGGCTTTCTATATGCGCCAAAACGACGACGGAAAAACCGTTGCGGCAGTGGACCTGCTTGTACCGGGAGTTGGCGAGATAATAGGCGGCAGTCAGCGTGAGGAGCGGCTTGACGTGCTGTTAAAGAGAATGGAGGAGTTGGGACTTAACCCCGACGATTATCAGTGGTATCTTGATTTAAGACGTTTCGGCGGCACAAAGCACGCAGGCTTCGGCTTGGGATTTGAGCGGCTGATTATGTATATCACCGCCGTGGGAAATATCAGGGACGCAATTCCTTTCCCAAGAACAGTGGGCAATGCGGAATATTGAGATTTTTCAATCAACCGTTATATTTGGAAATGTGCTGTTTCTGCATTAAAAAACAGTGTTCGGCAGGAATCATCACAGCGGTTATACAAGTAAATTAACAAATGCGATATTCCCGCACAAGAAAAAAGAGCGTAAAATGAAAAAGAAAAAGATAAAAACACAGCCCATTCCCACAGGCTTTACAAAAGAGGATATTAAAACCGAGTCAAGCGTCTGCACAGGCGAAAAAACAATAGGCTTTTACTCTCCCTCCGATAAAAAGCTGCATTTTGCACAATTAGTAACCGGCGACGAGGATATTGAGGAATTTTATGCTTTATATGGCATTGAAAGATAGCAAATACTCCTTAAACCGCTTTATCCGAAAAAAATCAGCCTGTTTTTAAAAATTCCCAAATATCCCTTGACAAATCTCCAATAACAGTGTATAATAATAAAGCCGTCAAGAATACAGCTTAACGGCTTTAAAAGGAAGTTTAGCTCAGCTGGGAGAGCATCTGCCTTACAAGCAGAGGGTCATAGGTTCGAGCCCTATAACTTCCACCAGCCCGTAAGCGGGCAACTGATACGCTCTCAATTTAGGGAGCGTATTTTTATGTTTGATTGGCAAAAAATCTTTTTGATAACGATAACACATATTAACTTAAACGTCAATTTTTTGGCGTTTATTTTTTTTTGCAATTAAGTTGTTGGAAATGATATATCACAAATATTTAGCAAATTAAAAATACGCTCCCAATTTACGAGAGCGTATTTTTTTATTAAAATTATCTCAAACTATGCTTCTTCTCTCCAAATCCACCTCATAAACCAAATTAAGAGAGTTTTCCTTTAGCATTTTCAGCAAAGGATCTCCGCCGTGGTCTTTTTTGTATTTCAATTCGGAGCTGAACAAGGGAATAAACTGATAAAACATAACGGGAGTTTTGTCGGTAAGTATGCACTGCTCGTTTGACTCGGTTATGTCTACCTCCTGCTCCGCCAATATTCCGCCGCAAAACTTATTCAAGGGGTCGTACCGCTTTTTCATTTCAACGGTTTTGCCTATGTACAGTGCCTTGTCCTTTTCCGCCAAAATTCTTGCTGCGTCCTTCAGCATATGGAGAGGCCAATACCATTCCTCGCTTTTTTCCTCCAAATGCCAGCTTTTGTTTAAGGTTATTATCAGCTCGCAGCGGCAGGAGCTTTCGGGCTTGTCGGGTCGTTGCTCTTTCATAACGTGCGCCCCTAAGCCCTCTGTAACAAGGGTAAAAAACGGCTTTCCCAATTTAGGCGGTATAATGGAAATATCCACTCTTATATCGGAATACATACTGTCCCTGTAAACCGATTCTTCCTTTCCAAAGTGCTTTTTGATATACTTTTTTAAAACAGCCAAATCCTTTTCGGAGTACACCTCCGCCAACTTAGTGTTATATTCCTGATCGATTTCATTCTGCATAGCCCGCTCCTTCTCCGATATTATCGGATATTGATTTTTGTTCTCACAGGCTTTTGTTCTACTCTAATTTTTATATATATTTTCAAGTATTATTTTCGGCTTTTATAAGGGAATTGCTTGCTATGCCCTCCAAAAGAACATCCAGCCAATTTTCGGGAAATCCCAGCATAGACAAGTCCACCTCGTTGGTATAATCGAAATAAAGCCGCCTGAAGGGACGTATAAAATCCTCTCTGAACTTTCCGCCGTTATTGTACAGCTCCTTCATAATAAGTATGTAGTCAAAGACGCTGCCCTCCGCACTGTGAATATCCCCTATTTCCCAATCATAAAGGCGGTGGTAGTGGGCGCAGTGGTTTCTCAGCTCCGTCATTTTATGCAGCTTATTTTCCAAATCGCCGGAAGAGGTTTTGTAATATTTTTTTGCAATATCCATTTTGTCCTGCGGCTTTAAATCCGAATAAAACATATTAAGCCCACCAAAGCTGAACAGCTCCATAATAACCCACAAGGGAAACTGTCCGCCGTGCTTTTTCAGATAATGCTGCACCATTTGACTGTCCTCGTTGGCTTCAATCAAACGGTTGATACGGGATAAAAAGGTTTTGTGGTTATGCACGTGGCTGAAATTCTGCCCGCTTAAATATCCCGTCGCTCCGTATTTTATGGCGTGATAGTTGGAGCAGTGCGCCCGCAAAGCAATTTCAATCTGCTCCAATGCTCCCATTAAAAGAGAACGCAGCTTTCTGTCGAAATCGTAAACCTGCATTACATCTTTAAACCTTGTGCCTTCCCTGTACTTTCCCTCCTCCGTCAAATAAAGGGAAAAATAATGAGCCAATCTGAAATAGTTTATGTTGGTTAAGGTATAAATGGCATATTCCTCGTCCTCGACGGTACAGCCTCTTTCTTTAAGCTTGGCAAGCTGTTCTTCAACGGTGGCAGGCAGCTTTTCCTTTGAAGCTTTTTGATTATTGGGATTTTTCCTTGTTTTTTTGTATTCCGATAGATTTAAGTCAGAGCAATTTTCTCCGTCATAATAGGGGATTTTCTTTCCGGGGCTTTTAAAGTCCTTACCCATAACCGCTCCCTTCGGTTTTTTTATATTGCTTTAAAATCTAAACAGCAAATAACTATCAGCTGATTTAATATAACCGCTGCAAAGATGTCCCCCGCCTCTTAGGCGGCACGGGTTTATGAGACT
>CAZRRT010000042.1:0-17702 GCA_964602605.1 uncultured Ruminiclostridium sp.
ATTTCAGAGTTGCTTAATGCAATCTCTATTCCCAGCGATTCATAAAGATAAGGCGTAAACATTGTATTTGGTATTTCTATCTGAAATAAGTGCCTTTTTTCGGGATCAAATCTTCCGAATTCACGATTGATTTCGTTTGCTTTGGCTTGCACCTGCTCCGCCGACAGATGATACTTATTTTTTAAAGCATATTTCAGAACGGCTTCCGTTCCCTTTACCCCGTCAAACTTCTGTTCCGCAATAAGCGTCTGACCGTAATCAAATAATACCATTTTGGGCATTTTCATATAATTAACCCCCGCATTCAAAATATCCCTCTTGTATCAGCAATTCCAATACAAGCGCTTCTCGCTCCAACATTACCTGTGTGAATTCATCAAGTACAGTTTTCTTGTTTACATTTATTGCATATTGCGGATTAAGATATTCAAGGGTAAAGCCCTCCTCCGCTTCATACTTGTCCAAATTCTGCTGTTTTGTGTCCTCTTTCACCTGACAGAGAAAATAATAATTATCCTGTATAAAAATATCCTCTTTTGTTCCTTTTTGAATGCGGTGAACCAGCCCATATTCCCGAATAGAATCTCTAATAACGCATAAGCCCGTTTCCTCCGATACTTCTCTTATCAAAGCATCTTCCATACATTCATCGGCTTCTATACCTCCGCCGGGAAACTTATAATAATTGTATTTCTTGCTGTATACCATTGCTATTTTTCCGTCTTTAATGATAACGGCTCTTGCGGAGGGTCTGCTGAAAAAGCTTCCGCCGAGAATATAATCCTTTTTTTCCATTTCAAATAAAATACGCATTTTAAAGCCCCGCTTAAACAAGCTGCCGAATTTGCAAAGCAATTTCGAGGTTCAGTGGGGGATTTTACCCCCACTAAACCTAAGATGAGAGATTTTGCCTGCAAAATCTCATAAACCCGTGCCGCCTTAGAAGCGGGGGACATCTTTGCAGCGGTTATATTCTTCTGCTTTCATAAATTTTTTGATTATATCCGAATTTTCCGCTTAACTCTCACCATAAAACAGCGGGAATTGTGAATAATCATAATTTATTGCTCCGCCGCCCTTTGCAAATCGGAAACAAACCGTGACTGCTGCTTTTTTAAAAATGATTTTACAAACGGTTTCATTAAAAGCTTTTTTACCGTTACGGACTCTGTGAAATCAATTTCCGTTTCGTTGTCCTTTGAAGTGAAGGAGCCAATCCAATGTCCCTTCATATTGCTGTTTTCCATATCGAATTCCCAGCGTCTACACGGTTCAGCCGCTGTAACGGTAAATGTTGTGGTGAAGCCGTCTTTCGTATACTCAACAAACTGCTTTTCGTTAAGTGATTCCGTTTTGCTTAAATCACTTCGCCATTCGCTGTAATTTTCTACTGCCAAAACTATGTTCCATACCTTTTGAATATCGCTCTTAATAATTGCCTTTATATTTGAAGTTACCATTTATCACGTTTCCCTTGCTTTCATTTTGCAAACTTCCCTACAGCAGCACTGCACAACCGCAGCTAATGTTTTTGTCGCTATAATTCTAAAACAGCAATCAGCTCTTCTCCGTCCTTTTCTCCTGTTTCCTCAAAACCAAATGAGCGATATAACCGACCGGCAATCTTGTTTTCGGGTTCGTATGACAGCCAGCAATATTCCGCTTTCCCGCATGGAAATGTTTTTATAAAATCCAATGCAAGGCGAACCGCTTCCCTTCCGTAACCTTTATTCTGATAACATTTATCAATCATCAATCTCCACAGATAATAATTGTTTTTGGCTATGGAGGGAGCGTCGTCCCAAAAATCGTCCTTATCATAGCTTATCATCAAGAAACCTATAGGCGTATCATTTTCATATATTCCGAAAGGAAAAGCATAACCGTTTGCGGTTATAGCAGTATAGGCTTCGATAATGCTAATATCATTGCTTGCCACAAAGCTTTTCTGATTATCAAACACAGACAGCTTCAAAATATCCCATACATTTTTAGCGGTTACCTTCTCAAGCTTAAGCATATTATCACCCTCCGAAAATTCCATATTCCAAAAAATCCTATATCATATTAAAAGAAAGTCATCTGCGCCGTTTTGTCAAGTCCTTCAAACACATTCATCTCTTCTAACTTTTGCATAACGGTTTTGTTAATTCCACCTTGAATTTGTATATCCTCAATGCTTACAAAATCGTTTTTGTTAATTATTTCCTTTAAAGCCTTAGCGGCATTTTCTCCGCAGCCGTCCACGGCAAGCAGGGGAAGTCTTAAATTTCCGTCCTCGATCATATATTTTGTGGCGTCGCTTTTCAAATAATGTACGGGCAAAAATTTAATTCCTCTGTTCAGCATTTCATATATAATGTAATAAGCTTCAACCATAGACTGTTCCTTTTGGCTTGCTTCCTTATTGGCTTGTATTTGCTGAATGCGTTCTTTTACGGCAGCTTTTCCCGCCAATACGGTTTTTACTTCTATATTCTCGGTATTCTTAGTGAGAATTGCGGCGTAAAATTCGGAAGGACGGTTTATCTTGAACCAGCCTAACTTTACAGCACCTGTTACATATGCGGCGGCGTGGGCTTTAGGGAACATATACTTAATCTTTAAGCAGCTTTGCACATACCAATCGGGAACGTTATTGTCCTTAAACGCCTGATAAATTTCGTCGGTGAAAAGCTTTTTGGCGTTTCCCTTTCTTGTTATTTCCATTATCTTAAAGGCAAGACCCGGTTCAAGACCCTTGTGCAGCAAATAAACCATAATATTGTCACGAGTTCCTATTACCTCGGAAATCGTGCAAGTGCCGTTTGCGATTAAATCCTTGGCATTTCCCACATAAACGTCGGTGCCGTGAGAAAGTCCCGAAACCTGCAAAAGGTCGGAAAACAGCTTCGGCTTTGAATCCTTCAGCATTTGAATGGTGAAGTTTGTGCCAAATTCGGGAAGTCCGTAGGTGCCTAACGGCAGCAGCGCAGGATCTTCTTCCTCAAAATGCAGCGCCTTGGTGGAAGTAAACAAGCTTAACACCTGGGGATCTGATGTGGGAATATCAGCAATCTTTAATCCCGTTGAATCCTCCAAATGCTTATAAAGAGTGGGAACATCGTGTCCCAGCTCGTCAAGCTTTAAAATAGTATCGTGAAGGGAGTTAAAGTCAAAGTGAGTTGTAATAACTCCCTTTGCGGGATCGTCGGCAGGTCTTTGAACCGGCGAAAAGTCATATATCTCATATGCGTCGGGAACAACCACCATACCGCCGGGATGCTGAGAGGTGGTGCGCTTAACTCCCGTAAATCCCAAAGCTAATCTTGTCATTTCCGCTAAATTAAAGGCTTTGCCTTTTTCCTGCATATATTTTTTTACAAAGCCTAAAGCGGTTTTTTCCTGAATAGCGGAAATTGTACCCGCCTTAAACACGTGATCCTTACCGAAAAGCTCCTCGGTGTACCTATGGGACTGAGCTTGATACTCGCCGCTGAAATTCAAATCAATATCGGGGGCTTTATCCCCCTTAAAGCCCAGGAATGTTTCAAAGGGAATATCGTGTCCGTCCCTTTCCATAGGTTCGCCGCACTCGGGACAGTTTTTGGGCGGCAAATCATATCCCGATTGTACAGTGCCGTCTGTGATAAATTCGCTGTGACGGCAATTTTTGCATCTGTAATGAGGCGGCAGCGGGTTTACTTCGGATATTCCCGACATAGTGGCAACCAGTGAAGATCCTACAGAACCTCTCGATCCTACCAAATAACCGCATTCGTTGGATTTTTTTACTAACTTTTGGGCTATCATATAAAGCACGGAAAATCCATACTTAATAATTGCGGTAAGCTCTTTATTAAGTCTTTGCTCCACCACGTCGGGAAGCGTATCTCCGTACAGCTCGTGAGCCTTATTCCAGCACAAATCCTGTAATTCCTGCTCCGCTCCCTCGATGTAGGGCGTATATGTGCCTACAGGGAAAGGACGCAGATCGTCCACCATATCGGCAATCTTGTTGGTATTGGTTATAACTACCTCGTAAGCCTTTTCTTTGCCTAAATAAGCAAATTCTTCAAGCATCTCCTCGGTTGTCCGCAAATACAAGGGAGCTTGATACGCTGCGTCGTCATAGCCCTGACCCGTCTGCATTATTTCACGGAATATGGCGTTTTCCTTATCTATAAAATGCACATCGCAGGTTGCCACAACAGGCTTATTCAGCTTTTCACCCAAAGCGACTATTTTTCTGTTAATATTCTGCAAATCTTCAACGGAGCTTACCTTGTTTTCACGCAGGAGGAACATATTGTTTCCCACAGGCTGAATTTCCAAATAATCATAAAAGCTTGCAATTTGCTCAATACTTTCCTCCGATTTTCCGCTTAAAATTGCTCTGTACAGCTCTCCCGCCTCGCAGGCGCTTCCTATAATCAGTCCCTCCCGATGATTTTTAAGCTCGGACATAGGGATTCGTGGCTTTTTATAAAAGTAATCAAGGTTGGAGAAGGAAATAAGCTTGTACAGGTTTTTAAGTCCCGTGTTATTTTTGGCAATAATAATTTGGTGGTAGGAAGGCATTTTTTTAACGTCGATATTGCCCAATACAATGTTTAAATCGCCTAATTTTTCAATGGCACGTCCTTTTGATGAAACGTCTATCAGCTTAATAAAAACCATAGCAAGCATTTTTGCATCGTCGCTTGCTCTGTGATGATTGAAGTCGCCGCAGCCCAGCTCCTCCGCCATAGCGTCAAGAGTGTATTTCTTTTTATTTGGAATAGCTGCTTTGCATAATTTTAACGTGTCAATATAAGGATTGTGATAATTGATTTGATGTCTTTCACAAACGTCGCGTATAAAGGAAGTATCAAAATCCGCATTATGTGCAATCAGCGGAGCGTCGCCGCAAAAGTCCAAAAAGCTTTTTACCGCATCTTTTTCCAAAGGTGCGTCGGCTACCATATCGTCTGTTATTCCCGTTAATTCGGTAATAATTTCGGGAATATGCTTTTCGGGATTTACAAAGGTATTAAATTCTTCAACTACCTCTAAATTATGAAGTCTTACTGCGCCGATTTCGGTTATTCTTTCGGTAACGTGAGAAAGACCTGTGGTTTCAATATCAAATACTATGAGGTCGTCGTTTATGGAGCGGTTGGTGCAGCCCTCTACAAGAGAGTGTCCGTCGTTGACAAAATACGCTTCCATACCGAAAAGAACCTTAAAATCCGTATCGGGATTGCTTTTTCTTATAGAGCTTAATGCTTTCATAGCATCGGGAAACGCCTGAACATTTCCGTGGTCGGTAACAGCCACAGCCTTATGTCCCCACTTAAAGGCTCTGTTTACCAAATCCTCAGCGGGAGTTATTGCGTCCAAATCCGACATATTTGTATGAAGATGAAGCTCCACACGCTTTTCAGGCGCATTATCCTTTTTTTCAAGCTTTTTGATTTTCATTACCGATTTAGGATCAAGATAGTTGGCTTTTGTATAGTCATCAAATTTATAATCGCCGTTTACCAAAAGGATATTTCCTTTTTTCACAAAGCCGTAATCAGCCGCTTTATCGGTTGGCGTAAAAAACCGCAAAATTTGAGAATTGGTATAATCGGTGAAATAAGCGGTCAAAATGGTAAATTCTCCGTTTTTAACGGTTTTTTCCTCTACGCTGAAAATTTCTCCCCACATAGTTACATCTTTTTGTTCTTCAAAAATACTGCTCATAGCTGTGGGAGGCGTGCTTATTTCCTTTCCCGCCAAAAGCTCCGCTTCGCTTTCAAAAAACTCCGACTGAAATGACAGCGAAATTTTTTCAGGCTCTTTATGTATAGTCATTCCTTTAGACCTGCGCTGCTGACCGTTTTCTCTGCCCAGGTATTCGCCTTTGTAATACTTCTTTTTTTCTTCTTTTGAAGGTGGAGCGGGAATATAGGCTTCGGGAGGCGGCGGCGGAAGCTCCGAATCCTCCAATCTGATTTTTTCCTGATGACTGTCAATATTAACTGCCGTAATTCCGTCAAAAATTACCTTGATTTCCGTATCAAAAAAGCCTTTTGCATATTTTTCTATCTCTTTGTCGATTCTGAATTCCGATAGTATTTCCTGCCCGCCGTTTTTAAGGCTGATTTCATAAACTCCGTCCCCCTCGGATATTTCCGCATTGTTCAGATAGCCGTTAATCTTACCCTTCAAATTAGGCTTAGCACGCAGCAAATCAATAATATGATATAATTTTTCCGCTGAAAACAATACAGAAGGATATTTAGGATATATTTCAACCGATTTAATGTCAAGCCGATTTTTTAAATCCTCGGCTGCGGAAAGAATTGCGCCTGACTCGGGTACCTCCTCCATTTCAAGCTGTATCAGCATAGTTTTGCTTAACTCGTTGTAAATTATAGAACACACTTCGCCGTTTCCCACAATCTCGTCCAATTCCCTGTTATCCGTTAAATCAAAAAAATTCTTAGACATCTTTTACACCTCTGAAAATACTTCAAAAACTCACAATTTTTCAATTTCTTCAATCAAAGCGGAAAGTAAATCCTCTTCCTTAACCTTACGCAAAATTTCCCCTTTTTTAAATATAAGTCCTTCTCCCTTTCCGCCTGCTATTCCTATATCAGCTTCTCTCGCTTCTCCCGGACCGTTTACAACACAGCCCATAACCGCTATTTTGAGATTTTTATGTATATTTGATACCGCCTGCTCAACCTTATGCGCCAAGCCGATTAAGTCAATCTGAGTTCTTCCGCAGGTGGGGCAGGATACTATTTCAACGGAATTTTTTCCTCTGCCCGCCGCCGTTAATATGTCATAAGCCGCCTTTACCTCACGCACGGGATTTTCGGTTAAGGAAACACGTATTGTGTCGCCTATTCCGTCGCAGAGCAGCGAACCTATTCCCACGGCGGATTTTATTACTCCCATTCGCTCCGTTCCCGCTTCGGTTACTCCCAAATGCAAAGGGTAACCGCACTGTGAACTTAATAACCTGTAGGCTTTTATCATAACGGGAACAGAGGAGGCTTTAATGGAAATAACGGTGTCCTCAAAATCCTCCTGCTCCAACAGCTTTACATGATTTAATGCGCTTTCAACCAAAGCCTCCGGGCAGGGTGAGCCGTATTTTTCCAAAAGCTTTTTTTCAAGAGAACCCGAATTTACCCCTACTCTTATGGGAATATTATGAATTCTGCAAGCCCTGCAAACCTCTCTCACCTTGTCCTGTGAGCCGATATTTCCCGGGTTTATTCTAAGCTTGTCCACTCCCATTTCAGCGCATTTAAGGGCTATTTTATAATCAAAATGTATATCCGCCACTAAAGGAACGGATATTTTGTTTTTTATTGCGGGAATAAGCTGTGCAGCATCAACAGTGGGTACGGAAACTCTGATTATTTCGCAGCCCGCTTTTTCCAGCTCCACCGCCTGTGCAACGTTGCCTTCAACATCTTCATAGGGTACGTTCAACATTGACTGAACATAAATTTTGCCGTCACCTAAAACAATATTTCCGATTGTAACCTTTTTCTTTTCCATATATAATCCTTCTTGATTTATACTAATTTCTGATTGAAAATAGGCAAAAATTTGCAAATGTTGTCCTTTTTCAGTCAGGTATTAGTATTATTATCTACTTCACAAACAGCCTGCCTATATCGTTAAACGTTACCACAAGCATAAGCAGCATAAGAGCAGCAAAGCCGATAAAATGAACTATTCCCTCATACTCGGGCTTCATAGGCTTGCGTCTTATAAGCTCGATAACAAGAAATACAATTCGGCTTCCGTCCAAAGCGGGTATGGGCAGAAGATTGAATATACCCAAATTTATAGTTATGAAAGCAATCATCGAAAGAAAATTAACCACATTTGTTTTAAAGCTCTGAGTGGACACTGTTTGAGTAATAGCAGACACAGTGCCGATAGGACCTGATAAATCGTTCAGTCCGTATGTTCCGCTGATTAAATCTATGAGAGAAATCCAAATCAGTCTGCCATAGGTTGCAGCTTCTCTGAAGGTGTATTCGCATACATTTCCCAAATTGATTTTATGCGCCCTTACCACGAAATCCATAATCACATAGCTTGTGCCGTCCTCTGCCTTTGCAATATCAAGCTTGGCGTCGTTTATTTCAACAATCTCTCCGTTTCTTTTCACCTTGAAGGAATACTGCATATATTCCTGATTTTCTTCAGCCTTCATTGCACTGTTTTGCAGGGCGTAGGAAATGTCCTTGGAGCTCCAAATCGAGTGTCCGTTTATGCTTAATATTGTATCTCCCTCCTGCAAAAACTTTGCGGAAGCGGGGTTTTCGCCGTCAAATTTTGCTATTTCGGGCGTGACTACAATTCCGTTGACAATTATTACAATGGCGCAGATAATAATACCCAAAATCAAATTCATAACAGGACCTGCCGCCAGCACAATCATTCTCTGCCATACGGGCTTGTTCCTAAAGCTTCTCGGATCGTCGGATTCCTCGTCCTCTCCTAACTGAACCGATCCGCCCAAAGGCAGCAATTTGATTGTATACAAGGTTTCTTTCCCCTGAATTTTAAACAATCTCGGTCCCATTCCCAGCGAAAACTCGCTTACCTTCATTCCGCAAGCCTTTGCCGCAAACATATGTCCCATTTCATGAAGAATTATCATTACACAAAATGCAAGAATCGCTAAAACAATAGGCATAAATTCTCCTTTCATAATAACAGATTTATCTCAGTATTTTTGGCTAAAATAAAAATAAAGTAAAAAGGTTAACAGACTTTTCCCTGTCATAAGATTAAAATCTTCTAAATACTTTTTCGGCTATTTGTTCTATTGTATATTTTTTTCTAACATACCAAAAAATCCTCTGTTTCCTTTTCCGTTTGTTCAATAATTCGGGGGGTTATTTCCTTGGAAAAAGTTATATTTTCCATAGCATACTGTATTTTTTCCCAAATCTCACAGAATTTTATTTTATCATTCAAAAACTGTCTTACCGCTGTTTCGTTGGCTTTGTTCATTATACAGGGCATATTTCCGCCTTTTTTCAATGCGGATTTTGCCAAATCCATACAAGGAAACAGCTCATCATTTGGTTTTTCAAAGGTAAGGCAGCCTATATCCGTTAAAGAAAGAGGCTTGGCAGGTGAATTATATCTTTTGGGATAAGTTAGGGCAAGCTGAATCGGTATTCTCATATCGGGAACGCCCATTTGTCCTATAACAGAGCCGTCCTCAAATTCCACTGCCGAATGAAGTACGCTTTGAGGATGCACAACAATTTCCACCTGCTCCGGTGAAACGTCAAAAAGCCATACCGCTTCAATAAGCTCCAATCCCTTATTCATCATTGTAGCACTGTCGATTGTTATTTTTGCGCCCATAGACCAATTAGGGTGTTTTAAGGCTTGTTCCTTAGTTACATTTTGAAGCTGTTCTTTTGTAAATTTTCTGAAAGGTCCTCCCGAGGCGGTGAGAATTATTTTCTTCGGCTTATTTCCCATACTGCCCATTAAGGACTGAAAAATTGCGGAATGCTCACTGTCAATCGGCAAAAGCTGTATACCCTTTTCCCTTGCGGCAGAAATGATAATCTCCCCGCCTACAACAAGAGTTTCCTTGTTTGCCAACGCAACGTTATTTCCCGATTGGACGGCGGTTAAGGTAGGCATAAATCCCGCCATACCCACAATGGAATTTACCACAGTATCGCAAGGCAAAGACGCTGACTCGCAAAGTCCTTCTTTTCCGCAAAGAATCTTTATATCTGTTCCGAAAAGCAATTCTTTTAATTGGGGATACTTACTTTCATCTGCGATACAAGCGTATTCACAGTTAAAATCCATCGCCTGCCTTGCCAAAAGCTCTGCGTTATTTCCTGCGGACAAAGCCTTTACCCTTATTTTATGCAGCTTTGCCACATCTAATACCTGTGTGCCGATTGAACCGGTTGATCCCAATAAAACAATTTCTTTCATAATAAAAGAATCAAGCCGAATATACATCAAGCGGTTGCCCGATATAATTCGGCGTTTTCCTCCTAAGCTATTATAATTACAGGTGAAATCAGTTTAAAGACGAAATAGAGAAAAGGGGCTACAAAAAGAACACTGTCAAATCGGTCGAGTATTCCGCCGTGTCCCGGAAGTATAGAACCGAAATCCTTTACCATACACTGACGTTTTAAAAGCGATGCGGAAAAGTCTCCTATTACGCTTAAAACAGAACCTACAAGCGCTAAGCCAACCAACAAAAGAACATTTACGGAAAATGAAGCTTTGCCGTTTATAAGACTGTCAACCCACGGATAGCCAAAGCCGACAACTATTACAGAAATCACAGCTGCCGCAACCCCGCCGAAGAACCCTTCCCAAGACTTTTTAGGACTTATTTTCGGCGCCATTTTATGCTTGCCTATTGCAGATCCCACAAAATAAGCTCCCGCATCGCTGATCCAAGAAATAAGGAAGGTCAGCACAACATAAAATATTCCAAATTGGAAATCCTTCTGCATAAATATCATAGTGCTTAACGAAAGCGGAATTAAAAAGGAAACGAAAGTCATAAGCGCAATTTCCTGAAATTTCACCCTCTCGTGATTTAACAGCATTATAACAAACAGAATCAGCAGGAAGAACCCTGAAACCATAGGAAAAAACACTATTGATTCCTTAAAGGTGAGCAAAGCGGGCAGGATTGCCACAAATATCATACATACCGCAGCTATCCCTTTATTGGAAAAATACTTTGTTGCTATCAGCACTTCTCCTACCGCCAAAACTGAAATAAGAGAAATGGCGATCATAAATAAAATCGTATTATTCAGCCAAAGCAGCAAAACCAAAACAGGCAATAAAATAATTGCTGTCAAAATTCTTTTTAACATAGATTAACCAGCCTAAACTCCGCCAAAGCGGCGATTTCTTTTTGAATACTCCTCTAAAGCCGTTATAAGATCCTTTTCAGTGAAGTCGGGCCAAAGAACGTCCATAAATACGTATTCCGCATATGAGCATTGCCATATAAGAAAATTGGACAATCTTTGCTCCCCGCTGGGACGGATAATTAAATCCACATCGGGCAGACCTTCTGTGTAAAGAAAAGAGGAAAAGCCGCTTTCGTCTAAACTGTCCAAATCAAAATTACCTTCTTTGTACAGTCTTGCCACCGTCTTTGCGCCGTGGAGAATTTCCTCCCGTCCGCCGTAGTTTAAAGCGATACAGCACCACATTCCCGTATTGTCCGAGTACATATTCTCAGCTTCAGCCATTTTTTCCACAACCTTTTGAGGAAGCTTGCTTCTGTCGCCGATAAAACGAATACGTATGTTTTCCGAATCCAATTTCATCATCTCGTCCATAAAGCTGCAAAACAGCCTCATCAGAGAATCAACTTCTTCTTTCGGTCTTGACCAATTCTCGGTTGAAAAAGCATAAAAGGTGACGCAGGGTATTCCCAATTTAACACAGCTGTTAAGGCAGTCTTTAAAAGCCTTTGCCCCCGCTTTATGCCCTGCCATACGGGGAAGCAGACGTTTTTTCGCCCACCTTCCGTTACCGTCCATTATTATACCGATATGCTTTATGCCAAGCTGCCTAACTAATTCTTTTCCGTCCACTATATTGTCATTATTTCCTTTTCTTTGTCCTTGCCTACTGCGTCAACCTTATCGCAAAACTGATCGGTAAGCTTTTGTATGTCTTTTTCGCAGTTTTTCATATCGTCTTCGGTTATTTCCGAATTTTTCTTCATAGCCTTAAACTTATCCATAGCGTCACGGCGGATATTGCGAATTGCTACCTTGCCCTCCTCGCAGTATTTTGAAACCTGCTTAACAAGCTCTTTTCTTCTTTCCTCGGTAAGCTGGGGGAACACAATTCTAAGGCATTTTCCGTCGTTTGTGGGTGTGATTCCGATATCGCTTGCCATAATAGCTTTTTCAATAGCTTTAATTGAAGAAGCGTCCCAAGGCTGAATTACCAAAATACGAGCCTCTGCAACGGAAATTGCCGCCATAGCGTTGATTTGTGTTGGCACGCCGTAATAATCAACGGTCACCTTGTCTAATACGGCGGGATTGGCACGTCCTGCACGAATAGTGGAAAATTCATGCTCTAAAGATGAAATGCACTTTTCCATTTTTACTTTTGCGGAATCAAGAACTTCTTTCATAATGATATTTCCTTTCAATAATTTTATTCAAAATAAACTACAGCAATACGGCAACGACTAAATTTTTGATTTTACAGCTTGCAGATACATACTTCATTCCCATATCAAGCGAATGTATGAGAATATTATTAAATTGCATCTAAAAAACAGCCGAAACCGATAAATAATTTCAAAATTAAATGAGGGATTTTACCCACATTAAACCTAAAAAGCATTTCTCCGCCTAAAAAACAAGCGACATCTTACAGTTATAAATTATCAGCCGTTATTAACAAGCGTACCGACTTTTTTGCCTATAACTGCGTCATAAATATTATCGGGACGCCTTAAATCAAATACAATAAGAGGAATATCGTTATCGCTGCACATTGCCGCAGCCGTTCCGTCAAGCACCATAAGTCCCGCAGCCAAAATATCACGGTGATTTAAATGATCGTATTTAACTGCGTCCTGATAACGATTGGGATCTTTATTGTAAACTCCGTCAACCATTGTGGCTTTCAGTAAAACGTCAACGTTCAGCTCAGCCGCTCTCAAAGAAGCTGCCGAATCGGTTGAAAAGAAAGGACTTCCCGTACCGCAGCCGAAAATTACTATTCTGCCTTTGGCAAAATGCCTTATGGCCTTTTGGCGAATATAAGGCTCGGCAATAGAACGCATTTCTATAGCTGTCTGAACTCTCACCTCGCAGCCTAAGCTTTCCAGCACGTCGGCTACTGCCAAAGCGTTCATAGTGGTGGCAAGCATTCCGATATGATCGGCTCTCACTCTGTCCATTGTGCCGCTGTCCCTGCCTCTCCAGAAATTGCCTCCGCCCACTACTATTCCTATTTCAGTACCTATATCGCGGCACTTTTTAATGCTTTTGCATATTCCTTCGATAGTGGGAAAATCAAGACCTGTTTTTTTATCTCCCGACAAAGCCTCTCCGCTGAGTTTTAAGAGAATGCGCTTATATTTGGGAGTTACCTGTTCTTCCATAAAATAGAAATCTCCTTTATTTACTGAACCTGTCTTCACAAGATTTGCGGGTGGATTTTCGAGTAAAATTTGCCGAAAAAATACGTGCAATATCTTGCAAATACAAGTTCTTAATAGCAGCAATAAAGTATCTTGATTTTCCAAGCTTTATGACTGCTTTTCTTTATTTTAATAATCAAGAACCCTGATTTTACCTTTGATTTCAGCGTCCCTTGAAAGAATTACACAGTCATTTTCAAATTTCTCTTCCTTGATTTTACTTGTAATAAACGCTAACTCGTTATCCGTTTCTTCATCTCTGTGGAGAATATGAACAGCTCCGAATAATTCCTTTGCTTTATTTAAAGCCTCGTCCTTATTCTTGCAGATAAGCCTTAAATAAAACTTATTTTCCAAATCCTTATAATTAACAACAAAGCTGCCGTCCGAATCCTCCCAATGCAAGGACCTGCTGTTGTCACGCATTTTTGCGGCTATTATTATATCCGAAACAACTGCGCTTGCGGTGGGAAGCTTTCCCGCTCCTTTTCCGTAAAAAACCACGTCCCCCGTAGCATCGCCTCTGACCAAAATAGCGTTAAATACATCGTTTACGCTTGAAAGCTGGCTTTCGCTTGATATAAAGGCGGGGCAAACCATTACGGCGGCTTTATCTCCTCTTCTGCTTGCCCAGCCGATAAGCTTTACCGCACCGCCGAAATCGTTGCAATACTGCACGTCTTGGGGCGTTATTCCTGTTATTCCTTCAGTATGAACATTTTTGGGATAAATATGCTTTCCGAATGCCAGCGACGCCAAAATGCAAATTTTTCTGCAAGCGTCATCTCCGTTTACATCAGCCGAGGGATTTCTTTCCGCATATCCTAATTGCTGAGCCATTTTAAGTGCGTCGTCAAACGCCATTTTCTCGCTTATCATCTTAGTGAGGATAAAATTGGTTGTGCCGTTCAAAATGCCTGCTATATCGTCAATTTCATTTGCGGAAAGGCAGTGATGAAGCGGTCTTATAATGGGTATTCCTCCTCCCACGCTGGCTTCAAAGAAAAAGTTTACATTTTTTTCTCTTGCAATTTTCAACAATTCTGCGCCTTTTTCCGCAACTAACTCCTTATTGGAGGTAACAACGCTTTTTCCGGCTTCAAGCAAGGATTTAACAAAATTATACGAGGGGTTAAGTCCGCCTATAACTTCAACCGCAACGGTAATTTCAGGATCATTAAGAATTATATTAAAATCTTTAATAAATTTATCTTTATAGGGTGAATCGTCAAAATCTCTTAAATCCAAAATATATTTAATATCTATATCGTCGCCGACCTTTGACACAATGCTTTCGTGATTTTTATAAAACACCTCCACAGTGCCTGAGCCTACAACACCGTATCCCATTACAGCAATTTTTATCATAGTATTTCCCCTTATTTTTTGTTCTTATGTCTTTTTTAACGTTCCCAAATGATAAATGAAATAATTTAAGTTGCGGAACATCAAGCAGCTGTTATAACTTTAAATATTATAACATATTTACTAAAATATGACAAGGGTTAATTTGTGAAAAATAAAAAATAATACAATAAAGTGTGTGAAAATACCTTCTTACATAAAATATAAGCAAGGTATTGCCTTAATAACCATAGTGTATCTGAAAAATAGGCATTTTTTCTAAATACAAGATTAAACCAATCTGCTAAGATACAGCAATCTCTTAACAGCGGTTATATTCCAAATATCCTCCGGGTATTATTTCTTGCATTTTCTATAAGCGTTTCTTCATCCACTCCCATATACTTTGCCAAATCCTTTGCAACATAACATACATTTTGCGGAAGGTTAGTTCTATCAAGTCCCGCTACGTTTTTCGGCACAAGATAAGGAGCGTCTGTTTCTATCATCACACGGTCAAGGGGTATCAGCCTTACAGCATCTCTCAGCTCTTTTCCCCGCCTGTCATCGCATATCCAGCCTGTTATTCCTATATTAAATCCCATATCAAGATATTTTTTTAAAGTATTTTTATCTCCCGTAAAGCAATGAACCACCGATTTTCCGCAAATATCGGGGTGATTTTTAAACCGCTTAATAAAATCCGCCGCCCCGCTTCGTTCATGCAAAAACAGCGGCATATTCAGCTTTTCTGCCAACACAATATGCTTTTCAAGGCAGCGTATCTGATTTTCCTTTGTGGAAAACATACGGTCATAGTCTAATCCGCACTCTCCGATTGCCACTATTTTATCATTTTCGCAAGCTATTTTTTCTATCTGCTCAAAATCCTCTTTTTTAGCCGAATCCGCATTATGTGGGTGTATTCCCGCAGTGCCGAAAACATTGTGATTTTTCGTAAAATCGTTTATTCTTTGGTTTTCCTTCATATCCGTGCCTGTAAGAATACAGCACACGCCCTCTTTCTCAGCATCGCCGATAATTTTTTCGGGATTGGGAAATTGGCGGCAGAATAGGTTAAGTCCTATGTCGTAATATTTTATGTTCATATATTGTTCCTTTCTTTACTTGTATGTATTATGGTTTATCTGAAAAAGTTTAAATATGTTTTTATATATTATAACAACAGACCTCTGAATTTTAAAGTTAGTATTTTTAATGAGTAAAAAATCAATCATTTTTTCTTCCTTAGTTAGATTAACAATTAGTATTACAAAAATCGCTGCAACAAAAACCGTTGCAGCGAAAAATACTATTCCGTAATCTTAATATGCAGCTCTTTAAGCTGTGACTCGTCCACAGATGCGGGACACTCGGACATAAGCTCGCTGGCGTCCTTTACCTTGGGGAATGCGGTAACGTCACGCAGGCTGTCTACCCCCAAAAGCTGCATAGTAAGGCGATCAAGACCTATGCCCATACCGCCGTGAGGGGGTGCGCCGTATTTGTAAGCGTCCACAAGGAAGCCGAACTTAGCCTTGATCTCTTCATCGGTAAGTCCCAAGGCTTCAAACATTTTCTGCTGCAATTCAAAGTCGGTAATTCTCATAGAACCGCTGCACAGCTCAACTCCGTTCAAAACAAGGTCGTAAGCCTTTGCAAACACCTTTTCGGGAGAAGTGTCAAGATACTGCAGGCATTCGTCGTTGGGCATAGTAAAGGGGTGGTGCATTGCGTCCCAATGTCCCGTTTCCTCGTTGTATTCAAAGAAAGGAAAATCGGTTATCCACAAAAACTTAAACTCATTTTTGGGAATAATATCAAGCTGCTTTGCCAATCTTAAGCGCAATGCGCCTAAGGTGGGCAGTACCACCTTGTTTTTATCAGCTACAATAAAGGCAGCATCGCCCTTTTCACAGCCTAACCTGTCAATAATCTTTTCCAACTCGCCCTCTGCCATAAATTTGCCGAAGGAACAGCTTGGTGCTTCATCAACCCAGCGGATATAAGCAAGTCCCTTTGCGCCGATTCCCTTTACAAACTCGGTTTGCTTGTCTATTTCCTTTCTCGATAAAGCTGACGCAGCATTTTTTGCCACAATTCCCCTTACGCTGCCGCCGTTTTTAACTGCGTCGGAAAATACGGAAAAGCCGCTGTCCTTAACAACGTCGCTTAAATCGGTAATCTTCATATCAAAGCGAATGTCGGGCTTGTCCGAACCGTACATAGCCATAGCATCGTTATATTTTAATCTTAACAAGGGAGTGGGATAGTCGATATTCAAAATATCCTTCATAATCCTTTTAACAAAGCCTTCGCCGATAGCCAAAATATCGTCCACGTCAACAAAGCTCATCTCCATATCAATTTGAGTGAACTCAGGCTGTCTGTCAGCTCTCAAATCCTCGTCACGAAAGCACCTTGCCAACTGAATATAGCGGTCAAAGCCCGAAATCATCAAAAGCTGCTTGTAAATCTGAGGAGATTGAGGCAAAGCATAAAATTTCCCCTCATGTATTCTTGACGGCACAAGATAGTCACGTGCGCCCTCGGGA
This sequence comes from uncultured Ruminiclostridium sp., assembly GCA_964602605.1. Lineage (GTDB taxonomy): Bacteria > Bacillota > Clostridia > Oscillospirales > Ruminococcaceae > Ruminiclostridium_E. The sequence continues at coordinate 17,071 of CAZRRT010000042.1, forward strand.
GTAGATTTCATCATCATTGGAGTTTCAAGCTCGATAAAGCCGTTTTCGTAAAAATAATCTCTTGCGGTCTTGGCAATCTTGGAGCGCATAATAAGGTTATGCTGCAAGCTGCTTCTGCGCAGGTCAAGATAGCGGTATTTAAGCCTTAATTCCTCGTTAACGTTGGTGTTGTCAGTAATTTCAAACGGGGTAGTCTGCGCCTTTGCAAGTATTCTCAGCTCGTTTACAAGAATCTCCACATTACCCGTTCTAATTTCCGTGTTTACGCTTTCACGGTTTCTTAAAAGTCCCTTTGCTAACAGTACAAACTCGCTTTTAACGGTTTTTGCCTTATTAAAAACCTCTTTTTCCGTGGTATCGTCAAAAACTAACTGAACAATGCCTGTTCTGTCCCGCAAATCTATGAAAATAAGACTGCCCTTATCTCTTATACGCTGCACAAAGCCGCCTACAACAACTTCGTTTCCTACTCCTTCAACCTCTCCGCAGTAATGCGTGCGGTGAAGTCCTGCCATTAAATCTGCCATTTTATGTTGTTCCTTTCATTGCAAAAATTCTCTTGCATTCTTTTATATGCTTTTAAAGCGCAGCTTAAACAAGCTGCCGAAATTGCTTCGCAATTTCGAGGTTCA
>CAZRRT010000043.1:0-17530 GCA_964602605.1 uncultured Ruminiclostridium sp.
CTGCGAAATCCGACAGTCCCTCGCATACCGTATAAGTGATAACCGCAGCACCCTACATAATACAGCCGCTTACTGTATTGGCAGTATCGTTATTGACGCCAAAAGCAATAAAAAGCCCTGCAATAAACCCCGCAACGCTTACCCATAATTTACGGCTTGTAAGCTTTCTTCTCCAATCAATCTTGTTCATATTATCTTTCCTTTCTCGGACTTTCGCCCATATCCATAATTTTATTGTACAAGTCAGTAGCAACATCATTGCCGCCAAGCTTGTGATAACTGTTATATGCCCTTGTGATAGCCTCTTTTGCATACAAGGGACAGAATCCTTTTTTTCATAGGATCGAATTATTTCCGCTCTTAAAAGGCATTGAAGACCGTTATAAACAGGGTCGTGTGTTCTTGCCTTTTTCGTCTTATTTGTGCTGATAATTCCAAGCACGGCAACATCGATAGTGGAAATTGCCCCTATAATTGCAACAATAATTGTACTGTCCATATAAATACCTCTTTTCAGTAAGATTAAAAGGTAATCGTGCCTTTATCAGAAAAATACTTCACGATTTTATCAAGCTTTGCCTTGTCGTCCTTGCTTATAAGTCCATTAGCGGCGGCGGTAGCATTAGGCAGCGTAATATCAGCAGTACCGTCAAAACCAACGCCGTTTATTTTCCTTGCGTTTGCTAATTGCAAAGCAGCCGCAGCGTTTGTTCCGTCAAAAATCTTATACCAACTTCCGAAAACTACTTTTGAGCTTAAAACAGAAAAATAATAGCTTCTGAAATATCTTGTATTAGAAGAATAGGGAGAGAAGTATTGTTCTCCAATGCCTCCGTTCTCAAAGTCCACAGCGACCAACAGTCCTTGTGTGGAGGAAGTTGTTGGGGCGTTTAAAACGGTGTACAGTTTGGAGTCAATTTTCTAAAATTCAACGGAGTTGGCAACTATAAGACTGTTTAAATCCACCTCGTTATTTTTGTTTTTAGTGGGAGTTAATTCTTTAACATAGGTGTGGTGTGATTTGCGGCGGCTTTTCCGTTCCAAGCCGTCCTTTCCGCAGCCGTAATATGCTTAACGTTGTCGGAGATATGAGCTGATAAATTGCCTTTATCCGTACTAATACTAAATCTTTATAAAAAGCAGGCAAAACTCAATAACTATGATATAATAGTAGAGGGTGATTAAAATGAAATTCAAATTCAACAAGCAGAAATAAATGCAGCACGTAATGCAAACAGAAATAAACAAATAGAAAAAATACTTGAAGTTTTGAACTTAGAAGCAATGGGGTAAGTCAAAAAGGAATATCAGAAAAAACAGGGTATTACCGTTCCCATATTTGTAATTTAATCAAATTGTATTTTGAAAAGGGATTACAAGCGGTAGCTGAAACTCACTATGAAGCGGAGAAAAGGGGGCGGGTGGTCAAGGAAGCGGTTCTTAGGTGGAAACCATAGGGGGAGGGGTTCGCAAGGAGGCGAACGTGTTTGCCCAAAGCGGCGGCACGGATGCCGCCGCCCAAAGCAAACACAAGGAAACACCCCCGCTTTGGTGGGTTTGCGCTATTCTGTAACCCCCTCCCCCTGTGGTGTCCACCTAAGCGCCCCACGTGAGTGGAGACCTACCACTGTCAATGGGAATAAAACAGAGGCGACACACGCAGAAGTGAAAAACTAAATAAAACATAAATCTGCCGGCAGAGCAAAATCATAAAGCGGCGATAAGAACAAACAACCAGTTAAATGCAAATAAAATATAAGAATAAGCCGCAGTCGGAGAAAAAACCATTACGATTATTGGAGTAGAACCGTTTGAAGCTTACACTTGAAAAATAATATACTATGTGATATAATTATAATTGGGCGGAAGCCGTTTTCCTTATGCCGTTTAAAAGGCAGGGGACGGCGGGCTGCAACCGCTTGCGTTTTGGGAACGTTTTTGCTCTTGTATCGCAATCCGCTCGCTATCGCAGGTTCGAATCCTGCCTCTGTATGGCACAGAGCCAAGTGGTTTTGGATTGCCGACTTATTCGGCTCAGGAAGAATACTCTCAGAAGGTATTTTTTTACTACCAAAAGCTGTAAACAGCATTCGACTGTCAATCGAAGTTAACAAAAGCAGTCCTTATCCCCGCCTTTAAGCTTTTTCCTTTTTGGAGGAGGTTTAAAGGCAGTATCCGAAAAGCCTTGCCGAATTTAGGATACCGCTGTTTCCCGATCCTTGCCATGCTTTCAGAAATGTCAGTACCGCACCGAAAGGGATCAGCTTAATATTTTTGCCGCTTCAGGATATGGGAGAGGGACGGTGATAGTTTTCTCCTTTTTGGAGCTTATGATATACTGTTTGTGCATAGTTAGACCGACAATTAGCATTGTACTTATTACAAAAAATACGGAAAAGGGGTAACATTATGAATGTGATTATCAACGACAACGAAAGAGCCTTGCTTTACAAAAACGGAAAGCTTGTTAAACTGCTTTCGTCGGGAAAATACTTTTTGTTTAAAAGCCAAAAAATAGAAAAATACAATACCAAAACCGCCTTTTTGCCTGACAACTGCTCCTTTGAAACGCTTATGTCCGTCAGCGGAGCAAAGGAAATGATAATTACCGTTGAAGTTACGGACAGCGAATATCTTCTGCACTATCTTGACGGCAATTTTGACGGCATTTTCAAAGCGGGAAAATACGCCTTTTGGAAAGAAGCTGGAAAGCACGAGTTTAAAAAAATAAACAGGGAAGAAATTGAAATCAAGGATCAAATCACCCCCTTTGAACTGTCCAAAATTCCTGCTTCTATGTACACAACAGTCAGCGTGGGAAGCTATGAAAAAGCAAGACTTTACTACGACCGCAAGCTTGTGGGGATATTAGAGCCGGGCATTTATCACTATTGGAACGGAAAATCGGTTGTAACCTATCAAACAGAGGATATGAGAGAAAGACAGCTTGATATAAACGGACAGGAAATTCTCACCGCAGACAAGGTGGGGCTTAGAATTAACTTTGTTATGATGTACAAGGTAACCGACGCCGAAAAGGTGGCCACCGTATCGGAAAATATATCAACATATCTTTACACCTTGGCGCAGCTTGTGCTTAGGGAATATGTCAGCAAATACAAAACCGACGAGATTTTGGAAAACAGAGATAAGATTTCCGACGAGGTTATAACAATACTCAGAGAAAAGACAAAGAACGCTTACATAGAAATAATCAGCGCAGGAATTAAGGATATTATTCTTCCCGGAGAAATCAGCGCAATTATGAACTCGGTATTGGCTGCCGAAAAAAAGGCGCAGGCAAACGTAATCACCCGCAGAGAAGAGGTCGCCTCAACCCGCTCCCTGCTCAACACCGCCAAATTGCTTGAAGAAAACGAAACCCTGCGTCATTTAAAGGAGCTTGAATATTTGGAAAAGATTTGCGAACACGTAGGCGAAATTAACGTCAACGGCGGCGGCGATCTTTTGGGAAAGTTAGCAAAGCTGCTTGACAAGGGCGAATAACGGAATTTCATTAACAGATTAAATACGCATTAAAAATTCAACAATGTATATTATCTATAATATACTATTTAGATTTGTTATATTTTGTTTGTTTTTTCACTTGAAAAATCAAGGCGTTTATAGTAGAATAGAATATATTTATATTTATATCAAGAAACTTTTTTGAAAAACGGAAGGAAAGACGATAAAATGACTACCAAATATATATTCGTCACCGGTGGAGTTGTTTCGGGATTGGGAAAAGGCATTACCGCCGCATCACTTGGTCGTCTGCTTAAAAACAGAGGCTACAAGGTAACCATTCAAAAATTCGATCCCTATTTGAACGTTGATCCCGGCACAATGAGTCCCTATCAGCACGGCGAGGTTTTTGTAACCGACGACGGTGCGGAAACAGACCTTGATTTGGGACATTATGAAAGATTTATTGATGAAAACCTATCGGTAAACAGCAATGTTACCACCGGCAAAATCTATTGGAGCGTCATTTCAAAGGAACGCAGAGGAGATTACTTAGGCGGTACGGTTCAGGTTATCCCCCATATCACAAATGAGATAAAGGATAGAATATACAGAGCGGCAAACGTTCACGAAACCCCCGTTGACGTGGTTATCACCGAAATCGGCGGCACGGTGGGCGATATTGAAAGCACTCCCTTTTTGGAGGCTATAAGACAGGTTGTGGCGGATAAGGGACGGGAGAACGTGATGTACATTCACGTTACTCTTTTGCCTTTTATATCAGGCAGCGACGAGTTAAAAACAAAGCCCACTCAGCACAGCGTTAAAACCCTTTTGTCCTACGGAATACAACCTACCGTGCTTGTATGCCGCAGCGAAATGGCTATTCCCGACGATATGAAAGCAAAAATCGCCAACTTCTGCAACGTCCGCAAGGAGGACGTTATCACCAACCTTACTGCTTCGTCCTTATACGCCGTTCCTCTTATGCTGGAGGAGGAGGGACTTGCAAATGTGGTATGCCACCACTTGAATATGAATAACCCCGCTCCCGATTTAACCGAATGGGAAAATATGGTTCATAAGCAGGAAAATGCAAAGGAAAAGCTGACTATAGGCTTAGTTGGAAAATATGTGGCTTTGCCCGACGCCTATCTTTCGGTTATGGAATCCCTGCGTCACGCCAGCTTTTTCAACGGTGCAAACGTTAATATTAAGCTTATTGACTCGGAAGAGGTAACTCCCGCTACAGTAGACGGATTTTTAAAGGACTGCGACGGAATACTTGTTCCCGGCGGCTTTGGAAACAGAGGTATCGAGGGCAAAATTCAGGCGGTAAAGTACGCAAGAGAAAACAAAGTGCCTTATTTGGGACTTTGCCTGGGTATGCATATGGCTACTATTGAATTTGCCCGTAATGTTATCGGCTTGGACGGCGCTAACTCCTCCGAATTTGCCGAGGACGGAATGTATAATGTAATAGATATTATGCCCGATCAGAAAAATGTGGATATGGGCGGCACAATGCGGCTTGGACTGTATCCCTGCAAGCTTGGCGAGGGTACTCTTGCAAGAGAGGTGTACGGTGGAGAGGAGCTTATTTACGAGCGTCACCGTCACCGCTATGAATTTAACAACACCTACCGTCAAAAATTCCTTGACTGCGGTATGATTCTTTCGGGACAATCCCCCGACGGAAAGTTAGTGGAAATTGTGGAATTGCCTAAGGAGATGCACCCTTGGTTTGTGGCGGTTCAGTTCCACCCCGAATTTAAATCAAGACCTAACAGACCCCACCCATTGTTTTTAAGCTTTACCAAAAAGGCTCTTGAATTGAAAAAGGGCAGCGGCAAGTAATCGGATTATCTATTGCAGTATCGATAAAAAAACAGTATTTAACCAACATTGCAGTCAACTTAAACGAGCAATAAGGTTTTTATAATAAACGTCAAACAAATTTGGCGATTATAATAAAGGCTATAACTAAAACCTTATATGTCCCCCACTCCGCAAAAAGCGGAGGTGAAACAGGGGGATATAGTTTTATAAAAATACTTTTACAGGATTGGCGGATATTATGAAAGAAGTATTCAACAGCTATTTTGACAACCGCGAGGTTTCGTGGCTTAAATTTAACGAGAGAGTTTTGGAGGAGGCGGAGGACGAATCATTGCCGCTTTTGGAAAGACTTAACTTCGTTTCTATTTTCAGCAGCAATTTAGACGAGTTTTTTATGGTGAGAGTGGGTACGCTTCACGACCAGACCTTGGTTAAAGAGGAAAAAAAGGATAATAAAACGGGGCTTACTCCCGCTGAGCAGCTTAATAAAATTGCCGCCCGCACTGCCGAGCTGCTGCCGAGAAAAGAAAAAGCCTACAAGGATATAATAAAAGGACTTAAAGAATACGGAGTGGAGCAAATCTACCCCGACAAAATCACCGTTCCCGAGGAAAAGCAGTGGATTGAAAAATACTTCACCAAGGAAATTCTCCCCTTGCTTTCTCCCACTGTAGTGGACAAAACTCACCCGCTTCCCTTCTTAAAAAACAAGGAGCTGTATGCGGGTGTAAGCTTAAAGTCCCACAACGGTGGAAAGCACGTTGTATTGGGAGTTGTTCCCCTGACTGCCTCCGACGTTTTCAGCAGAATTGTATTTTTGCCTGCGGAGCAAGGTACAATTCGGTTTATGCTAATGGAGGACTTGATTATTTACTTTGTGGATAAGGTGTTCGCAAATTTTGAAGTGTTGGATAAAAATATTTTCCGTATTACAAGAAATGCGGATATAGATGCAGATGAAGCGCTTTACGATCACGATGTTGACTTTCGGGACGTTATGGAGGAGCTGATAAAAAAGAGAAAAAAATTATCTCCCGTCCGCATTGAGCTTTTTGCACGCAATTCCACCATAGACAGAGAGATGTTAGCGAAAAAATTGGGTCTTGAAATGAGCAGCAATTTTGTATTTGTACAAAAATGTCCTCTTGACTTCGGCTTTATAGGCGAAATCAGGGATATGCTGTCTGATAAGCCGCAGCTTTTCTTTGATTCAAGAGTATCTCAGCAGCCTGTAATGGTAAAAAAGAATGTTTCTATGATACAGCAGGCGGAACAAAAGGATATGCTGCTGTTTTACCCATACGAGAGCTTCGGAGCTTTTCTGCGGCTGTTGGAGGAGGCGACCACCGATCCTACCGTTGTTTCCATAAAAATCACTCTCTACCGTGTGGCAAGGGACAGCAAGATTGTAAACGCTCTTATCCGTGCCGCAGAAAACGGAAAAGATGTTTTAGCCCTTGTGGAATTAAGAGCCAGATTTGACGAAGAAAACAACATCGGTTGGGCAAAGCGTCTTGCAGATGCGGGAGTTACCGTTATTTACGGCTTAGACAGCTTAAAGGTTCACTCAAAGCTGCTGCTGATAACAAGAAGAATGGGAAATGATATAACCTACATCACGCAGGTGGGAACGGGAAACTACAACGAGCGCACCTCAAAGCTGTACACAGACCTTACCTTGATAACCTCCGACAAGGAATTCGGAACAGACGCCTCTCTTATTTTCAACAATCTTTCTGTAGGCGTGGCTGTGGAAAGCAGCTCTACCCTTTGGGTTGCACCAAACTGCCTTAAATCAAGAGTGGTTGAAATGATAGACCGTGAAATCACCTACGGAAAGGACGGCTATATCGGTATCAAAATGAACTCCCTCACCGATATTGACATTATTCAAAAATTGGTTGAGGCAAATAAACGCGGAGTTAAGGTGGAGCTTATAATCAGAGGAATTTGCTGTCTTGTGGCAGGAATACCCCACTGCACCGATAATATAACCGTTACCTCCATAGTGGGAAGATTTTTGGAACACAGCAGAATTTATATTTTCGGCAAAAGCGACAGGAGAAAGCTTTTTATCAGCTCTGCCGACTTTATGACAAGAAACACGGAAAGACGTGTGGAGGTTGCCGCTCCCATAAAAAACAAGGAAATTCAGGATAAGCTGATAAATATTTTTAACATTATGCTTAAGGACAATGTTAGAGCTCGAGTTCAGCAGCCCGACGGCACTTATGTGAGAAAAAAGCCCCAAGAAGGAGAGGAAATTTTGGACTCTCAAAAGTTTTTCTATGATATGGCATATAAAAACGCTATGGAAGCTGCTGAAAAATCAGATTCGGATAAACAAGGCGCTGATGCTCCAAAACAAATTACTAATGCAGCTGAAGCGTCAAAGGATAATAAACAAAAAATTACGCCGCTGCCCGATGTAAAGGAAAAGCAATCAAAGTCGGCTTGCCCAACTGTTGTCAAGGTTAAGAGGGTTAAGAAAAGTAAAAGATAATTTATAAAATAATTAAAGCGGCGTTTTGGATACGTCGCTTTTTGTATGTTTTATTTGTGTATTTATTAAAACTTATGCTAATAAAAAGCGGTATTTTCCTTCTTCTAACAAGCAGAGAAAAATACCGCTTAATTAACAATCAATAGCTGTAATCAGTGCCGCTGTCGGTAATGTCATAATATGCAAAAACATTGCCGTCTGAAACTCTTGCGGAGGTAATTCTCTTGTCGGTAATTCCAAAAGCAAAATCTCCTCTTACTAAATTTGCTGCGTCTGTCCTAATCCACAAACGCTCCCTTTACGGTCAAAGCGCCGTCTGTATCCACTGAATATATAACAAATAATTCAACCCGGGAAACTCCGTCAAAATATACAACGGGAATTACTGCCAATCCTTCCGCATTATCCGTCAGTATAATATCCAAAAACGGCTTTGTTGATTAAAAATTGATAAAGTCGTATTTTTTTTCAAACTTTTGTAAGATTTCAGAAAAAACAACGTCTTATGTAGTGAAAGAGTAATAATTGTTTATATTACAGTAGACAAAAGTCTAAAGTAAGATGCTGCCTAAAAGACGGCGGTCAAAATCAGTATTGAACTGACTTTGTCGGCAGCGAAGCTGACGCCGTTTTTGCCGGCAAGCCGCCAAAAAAATCGGACAAAGCTTTGCTCTGCCTCGATTTTAAGGCTATGATCTCAATTTAGGGGAAAACCCTGATTGTTTTCCCCTAAGACCCCTTTCGTTCCGAAACAAAAAAAGTTTGGACTTTTTCGACAGCCTGTATCAAACTATAGACTTTGTCTGTAGTTTGATTAGCAAACAGTATAAAACACGCAAGGATTAGAGGTGAAAATATTGGAGGACGAGGAGATTATAGAAATGTTCTTCGAGAGAAAGGAAGCCGCCATTAAAGAAGCGCATTCAAAATACGGCGGACTTTGCAGCCAAATTTCCTACAACATTCTCAAAAGCGCCGAGGACGCTAAGGAATGTGTAAACGATACAATGCTGAGGGCTTGGGAAACAATCCCTCCCAATAAGCCAAAATATTTGTCCGCCTATTTTGCAAAAATAGCCCGTAACATTTCTTTGGACAGATACCGTTTTTACCGAAGAAAAAAGCGGGATTCCTTCAGCTGTATATTGGAGGAATCGGATGAAATTTACATAAGCAAAGCAACAGTGGAACAACAGGTTGAAGGCAAAGCCGTAGCTGAAGCCGTCAGCTGCTTTCTGCGGGAGCTTACGCCTAAAAAACGGAAAATGTTTTTGTACAGATATTGGCTGTGCGAAAGTGCAGATGTCATTGCCGCCAAGCTCAACACCGACAAGGGTGCTGTCTATACCGCCCTTTCACGAATACGCAGAGATTTAAAGGTCTATTTACAGAAAGAAGGTTTTGATGTTGAATAATAAGAATAAGAACGAATTTTTAAATGTGCTTTCTAATATAGACGACGACTTGATACAATTCGTTTTGGACAAAAATACTGAGGAAAGCTTGGAAGAAAGCTCGCAGAAAGCGAAAATAATCATTCCTCGCAGCAAAAGACCCAAACCTTTACAGCAAATCGCTCCTATGGCGGCTTCTCTTGCCCTGATTGTTTTTGTAGGAATAGGCTCGCTGATAATCGGCAGCCAGCCTTCCTCCCCGGGCGGCGAAAAAACCGACATTACCGCATGCAGCTCCGGCACAAGCCTTACGGAGCAATACACATCGTCAACAGAAGCAGTAACCGATACTGAAATAACCACAACCGAAACAATAACAATTTCACCGCCATACGGTACACACCATCCCCGTCCGATAGGCGAGGAGCATATTCCCAACATAGATGGTTACAGCGTAAACCTTGACAATCCGTATGATGAGTTCCTTGATTCTGTTATTTTCGATACGAAATATTACGGTGACTATAAAGTATCGCTTATCGGCTACGGAGTTTTTACCGATTTTGAAAATGCAGGAGAGAATATAGTTTTTGCTCACAAATTGGAAATACAATTATACATAAAGGATGAGCTCATAGACTTTCGCAGTGCATATAATCCCCTCACTCCCGATGCTCCCTTGAAAATGTTGAAGATGGGGCGTCTGGATTGTTATTTGGAGCTTATCGGCACAGAGGACGGACAGTATAACAGCCCGGAGGAATGTTTGATTATATTCAGAAGCTTAAACATAAACGAAAACAGCCCTATCCCCGAAGTCTTGTTTTATTTTGTATCGGACGGCAAGCTGTTGGACTGCGAAAGAAGCGATCTGACTGCGAACAGAGCCGAGCGCTCCGAAGCCTTAAGTGCCAGAGTGAGCATAGAAAAAAACGATGAATTCTATACTGTTTATGACAACTTAACCTGCGTAACATACACCTTTACTCTTACCGGCAATGTAGTTGAATATACGGAAGGAAGAATCGATTTCTCCAAGTATAAGGACAACCTCAAGACGATATTTGACCCGGGCTCCCTGCCTGTTATTGATGAATTTACTTATGATGAGTCTAAGGAAATCTGCGATATGCTTTCACCCCCGACCGTCATCTCCCAAAAAAACGTTGGCGAATACACACTGAGTCTGATAGGTATGAATATGAGAAGGACCGAAGACGGACAAATATTGTTCTACAATCCAAAAACGGTAATTTTCAGGAACGATGAATATATCGGAGAAATCACGACAACGTTTGAGCAAATGACAAGCTGCCATGCCTGCATAATGCACCCGAACGATTACAACGCCTATGACCAATATGCCGTTGAAGCCCAAATGATGAATGACGTGCTGCTGGTAATAGATAAAGGCGGTTTAAGTGACAGCTATTTCGGAACAGGCTGCTTCTATGCAGTCAGGGACAGTCAGATTTACAGTCTTGACGGTTATTGGCCCGGTATGACGGATACCGACCCGCCCTTATGGACGGAAAACCGGGAGGGCTATGACTTGATTGTAGATGCAAAGACTCAAAGCGTTATCTTCGGATTTATGAAATATGATTTTAATTTCGAAGTGCTTCCCGCAATGTATAACTATAAGGTTTCCTGGTTAGCTGAGTCCGATAAAATAATACCATTTCCTGATTGAAAACGGACAAAGATTTGAGGGATGAATTTTGTGGGGGACAAGGCTGACGCCTTGCAAGGACAACAATGCAGTATTGCGGAAATCAGACCCCAAAGATTGTCTGTTTTCAGACAGGTATTAGTATAAAGTCTTTTCGTCATAATAAACAAAATAGAAAAAGGAAAAAGCAAATGGAAAATGTAATTACAAAAAACCTGAATATATCAGAACCAATCAGCCTGCTAAAGCCTGCGGAATTAAAAAGCGAACGGCAGTTAACCTCTCTTTCGGAATACGAGGACTTTGTATCACATCAAAAAAACATCAGCTTTATGCAGTCGGCGAAATGGGCGCAAGTTAAATCTAATTGGGAAAACGAGGCGGTTGTTGTGCGCAACAATAAGGGAGAAATCGAGGGAAGCTGCTTAGTTTTAATCAAAAAACTTCCTTTAGTGAATAAAAGCCTGTTATATGCTCCCAGAGGACCTGTATGTGATTACAACAACATCGTCCTGCTTAAAAAAATCTTTTCAGAAATCGACCGCCTTGCAGTCAGGTACAACGCATGTGAGCTTATCTGCGACCCGCCGATTGCGGAAAATAAGGACAGCTTTTCAAAGGCAATGAACAGCTTTGGCTTTTATCTCTGCTCCGGGAATTCGTATGCGCAGTGCATTGACAATTATGTGCTTGATCTGACGGGAAAAACTCCCGAGGAGATAATGAGCGGGTTCAAATCCGATTGGCGCAACCGAATAAGAAAGGCTGCCCGAAAGGGCGTGTACTGCAAGATGACGGATTCAAGCGGGCTTTCGGATTTTTATCCGTTGATGCAGGCTACGGGAAGGCGGGATAAGTTTTCCGTAAGAGGTTTTGAATATTTCCGGCGTTTTATGAACGGACTTGGCGGCGACTGTAAGCTTTTTATCTGCTATGTCAGAACGGACGTGGGAGAAGTTCCCGTTTCAGGCGCTTTAGCCGTAAAATATTCGGGTACGGTCAGTTATGTTTACGGAGCTTCCTCCGATGATTACCGCAATTATTACCAAAACTATTTAATGCAGTGGAGTATGATAAAATGGGCATTGGACAGCGGCTGCGACCTTTACGATTTTGGCGGCATTCCCTGCTATGACGATGAAACAAATCCCAAATACGGAATGTACAGATTCAAAAAAGGATTTGGCGGAAGAGTGGTGAATTACGCCGGGGAATATGTGAAAAAATACAGTCCGCTTTTATGCAAAGTGATGGACATTTACCGAAGAATTACATAATTATCCAAAAATAATATGTCCCCCGCCATCTAAGAGGCGGGGGACATTTTTGCAGCGGTTATTAAAACTCAATAGCTGTAATCAGTGCCGCTGTCGGTAATGTCATAATATGCGAAAACATTGCCGTCCGAAGCTCTTGCAGAGGTAATTCTCTTGTCGGTAATTCCAAAAGCAAAATCTCCTCTTACCAAAGCAATAATGTTTTTGCTGCGTCTGTCGTAATCCACAAAGGATCCCTTTACAGTCAAAGCGCCGTCTGTACCCACTGAATAAATAACAAATAATTCAACTTGGGAAACTCCGTCAAAATATACAACGGGAATTACTGCCAAGCCTTCCGAATTATCAGCTGCCGACTGAGATCCGATAGCCTGAATATTGTTTTCGGCTGGACTTGAAAGGTATTCGTCGCGAGCGTCCTTTGCAACGGTCTTTGAACTGATAACCGCTGAACCCAACTCGGTTAGCGTTCCGTCCAATTTAACCGCTGAAACCGTTATGCCGCTGCGCTTGCCGTTCTCCTCTGTGGGGGTAAGCTTAACGGCGGTTTGTGCGTCTATTGAGTGCAGCTTTGAATTGGTTATTTTAATATCTCCGGCGGTAATTGAGGCGTTGTTGTTGTCAATTCCGAAATAATTGCCCGAATCGGTAACTATAAAGGTTTGATCCTTGTAAAAACAAGTGGCTACCGCTTTTTCCCCGTTTCCTAAGTTGTCGACTTCGTTTATAAGCGTAAATTCTCCGTTCAAAACAACTACCGCCGCCTTGCCGTTTTTCTCAAAGCTGAGTCTGATTATTTCTTCGTTATTTGAATTTTGATAAATGCTTAATGCTGAAAAATCGGAAATATTTCCGCCGAGAGAATAGCTGTCGAACTTTATCCCCTCTCCGCCTTTGCCTATGCGTATCAGGTTGCTTCCCGCACCCAAATAAAGAGCTTTTCCGTCAAAGAAGGACGTTTTTGCTGCATTTCCCGCTGCGGCGGCAATTTTAACCTCCGAGGAAAAGTCTACCTCAAACACCGATGTTATGGTTTTGTGAGAGCATTGTCCTATAACGCAGACGTTTTTTCCGGCGCAAAGCTTTTTGCTGTCGGATAAATATGAATAGGGCATAAAAGTGGAGTAATCATCGGCAATACAGTTTTGGGGAAGATTTTCGCTTGTTACCGCTACAATATTGTTATTGTCGGTATAGATGTTTAAAAGAGTGCCTGAGATTCTGCATTTAGTAACAGCATCTCTCTTTTCGGGATTGTTTAAATCCAATAGCTCTAACATTGTTTCGGGTCTTGTAACAGTGTCGGTAACAGCTTCCGATGAACCGTCCGAATTTAAAGCGGTTTTGTTGAATGAATAGGGCTGTCCGTTATTGGTGGAAACTACCACAATTCCTTTATCCGTCTGAATTAGACCCAAAAGCTTAACATCGGAGGGGTAGTTTCTTATATCCAGCTTATCGGGCTGTCCGCCTATCAGCTCAAATATATAAAGACTGTTGTCAAATATATAAAGAAGCCTTTTGTCTGTGGTAACCGATTGCTTTAATATCTGCCGAGGAGCAATTCCGCCCACGGTATACTCGGGCATAGCTTTATATTCTGTCAGTGCATCGTCCGATTTTCCCGAGATTAAATTGAAAATCTCGTTTTCATTCAGCTCTTTAACAACATCAACCTGCGGTTTTTTATCGCCTGAAAAAACAGAACCTGTTTGAAAATAACGCACTCCAATGCTTATACCGATTAAAGCAACTAAAGCAACGGCTATTCCCACAGCCTTTTTCTTTTTTGAAGGCTTATTTTCTTCATCGTCCCAATCGTCTTCATCGCCGTTTTTATCTTTCGCTTTATCGGAATCATCATCATATTCGTCGTCATCTTCATCGTCACGCTTTCCGAATAAAAGCTTTTTTTTAGACTTTTTTGATTCTTCTTCATCTTCCCGATCAAAGGCAAAGTCTTCCGAATCCTCTTTTGGTTTTTGTACTGTTTCATCCTTCAAAAGCACGGATTCTTTTTCGGAGGAGCCGCCGTTAACGGGATTATTGACTTTCTCTTCCTTTGCGGATTTTGTTAAAGTGGGAACTTCCTGGGTTTTTGGAGATACAAGCTGGTTCAGATTTAATTTAGGCTTGCTTGAATGAGCGGGAACAACAGGTGATTCCGCATCGGAACTGATTTGAGCTTTAGCCGACTCTTTTAATTGAGCGATACGCTCCGCCGCTATAATCAGCTTTTTGTAATCATCGGGCTGAAGGGAGGTCTGCTCTAAAATTGTAATAAGTCCCTTTACAGTCAAGCCGGGATTATCTCTTATCTCCTCATAGGTTCTGTTGCTGATTTTAGAGTTGCCCAACAGACTTAAAAACTCATTTCTTGACAGCTTATGATAAAAAACAATTTTAATAAAGTCAGATGCGCCCGTTTTGCCTGCCTTCGGTTTTTCTTGAGCATCTGAGGATTGCTCTGTACTATCGTTTTGAACATTTTGAGCAGTCGGCTTTTCAACCGAGATTTCTTGTTGTATAGGAGCTTCAGCCTGATCATAGCTTGAATCTTCCCAAATATCGTCTGCTGTAGGCACTGATTTTTTTTCTACAAATTTTGGTTTTAAAACTGTATGAACCATATCGGGACTTAATTCGTCGGGAACAGGCGTTTGCTTGAACATTTCATACAGCGTTGCAGATTCGTTTTGCAGGCTATCGCTTGAATTGCCCTTATTGTCGGCAGACTCGGTATTCTTTTTTGATTTCGATTTAAAAAATGATTTGAACCCATTATGACCGGACTCTTGAGGCATAGACTCCTGCTTGGTTTTTTCGGGTTGCGGTTTCGAGCGCTTTTGCGGCGCAGCTATATCAATATCGTCCGAACCGCTGACGTTAGCGTCCGCTTCGGTGGCAGTAAATGTTTCTATGGACTCAGGTTTTAAAAGAGCTTGAATCCTGTTTGGATTTAACTCATTTGGAATAGGCGTTTGCACAAATTCTTCAAGTAGTTTTTTCAAAGTCATTTATTTCTCCAAAATTTCATCTATAATAAAACTCTAAAAGCCTTGTTAAAAAGCAGGTTTAAACGCAGATTACACAAAACATAAGCAATAATATTTCAAGCTCTGCATATAACCCGTATAAGCCTAAAAGATGATATAGCTGAGCACTGAATGTAATGCGGTGTAATGTTTTTTGCTAAATGAAACCAAGGCTTCCTTAATTTAAATCCACATCTAATTTTTCCTTGCCGCTTTCTAATTTCTTAGAGATTATACTTTCCGACAAACCTGTTATATATGCTATTTTCTTAGCGTCAAATCCGTATATGGTATTCAAAGAAACCGAAATGCGTTCAGCGTCTGTAAGCCTTTTCATCTTTGATTTTGCGGGAGTGCAGTTTTCATCTTCTTGTTCGGGTCTTTGTTTATATTCGCGAAAGAATGCAATTATTTTTTCGCAAAGTAATTTTAGAATAAGGGTTTTTGCCTCTCCCTCGGTCTTGCATATATGTATTTTTTCAAAGGCAGTCCGCACTGCGTATTTCACAGCTTCTACGGCGTCTTTTTGTCCTGCAAGCGTATAATATGCAGTGTAATACAAATTTTTATACATTTTTTCATACAAATTTGAAAATGTACCTATATCATCATCTTCTACGCTTTTAACAAAATCTGACATTTAATTTCTCCTTATTAACTTGCTTTTGCAAAATTTATTGAATTTATTGATCATTGTCCGATTCGGTATTTTCCTGAGATTTCAACTCGTCTTTTTCTTTTTGCTGCTGAATTCTCCTTTTCTTCTCCGCTTCTTTTCTTTGATATTCACGGTACACCTCTACCGATTGAATAACCTCTTTATCATTTATTACAAGAATTTCGCCCTTGATTTTGTCATTGTGGGCAACGCTGAGGATTTGACTGTTGGCTAAAAGAAATTTTCCGTTTCCCTCTCTGTCTATAAGGGTAAGTGAATCAACCGCTCTCACGCTGTCCACCACAAAGCCTATGCAGGGCTTGGTTGAAGCGGGATCAAAGCTCAAATTGATAACCATTTTTTTGGATTGATCGGATATGTGCTGAACAGCGGAATTTATTAGGTTTATAAGCTCTTTTCCGCAGCTTTCGGCTTCCTCCAACAGATTTCCGTGGGTATTTATTAAGCTGCCGTATTCCTCTAACCTTCCCTGCTCCTCTTTTATCTTGCGCAGCATCTCATAAGTTTGAGAATTATGGGGAAAGCTGTCTAAATCTATATTATCTCCAAAATACTCAGATGAAACGGAAAAGTTTTCTTCATTTTTTACACATCTGCGCATTTCCGTAAGATAGTCCTCTATTCCCCCCAGCTTATAGTTTAAAGCAGTAAAAGCGGATTCAACCGCAGTTCTGTTGTCTTTGATTTTCAGCATTTTCTTTAAATCCATTATGGGAATAACATCGCCTCTTACATTGGCGACTCCGTAAAAAATCTCAGGAGCGTTTGCAATAGGCGTTACAGGCGGAAATTTTAATATTCCCGTTACCATTTTGGTATTTATGGCGTAAAGCTGTTCGTTTAACTCAAATATCATCCAAGGAAGAACGTTTTCTGGTTCCATAATCGGAACTCCTTTCCTGTTTTTTAAATTTTAATATTGTCATATTTATTTGCAATATCTGCAATTTGGGAAATATAGGAAATAGCTTGAACAGTGTTCATAAATCAACGAAGAATAAGTTAAGAACATAGTATAAAGTGGATTATTATGTAGTTGAACATTGTTCAATCAGTATATTTGGAACAATTTTCATTTTTCTTTTACATAAAGCAAATTATCGGTGCAGAGTATTACATATTATATGACACTTTTTTATTATAGCACAATTTGTTTTGTTTTTCAACCTTTTATACTGAAATTAAGAATATATTTTGGCTTTGCTTCAAAGCAGCTGTCCCAATTATAACGCTGCTTAGTCATTCTTGTTTTCGTGCCAACCCTGAGAACTGTTTTGAAATGCCTCGTAATAAGTTTCCTTTGACTGTTCAATGACTTTTTCAATACTAATATATTTGCCGACAATATAGCCGGCACGATATAAAAGCAAAAGTGTGAGCAGACGGCTCATTCTGCCGTTACCGTTGTTGAATGGGTGTATACAGAGAGAATCAAGGATAAACATGGGAATGATGAGCAGCGGATCTGCATCACTGCGGTTTATTGCATCGTTAAATGCTGCACATAGTGCCTCAACCGACCGGGGTGTTTCTCATGCAGTCACCGACTGAAAGGTGACAAAACGATTGCCGTAACCATCATTCTCAGAAATAACATTATCGGAATTTTTAAAGCGCAGCTTAAACAAGCTGCCGAAATTTCGAAGCAATTTCGAGGTTCAGT
>CAZRRT010000044.1:0-4182 GCA_964602605.1 uncultured Ruminiclostridium sp.
GGGACGTTTCCCACTGCAATATCAAAGGTGTTATCCTCAAAATTGCTGTATTCAAAGCCTTGAATTTGTATATCCGCATTGGGATACAAAAGCTTTGCAATCCGTCCCGTAATCTTATCAAGCTCAATGCCGTACAAACGAGAGTTTTGTGTAAGCTCTGATGGAAGTACGGAAAAGAAATTGCCCGTACCCATTGCGGGATCGAGTATCTCTCCTCCTTTAAACCCAAATCGTTCTAATGTGCGGTATATAGGTCGTATTAGCTCGGGATCGGTGTAGTATGCGGTTAAGGTACTGTTTAATGCAGCGTTGTATTCTTCCTCTGACAGTAAAGCTTTAAGCTCGATATATTCCTTTTGCCAATTAGCCGCCGATTTGTCAAAGGCTTTTGATAAGCCGCCCCAGCCTGTATATTTGGATAGGATTTGCTGTTCCTCAGCAGTGGCAGGTCTTTTTTCTTTTTCAATTATTTTTAAAGTTCTTATGGCTGTAACATTATCTCTGAATTTATCCTTTTCTCCCTTGCCGTAATCTATGGTTTCTCCCTCGGGAAGGCAGAAATTAGTGGGGCATTTGGTTTTTAAGCCGCCTGTGCCGAGGTTTGGGTCGGTTATGGTGAAGTTGTGCAATTTGCCGACATCAGCCTTCTCAATATCCTTGATTTTGCCGTACTCGTTTTGCTTAACAAGCTGCTGTTCATTTTCAACGGTTTTTTCTATTAGTTCTGCGTTCTCTTCGCCGTATATCGGTACTTCCGCCGACTGCTGCTCCAAGCCTTTTAAAAAAGAGATAAGCTCGCTTGCTTCCTCACCGTTACATAACTCAATATGACGCAACAGAGTACCGTCGCCGTCTCCAATGTCATAACGCCCGGTATAGCTCTCTTCACTTCCGTTTATTTTTGCATAAAGTATGAATTTGGTTTTGTCATACCATGAACGCCAATCTTCACTTTCACGGTTAATTCGCTGTTCGCTGTCCAACATCGCTATTTTTTTGTTGATTTCCGCAAAAGGAAAGATTTCTCCGTCTTGCAGCTCCGGGCTTTCCGACCATTCTATTTTTACTATGGCGGTATTATCGGGAATGTTTGGAAAAGAAAAGGAGCTGTCATTATCTGACAACTCCTCATTATTCTGTTCTGTGTTATTTATGGCAGCTGCCACTGACGAATGTCTGATAGGTGAGGCAATGTCATTGCTGCTATTCTCAGCTGTTTCACCAATTCCGTCATCAGCTCGCCGCCTTGCCGTTCCGCTTCGATTTGGATCTCCGTTTCCGCTTGAACTCTCCCTCTCATCTCCTTCGGCAGTTTGTTTCTCATCGCTTTCGTTACTTCCATTTCCCTGTCGGTCACTCTCTCGGCTATTTCCTCCCATATCCGATCGCACAGACCGCTCATATTCACCATATCTAAGGCTGTGGGACTCATTTCGTTCAGCATATCCACCGCCTTCCTTGCCGTAATGCTCAGCTGTGTCCTGCTTATCGGCTTCTCCAACTTGGGATAAAATATCCCGTCCTTCTCCTCGTACTCCAAGCCTATGTCCTTGATTTTGAAATTGCTGCTCATAATCGTTCCTCCTTATTGCATTTTCGATTTCCATAAGTGCCTCATAGGCTGCTTTCATTGATATATTTCCTGCCGCTGCCAAAAGTCCGTCAGGAATTATTTCCGACACTGAGGAAAAATCCAACTTATCATCCGGGATATTAAAACCGCACCTTGACAATATCAAGCACAGTGCGCTGTCCGCAATAAACCTTTTTATCGCTTCTGCATTTTCGGGCTTGTAAACATCAATTTCTTTTTCAATATCCCATTTTATGCTTTCCATAGCTTCCGAATATATGTCCTTCACAACCTCGGAGGCTTTAGTGTATTCTGTTCCGTATTTTGCGTTGTATTTCTTAATAAGCCGTTCACGCTGCTGTTGGGATTCCCTTATGTTCCAAGCTTTTTCTATCGGCTTGCCTTGGGTCTGCCTAATGTCAAACAAGTATTTAAGCTTTGTATCTGTACGAGCGGTAAATACCGCTATGCTGTGTTCGCCCATTTTTATATACCGACCGAATTTATTCCAGTTTTTCATTTCAGCCATTACTGTTGCATTCTCGGCTTGTGAATGTATCAGCAGTGCTTCAGCAAAATTGAATTTATAGTATTTTGAAATGCTTTTAAGAGTGTTCCGCCAATTTTCGGGGCTTTTCAGCTCTGCAAATTTTAGGTCATAGATTTCTCTGACCTTTTCAAGTCTGCCCATTTAAGGTTACCTCCTTAACTTGTATTTTACAACATTAAATCGTTAAAGTCAAGCTTTTTCGTAAAATTTTTTCTATAAAATAAAAAAAGAAGCCCGTTTTGAGCTTCAAAATATAATTATTATATAAATTATTATTGTATTTCTTCACATTCATACTGTTCATCAGTATTTGTTTGTTGATTTTCGGAATTAACTCCGTCAATGCAGTTGTTATACACCCACTCCTTTAACTCTTGAATATCATTTGTTTCATAATATTTAACAAGCATTGACTTAAAAACACCGTCAAGTTCAACCGGGACAGTGATAATACCTTTACCGTTTTGGATAAGTATTTTATTTCCCACCATAGACGCTACTCTTTTATTTCCGTCTGTAAACATTTGGCTTCTCATAACCCAAAGCATAGCCGTAATGGCTCTTTCGGTAACATTAACGATTTCTAAAATATC
The DNA here is from genome assembly GCA_964602605.1 of uncultured Ruminiclostridium sp. Lineage (GTDB taxonomy): Bacteria > Bacillota > Clostridia > Oscillospirales > Ruminococcaceae > Ruminiclostridium_E. The sequence continues at coordinate 2,717 of CAZRRT010000044.1, forward strand.
CTGCAATTCGCAATGCAGTCTTTCCGAGTTTGGAATTTCGGGACGCCACATTGTACCGCTGATCAAAACGTCGTCCCTGCGAAACTGTCCAAGCTCTCGGTAACTTACATCTGCCTTGGCTACTATTTCATGTACCGATTGTAAAAATCCTAAGTTTAATTCATCATCAATATGATCCAAAACATAATGCCACGCATCACGCAAACAAAAAACCTTATTTATTTCAGAAGGCTTAAGCTTTTCAACATTTACGTCATTTAAAATATCAATGGTATTTGCGTAAGTAACCGCAATTCCCTCAAGGTTTGCGCTTTTATACACAACGTCAACTATAAGCCTTTTCGCAAGGAATATATTTTTTTCCTGCGTCATTGAATATTTATCGGTCATTTTGCAATGCTCCTTTTATTGTTTCTTTGCATTTTAATTTTATATTTTTTTTCGATATTTGTCAAGACTAAAATAACAGTATTATCAGCTGCCGGAAGCCAAGCTTTCAAAAACCGAATTAAAAGCTTCTGCCCCACTGTCGGGAAAAACAGTTATATCCCCTGCATAAGGAACAGCTATACACCTATTGTTGGGAAACAAGCTGTCGGGCTTTCCGTCGGCAAGGCTTATCATAGGTATATAGCTGGTTTTTTGTTCGTCAAGGGTTTTATAGGTTTTAATTGCAGCAGCTATTTCATTGTACCCAATGCCTCCTACAACAACCGTCAAGGAATCGGATTCATATTCTTTAAATACTCCTTTGTCATTGATGATAACATTAAACTCCTGTAAATCGTTAATAACAGCGCTTGAAAACGTTAAATAAATACCGTTTATTTCGGTAATACAATCGGTAACGGGCGTCTTATTGTCATAATAGGTAATAAATTTCTTATACTCACGCTCGGCAGCAAAAAAAACCAAAGCTCTCGCCCCGCCCCTTACAAAATATGCGGCGGTAAGTATAGCCGCACAAGTAGTACCGATACGCTTTTGTGTTCCGTAAAAATCAATGGAAGCATAAGTGTTTCTGTAATTCGGTATTGCTGCCGTTTTTTCTTTTTCGGCTTTTCTTTCAGCCGTATTATTTTTTTCTAACGTGCTTTTTATCGCACCTTCCTTTTTTTCGCAGTCGGATAATACCATAATCTGAGGATTGGGCTTGGGATTTATCAGCTGCAAAACCTTTTCGGGCGATAAATGCTGTCTTTCAAACAAACAGCAAAGTTCTTTTATTATTTTATTCCACTTGTCTTTTGCATTATTCCCGGAATTGACTATAACATTTTCAAAGCCGCTGCCGACTAAAAAGTCAATATCGGAATCCCCCGGCTTTGATTCGGGTGCAAACAGTATAAGCCGCACGTCCTTACGCCTTTTGGTAATCCGAACAAGCAAATTGGGCAGCGCTTCCACCTTTTCAGCCAATGCGTTTATATCTATAATAAAAAAAGTCTGCTCGCTGTAATCATCAA
>CAZRRT010000044.1:4282-10108 GCA_964602605.1 uncultured Ruminiclostridium sp.
CCCTTAAACCAAATAATCGGGCTTACATTGTAGTTGCTTGGGTTTGCACCGACGCCCAAATACATATCCTTTGTGGGCTTATCAATTACCTCCGCCCAACCGTCAACAAAGTCCATTCTGATTTTTACATGCGGCGTCTGTTCCTCTATATCGTGTCTGAAATCGTTGTTGCCGCTGTTAAAATCACTGTCCTGCATTTCTCCGCTGTGACATATGCCAATGGGAAAAGACCCGCTTGTCACTTCATCAAGAATAGATTCACCACGTCGAGCTTCATCATAATAACACTCCGACAAGCAGGAATATTCCACCAAAATTGTGATTACGTCGCTGTCATAGGGGTTGTCAATATGTGCTTGAGGAAAAGCAAATCCATACAGATCTTCAAATTTTTCTGTATCAAGATAATAAGCAACTGTTATTGCGTCACAGTTCAAAAGGGCATTGTTTTTATATGCGGGGTGTTCTGCGGCAGTCCAAACGTCATATATCACAATATCGTCAAAGCAGTCTGTTTTTGCCGACGGCAGAAGGTCAGCCTTTACCTCTGTATTACTGTCGGTTAATCTCAGCGTAACTCCGTCTTCAAACAGCTTTGTGTGCAATCCTGTTTTGTGAATAGATGAGTAATCGCCGTATTTGGTATATATTCCGTTTTCCTTTAGTTCGCTGCTGTCCACGGGCAAATTAAAAAAGCCTTCAAAATAGGTAAATAATGCTGCTTGAAAAAAACTGTCAAGATTGATATATAGATCGGATTCGGGAATACCGATTTCCTTCAGCCGCTGTTCAATTACCTGTAAATAATCATCAACGCTTGCTTTGGCATCTTCCGACAAATTGAAAAGCTGAAGCCACTCCTCCTCATCAGGAGCATTGAGAAAAATTTTCAGTATTGAATCTCCGTTGTCATAATTATATTCTTGAATATTTGCGCCGACTTTTTTGCTGTTTACCGCTGATATTAGTATTTCCCTAAGGTCGATTATTTGCATAATGTCTAATATAACAGCGGTATCGGAATTATTTGCGGCTTCTTGTAATTCTTCTTCATTTTTTGCACCTGAAAGACTGCCTATTCCTGCTTCTATTGCTTCATTGATTTTATCTCCACTGCCCTCAATAAATGATTTCTGCATCAGCCGTGCCTGATAGTAGGCTATAAATTTTGGTATATAAATATTAACGCCGCCGCTTGTAAAATATTGCACGGTCTTTGTGTTATTTCCTGTGGTTACCGTAAGGGACTGCCCCTTTCCCTCGCCATGATTTCCCGCATATACTATTTCTTCATAAGAGTATTTATTTAGGCTGCTTGCCGCCGCTTCCGACAAAAGGTTAACAGTGGTATCGGCATACTCTCCTATCCGTGTAAGATTTTCATCATTTAAGAAAATTGTATCAGCTGTAATATCTTCAAAGCTGTATTCACCCTCTATTTTGTATTGCCTGCATAAATCAATGAAATCAGCATTGGCTGCACAATCCTTTAAGTCTTTCGCTAAATCCGACATTGTGGTTTTAGCCTTGTTGACGTCCGAAGTATCATACATCAAAAGAGGAGAGCCTTCAAAGCTCTTTTGTATGGCAGCTTTAGACAAGTTAATCGAAAAATCGGGCATAAATTCATATACCCGATTTTTGATATTTTCCGTTTGCGTTTTATCGATTCCTTCAAATACGTCCATAACATACTTACGTATTGTTTTCCAATTATCGGCAGCTGAACAGTCGGAAAGCAATCCGAATAATCCCGAAATCAAAAACGAAAAAGAAGACAGAATAAGCGTTATCACCAAAAATGCAGCAACTATAACTGTTCCGACAATTTTTAATAGTTTTTCTCTGTTTTCTTTATCAGAAACAGCTGCTGCAATTTTGGCTATCGCGGCAGCACTCAGTGCCATATTATCGACCTCCTCCCGTGCCAAACATTTTCAGCCGCTCTTCGGAAAAATCAAATTTTATACGGAATTTTTCCGAACCGACACACATAAGGGCAGTGCCTCTGATTTGAGATTCAATTAAACGGCTTTGCGCATTATTTAATGAAAAAACATTCTTTACCTCCTTGAAGCCCTGACCGCTCATTCCGAAAATAAGTTTTATAGAGGGCGTATCCAAAACGGTTTGTCCGTAAAGCTTTATCTGCGGGTCGAGGAAGTCTACTATCTGCTGTGTGGAAACAACCACCGAGCCTTCATATTTTCTCGCACGCTTTTCAGCATTACGCAGGAAAACCATAGATTGAGGACAGGAAGGATCAATCATCATCCAGCATTCGTCGGCGATAAGCATAACACGCTCTTTTTGATTCTTGCTGATTTCCTGCCAGCACCAAGATAAAACGTTGAAATATTGAGCGGCAAGAACACCGCCGCCCATAGAGGTTACTGCTTTTGTGTCAAGACAAATACATTTGCTGTTGGAATCAATGCTTGTATGACCGTTCCATAAGCCCTTGTCCGCCCCCTCTGCCGCCGACGACAGATATAACTCAAGCTCCTTGTATATTTCCTTGTGATCCTCCTCTGTTTCCCCCTTCTCCTTTATCAGCTCATATAAATCAGAAATAATAGGGAAATCCGTGTTTCTGAGAGTTGATATATCCGTTTCCCAGCCAATGTTAAAAATATCGTAAAGCTCTATAAGGCACTTTTCCAAAACCGCCTTATGCTTATCGGTTAAGCTTGGCAAATACAAGCTGAAAAATGTTTGCAGAAATTTAAGGTGAATAGCCAAATCTCCCACATTGCTGAATTCAGCTTCATCGTCGTCCCTGGGTGCGGGTCTTACTTGCAGAGGATTTATAAGTCCGCCCCGACCGCCCGCTACATCTATCCATTTACCCTCCGTATATATAGAGCAGCAGATGCCCTTGTATTCGCCTTCGGGATCAATAACAATCACCTTTGTTCCTCTTGCGGTTTCAGACATAATAAGATGTTTTATGGCGGTAGATTTTCCCATTCCCGAATCGCCCATAATAGTAATGCTGCTGTTTGTTCTTGTATCTGTGCGTTTCCACAAGTCGAAAAGTATTATGCCGCCGCTGTCGCTTTTTCCCAAATAATATCCGCCACTGTCGCAAATTTCGCTTTTTGCAAAGGGATAACCGCCTGTAAATGCGGATATTGGCAGCGGTCTTTCGATTACGTCATTTACTTCCGCTTGATCGGGATAAGTAGGAGATAGGTGCATATATCCTTCCTTCTGTAAATGAGCAAGAATTCTTACCGTACAGCCCAAAGCATTAGCGGCGCTTTCCACCCTTGCGCATTTCTTTTCAAATTCCTCCTTTTCCCGCCCTAAAACCATTATCTGTAAGCCGTATCCGGCAATGGCTTCATTTTTACGGTCAATATCAATCATAATCTTATGTGCGTCATCTGCTGCCTTAAGCTTTCGGGCTTGCTCAAGAGGATCTTTTGTAGCGGCGGCAACGCTGTTATATTCCGACACGGCTTTTTTCATCGCCTGTATGAAATTTCCCTGATCTATCGGAATAGATGTAATGGATACTATGGTATCGGGAATATTTGTAAGCGAGGAAAGCCACCCGATTGAAGGCTCGGAAGGGTAACCAATCAGGCTGTATATACGGCAAAGGTTTTCGCCTAAATAGAATTTATTTATATCAAATTTTATTCCAATAGGTGTTATTGTTGCCAACAGCTCATGATTTCGGTTTCTTTCTATTTCCTCCCGCTCTTTTCTCTTTTTTGTTTTCAATATTTCAAGCACAATAGATTTTCCTTCCTTTCCTTATCTGATAATAGCCCGTATAAGCTCATCGCTGAAATCGTATTTTGTTTCAAGGTGGTTATATGCGGGAATATTTACAGCGTTCAAAAGTGATATTATATTTTCTTTGCTTAACACCTCACAATGAATTTTATTTTCCAAAAATATTCTTGCCAATTCGTCGGCACGTTTTTTAAGCGGAAGATTGTGTTCCTTATCGTCCCTGCCCCATATTACCGCATAATGCTGCCTTTCGAGAGTTTCTCCTCTATTGGTCATAGTGATAAGCTCGTTTATTTCCTGCTGCAATAAAGCCTTATGTCCGGGAGTTGACGAGTTCTGCAAATCGGTGTAGCTTTGCAGGGTTTCTCTTATATCCATAGGACGGGAAACCGATATAAACTTCCATGGAAAATTCACGGACACCAAGCTTCTTGCAAAGTTTTTCGATATATTGCTAAGTTCTCCCCGCTCAAACATCTCAAGCGACATACCGTCTATTCTGAGATATACAAAACACATTCCGTCTATGGTGTACAGGCAGTTTTCATCTATATCGAACACGTTTATAAATTCCTGAGCCGTTTTTGCGGCAGCAGCCTCACTGTTATCGTTTTTCTTCATTAAAAACCGATATGCGATATAAGCCGCTGCGCAAAGAACCAATAATACTATCAATACAATCAGAGCGGATAAGCTTGAACTGCTGCTTTTAATCCGCTCGACTGTCGCTTCCGCTGCTTCCGTTATCGTTGTACTCTGCATTTTCTCCTCCTGTTTTATTATTCAAAATGGGACTTGAAGTCTCATATTCCTGTGTTTCCGTTTTGTTCTTCATAGCGCTGTTTCGGTATATGAATTCAAATTTCTGCTGCGTACGATGATATGCAACAATGGATTTTATAATACCTATCACCGACTGTGAATATGCTTCTCGCCGTGAAAAAATAAATCCGGCACCAAAGCCTGTTACAGCTGATACAACCACAACAAGCGGGTTTTGCGTTATAAGAAACAAAAAAAGCGAAACAACAACGGTAATCAATATACATATAAGAAAATGCTTCATTTCCTTTTTTCCGAATCCGTTTATTATTTCTTTTTCAATTTTTATACCGTATGGTATATAGATTTTATTGTTATCATTGCTCTCCATAAAAAGTCCTTTCATTTTACCGATAATAATACTCCACCAATGCCTTAATGGGAAAAACCGCCGCCACAAGTATTGCGGCAAAAAGAATATGTTTCATTCTTTGTATAATCTGCGGTTTTTCATCGGCATTATGAGCAAGCTGAATACAGCACATAACAAATCTTACGGCAAATCCGAGCAATAAAATTGACTGCATTACCGTAATAATTTCAGACAGTATACTCATACCTCCTCCTTTTTCACTTTGCGACGCTTTTTACAAGGTTGGCTAACATACCTATGCTGTACGCTTTTGACATTATTCCGCCGCTTTGATTTCGAGGTATCATAAATTCCTGCATTATGGAAGGGATATTAAAAACCAGCATCAGACATGCTATGGCCAATATTATTTGAATCAAGTTACCCTCCAATATATTGCTTGTAAGTGCTAAGCTCATTCCAAACTTAAAAACAAGAATTTGAAACAGTGTGGTTATAAGCAGTTTACTGAATTGATTAAGATATGCCGGAAAAATTCCCTTATCGTTATCCAACAATCCGGTACAAGCCAAAGGCATTCCGACCAGCATTAAAGCTACCTCTATACCCCTTTTCATAAATTTTACTTCAATAACAAGGGTCATTATCAAAAATACCAATCCGAAAACTGTTGGTATAATCCCCAGACTCGTCCAATTTGCTTTTCCCCACATATCCATAAACGAACCGTCACCGTTTAGAACTTCAATTCCTTTGTTTAATAACTCCTCGCCTATATTAACAAATATACCCCACAGATACGGAAAGCATAAAGAAACCACCATAGCTTTTACAAAATTTATAGCAAGCTGCATTGGATGAACATCGGGATCGCCCTCCGTCCACAGAGCATATATTTCAAACAGTTTCTTTAAAAACTTTATAATCAGAAGCGATACGGCAAC
>CAZRRT010000044.1:10208-17119 GCA_964602605.1 uncultured Ruminiclostridium sp.
TGAAAATATCCAACAACAAGGCTGATTACCGAGTTGGCAATCAAGCCGATAACCGTTGAAATTACGGCTGTTACTATTCTGTTTGTGTACTGCTTCTTATCCTGCTCGTCAGCTCCCGCACGCCGTATACAAAAATATGCGACAACCACCGCTCCGAAAACGGGGATAATAAGAAATAGCCAAGTTAGTATGTCGTTAAGTAAATTTTGCGTTCCCTTAGCAATTACGGAACTGCCGAAATTCCCTGAAGCCATCAATTTTATCATAATAGTATTAAGTAATTGTTTCATATTCATTTAATCCTTTCCTTATAACATATTTGTTCCATACACCCCAAAGCTGTATTTCTTCTTGTATGCCGGGAGCTTGATTTGCCACAGCATATTTTATATAAGCCTTGTTGTGTTCAATATTGCCCAAGCCCAACATTCGATTGTACTTCCATTTGGATAAATCAGGCAGATAGAACATAAAAGGATCGGCTTGCTGCTCCGATACTAACAGATACGGTTTAGATATTCTGCCGACTTCCGTTGCTTCAAGCAGCGATCGTCCCATCAGGCTTACATTGCTTGAAGCGGAAGGCTGAGCATTGCGCTTAGTATCGTTGCCCAAGCTGTATCCGCTGGTGGTGTATTTTCCTAATCTTTCTTCGAACTCCTTATTGGTTTCGTTTGTTCCTGCACTCATATAAATCCAAATGCAGTTATCTTTTATAGTTGTTTCGCCGGTTTTTTCATACTTTGCTTCAAGCTGCGCAAAAGATTGTACAAACATATTAAACCGTATGCCGTACCCTCTGCCCACTGTAAGCTTAGTTTCAAAGTCCGCAATCTTAGTGAAGTTTCCGAACTCGTCCAAAATAAAATTGACACGCCTGTCAAGGAGATTGCCGTTTTTCTTGGCACACTCTGTAAGCACATCATATATCTGAGAACAAAACAGAGAAACGATTGGGTAGTAAGTTGTTTTTGAGTCGGGCAATACGAAAAACAATGCTTGCTTTTTACTGCCCAGCTCATTAAATGTAAAATCACTCTCCTTTGTAATGTTGTATATATCCTCTGAGGTGAAAAGCTTTAGGCTTGTCAACGCCGATGTATAAAAGCTTCCCGCCGTTTTGTCGGGCGCAACATCTGATATGCCCAACAGCGCTTTGGCAGGGTGGGTGTCAGGCAGCGTATTTATATACCTTGTAATGGGCTTATACAAGGCGTTTCCCTCTTTTACATCCTTGCACATATTGGCTATAAAATAATAAACATTGGTAAGGTTTTGATACTGTGGCTTATCCTTGTTATCATATACAACGCACATTATCGCCGCTGCAATTATCGAGGCTTCTCCGTTTCGCCAGATAGGCTCTGTCTTGTCGTTTTTCTCTACCAAAAAGCTTGTTATATCCCAAGCTCTTGTTGAAGCTAACGCTAAATTATCCTCGTTTACTGCGTCAATAACGGGCTGCAAAGGATTTATCCGATAAGAAAGCAGGGGATCAAAGAAATCCATTTTGATTACATCGTAACCAAGCTTTTTCAGGTATTTAAAAGTATAAGCATACACCTCTCCCTTCGGGTCGGTAATAACCATACTCTCTCCTGCCAAACCTAAGGTGCAGACTGTGGGAATAACCATTCTGCGGCTTTTGCCTGCGCCAGTCGAGCCTATGATGAGGGTGTGCCTGTCCTCTGTAATGCAGCATATCTTACTTCCGTCCTTGTTTGTATTTACCACAAGCCCCGCCTTTTTAAAGTACGGCTTTGAGCAGTCGGCAGCAGGCTTAGGCTTTTGAAGCTTTAACACTTTTTCGCGGTATTTAATATCGGCTAATTCATTACAAAGGTTTTTTACATTTCTGACCGCCCATAAGGAATTAAAGCAATAAAGCCTATCCTGCACAAACCATTTGCAAAGTGTTGTATAGTACCGGTTCTTTTGCTGTATCAAAGATAAAACCTCGAACACTTTTATTCGAGGCTTATTTATCATTATCATAATTTTGTTTGGCGGTTCTGATGTTTGCTTATGTTCTTTTTCCTGTTTTTCCCCTTGCTTTCTATCCTCTTTTTTTAATTTCTTTTCAAGCCTTTTCTGCTGTTTTTCGGCTGCTTTTTCGTCCTTTTCAAATTGCTTAACTTCTTTCTTAATTGTATCGCCCATTTCCGTAAGCTCTGCAATCAATATATCCTTCTTTTTTATAGCAAGCGGCTTATATCGCTTCTTTATTTCCCGCTTAGTCATAAAATGTGCAGTGCCGTACTGTCCCTGCCCGCAAGCTTCGGGAATCGATATATTGTCGGTTATTTTAATGCGGCTTGACGTATAGTAGTCGTGCCGGATAAACAGAAGCAATGCCGCCATAGACAGCGACATCATTTCAAGCAGTCCCCACCATTTAAAGCATTTCTCATTGATTTTGATTAGCTCCAAGCACTCTTGGAATTTATGAACCTGAACACTGTGAGAAACAAAAAGGTCATTTAAAACAATGGCGATATAAACAGAACAAAAGCTGAGCATTGAAAAAACAACTAAAGCAAGCGGAAGCCTTTTTAAAAAACCTTTCATTTTCACCTCCTCATAAATATGTGACTTCAAGTCCCATTAGCGTTTCCGAAAATGTGACTTGAAGTCCGATTCACATTTCCTGCCCTTTATCTCTGTTTTTGTTCACAAGGTCTAATATTGCAGCCCTGGACAGATCTCCTCTTCCAAACACATCCTTTGAAGCAGTGGCAACATCACACCGTCCATCTCTGCTGAAATCTCTAAGTACACGAAAAACAGACAGCACAAGCCTTTCGGACTGCTGCTGCCTGATTTCGTCTTGTCGCTTTTGAAATTCCTCTCGGGAGGCTGCTATTCTCCTTTCAAAATTATATTTTTTTACCGCCTGTAAAATCACGTTGCCAAGCTTTTTATATAGATTGTCCTTTGCCTTGCCTACCGTTGCCGCAATGTTATATGCGCCGATATTGGTATCCGTGCTGTTGTACATTTCCGCTTCCGCTTGCTTGGATAACAGATAATCATCAAATAAAGTCCTTAAATCGGGGAAGGTATTCATCAACTCATCGCTGAAGCCGTCTATTTTCTCTTTCACTTCCCGCTCTTGATAGCCGTATGCCATTCTGCCTTTTTGTGGCACTTCAAGGGCAAGTTTTTCAAAATCTTCGGTTAACTTTTGATACTCCGAGGGTGGAGGAAGCGAGGCTGCTCCTTCCTGTGCAAAAGCTTTAAAAAGCGTTTTTTGCACATCGTGTTGGGCGTTTATTTCACTTTCAAAGGTCTTCTTTATCAGCTCCTTTCGTATTTCATTACCGTTATCTATGGTATATGCGGTATTGGTTAAAGGGCTTTCAAATTCCTCCTGCATTTCCTCTGCGGCTTCGCCGAACGAATCAGTTTCAAGGGTATCCCTTATTTCATCTCCGATTTTGGGATTTACATAGTTAATACCAACCTTCTGATTTTTGTTCCAAAAGGCTATGTGTACATGAGGCTGTCCCTTTTTATCGTGTACTGCCGCAAAATACTCAAAATCCTTAAGATCAATGTTATTTTTAATTGCCAACGTATAGGCGTGATAACGGACATACTTTTCCCAGCTTGTTTTTGAAACAAGTCCCAACAGCTTTGCCCGCTGGGGAGTAAAGGAAATACAGCATCGGAACATCGTTTTCTTTTCCTTTGAACACTTTTCCACATAATTCATAGCGTCCTCCGTGGATATTTTATCAATATTTTTTCCTCCGATTCTTCCGAAAAGCCCGTTTTCCTCTTTTTCACCCTTCAAAGCGTGCACCCTTTCGCCGATATACTTAATATGCCTGCCGTTGCTTTGGGGAGTTCCCGGCTTATTGGCGTTCCTGTGCCACTGCTTATATATCAGCAAAGCCATTTTTAATTATCGTCCTTTCTGCCTATTGCCTTTGCGGCAGCAATAAACTCTTTCGCCTCCGCTAAGTATTCCTCGTGTTCCTTTTCTTTCATACGCATATACTTTGCCGACTGTTTAAATGCGTTTGCCAATAAGTCCGCTTCCGACATCTCGCCCATATAATTATCCATAACCAAGAGCAGCAGCATAAACAGCGCCGATGAGGACATTTTGGTGTCCTTCAGCTGAAGCTTAATAAGACGGTCTATTCCGTGGTCAGCAATATCCTTGCCCGCTTCGTAAATGATTCTTCTAATCATACCCTCCGAATCCTCAATAAATCCGACGGAAAGTCCTTTTGTTATAAGAGAGCGCATTATCTCTGCGGGAGTAGTATGTTTCTCTCGGGCAAGAGTGCATACGTTTTCGTAAACGTCGTTGGGCAGATGTACGCTTCTGCGAGTTACCTCCGACTTAGAGGTCTTTGCTTTTTCTTTCATCTTTCTTTACTCCTTCCTCACAACCTGCGGCTTTTTATTCTTGTCAAAAATATCCCGCCAACAAACCCCGCAAAATATTACTTTGTCATCTCTGTATGAAGCATAAGGGCATTTTCCGCATTTATCCGCCGTCCTTTTCCAATAGTATTTTTTCACATTTTTTATGTCCTTTCCTTTTAAAAATAAATAATACCGCACCCCAAAGGGAGCATTCACGCTCCCTTAGCTGCGGTAAATCGAAAAAATTTTGTTTAATAAAAAGAATTATTTCTTTCTGCGTTTACCGAAAAGAACAACGGCGGCGGCAGCTAAGCCAAATCCGCATATGCCGATTCCTACGCCTGTGGGAGGATTGTCCCCTCTCGGTACATCTTCATCAACGGGTATTAGGGTTATTGTTTGATCTTTATCGGTTATATCCGTGTGAGAAGCTATCTTTTCATCTCCCGAATATACTGTTTCAAACACAACCACATTGGTTTCTTTGGTAATAGCCTTATCGTCAATGGAAAAGACCACGGTCACTTCACCGTCTGCACCTTCGGCAACAAAGGTTGTTTTCGCCGTGATTTGCTTTCCGTTTACAAGGAATGGCTTTCCTGTGAGTTTATCCATTAAAATTCCTCTTACGGTGTATTCTTTTCCCGCAATCAGGTTTTTGTAATAAACTATATCCTCAACAACAATTTGTTTTTGCTTTGCTGTTTCCTCATAATTTATTGACGCCTTAGTACCTACCTGGGGCTTTTTAAGCTCTACCGTCTGCTCTTCGTCTTCAATGTCCGTATGAACCGCAATTTCAATTCCGTCCTTGTACATCTTTTCAAAGGCTACAACGGTTGTGCTTTCGGTAATGCCGCTTGCGTCAAAGGTAAAGGTAACGGTTACTTCGCCGTCTGTCGTTTCCGCAATAAAGGTTGTCTGTGCAGTTACTTCTTTACCGTCAACAAGCAACGCTTCGTTAGTTGCCTTGTTCATCAGTATGCCCTTAACAGTGTACTCCTTGCCGACAATCAAGTCGTGATACCTAACAACATCTTCTATTGTGATAACACCAACCGCAATGGTTTCCTTTTCGCCCTTTGCAGCTGCGCTTGTTCCGATTTCGGGCTTGTGGATCTCAACTGTCTGTCCCTCGTCGTTAATATCATTATGGGAGGTAATAACAGCACCGTCAAAATAAAGAGCTTCAAAAGCTACAAGCTTAGTGTTCTCCGTAATTGCGCTGCTGTCAAAGGTGAAAGTAACAATTACCGTTTCATCTGCGGCTTTTGCGGTAAATGTCGTTTCTGCGGTGACTTCCTTGCCGTTAACAAGGAAGGGCTGCTCAGCGAGCTTATCCATAAGAATACCCTTTACAACATATTCTTTACCGACAATCAGGTTATGATAAGCCACAACGTCGTTAATGGATATTTCTCCTCCCGCTATAACCTCTTTTTCTCCGTTTGAAGCTGCGGTTGTGCCTATTTGGGGCTTGTAAACCTCAACAGTCTGATTTTTGTCGTTAATATCTGTGTGAGTAGTAAGCAGGGTTTCTTCGCAGGATAAGGTTTCATAAACCACAAGCGTTGTATTTTCTGCAATTTCTTTTCCCTCAAAGGTAAAGCTTGTTTCAATCTCGCCATTTTCGGAATCGGCGGTAAATATTGTCTGTGCCGTAACCTGCTTTTCGTTTATCAGTAAGGGTTCGCCTGTCAGCTTGTTCATTAAAACACCGCTTACAGTGTATTCCTTGCCGATAATAAGATTTTCATAGGAAATAATGTCCTTTATTACCGTTTCGCCTACTGCAAAAGCGTCCTTTTCGCCGTTAATGGTTGCTACCGTATTTATTTTGGGCTTTTTAAGCTCAACAGTCTGTTCCTCGTCGTTAATATCGGCGTGTACCGCAAATTCCACACCGTCCAGCGACATTGTTTCAAATGCCACAACAGTCATATTTTCGGTAATGCCGCTTGCATCAAAGGTAAAGGTAACAGTTACTTCGCCGTCTGTCGATTCGGCAGTAAAGGTTGTCTGCGCCGTTACTTCTTCACCGTCAACAAGAAACGGCTGGTTTGTGGCTTTGTTCATCAATACACCGTTAACGGTATATTTCTTGCCTACGATCAAATCGTGATATTTTACAATATCCTCAATGGTAACAGTACCGACTGCAAAGGCTTCCTTTTCTCCCTCGGAGCTTGCGGAAGTGCCGATTTCGGGCTTGTGGATCTCAACCGTCTGTCCCTCGTCGTTAATATCCTTGTGGTTTGCAATTTCAACACCGTTTAAATACAGTGTTTGGAATGCGACAAGCTTTGTATTTTTGGTAACAGCGCTGCTGTCAAATATGAATTTTACGGAAACATTTTCGTCTGCTTTTTCTGTGGTAAATACGGTTTGGGCTGTTACCTCCTCTCCGTTTACAGTAAAGGGCTTGCCTGTGGTTTTATCCATTAGTATACCGATTACCGTGTACTCCTTGCCGATTATCAAATCGTGATAATCTACTGTATCGATAACGGTAATATCTCCCACTGCGATTG
>CAZRRT010000045.1:0-17109 GCA_964602605.1 uncultured Ruminiclostridium sp.
GGGCGTTGCCCCTCATTGAATGAATTTATTTTTTAATAATAAAAAGGGACTGTAAAATTTACAGCCCCTTTTGTTTATATAAAACGTCAAAAAATCAATTCTGTCCCTGTCTGTCCTTTAAAATAACGTCGTGTGAGCCGCCCTCGATAATGCTTGTGGAGGAAACCAAGGTAAGCACTGCTTTTTGCTGCAATTCGCGAATGGAAAGTGCGCCGCAGTTGCACATAGTGGATTTTACCTTTGCAAGAGTGCGGGTTACGTTGTCCTTTAAGCTGCCCGCATACGGAACATAGCTGTCTACGCCCTCCTCAAAGGACAGCTTTTTGTCGCCGCCCATATCGTAACGCTGCCAATTCCTTGCACGGTTTGAGCCTTCTCCCCAATACTCCTTAACATATGTACCGTTAAGCAATACCTTGTTGGTGGGGGATTCGTCAAAGCGGCTGAAATATCTTCCCAGCATTATAAAATCAGCTCCCATAGCAAGCGCCAAGGTGATGTGATAATCGTGAACAATGCCGCCGTCGCTGCATACCGGCACATATATTCCCGTTTCTTCAAAATACCTGTCCCTTTCCTCGCACACTTCAATAAGTGCGGTTGCCTGTCCTCTGCCTATGCCCTTTGTTTCACGGGTGATACAGATAGAGCCGCCGCCTATTCCCACCTTGACAAAGTCTGCGCCGCACTCCGCAAGGAATCTGAATCCCTCCTTGCTTACCACGTTGCCTGCGCCTACCTTAACCGAATCACCGTATTTATCTCTTATCCATTTTATTGTGAATTTCTGCCAATCGGAAAATCCCTCGGAGCTGTCTATACAAAGCACGTCCGCCCCTGCTTCCACCAATGCGGGAACACGCTCCGCATAATCACGGGTGTTAATGCCCGCACCCACCACATATCTTTTTGCGCTGTCCAAAAGCTCGTTTACATTGCTTTTGTGGTTTTCATAGTCCTTGCGGAAAACAAAGTAAAGCAGTCTTCCCTCTTTATCGATAATAGGCAAAGCATTAAGCTTGTGATCCCATATAATGTCGTTTGCTTCCTTTAAGGTTGTGCCCTCGGGAGCGGTAATAAGCTTGTCAAAGGGGGTCATAAAGTCCTTTACCTTTTCATCGGGGGACATTCTTGAAACACGATAATCTCTGCCGGTTACTATACCCACCATTTTGGTATCGGAAGTGCCGTCCTCTGTTACGGGCATAGTGGAATGTCCTGTTTTCTCCTTTAAATCAAGCACGTCCTTTAATGTCATTTCAGGACTTAAATTGCTGTCGCTTCTCACATAACCCGCCTTGTAGGCTTTTACCCTTTTTACCATTTCCGCTTCCGCTTCAATAGATTGAGAACCGTAAATAAAGCTTATTCCGCCTTCCTTTGCAAGAGCTACCGCCATTTTGTCATCCGATACCGACTGCATAATTGCGGAAACAAGGGGAATGTTCATAGAAATAGCAGGCTGCTCCCCTTTTCTGTACTTTACAAGGGGCGTTTTGAGAGATACGTTTGCGGGAATACATTGGTCGGAGCTGTACCCCGGAACTAAAAGATATTCACCAAAGGTATGAGAGGGTTCGGAATAAATTTTTGCCATATCGTTTTCCTTTCTGCTGTTGAAAAGCCGTTTGCCAATGCTTCAATGATAAAAAATAAATATAATCTCTGCCAAAATGTCACTTTCTTAAGCGTCCTTAAACGTCCTTAAAAGTCAGTTTCAATCTTGGTTTTAGTATGGGTTGAATACGCCGTTTAACCTCAAAATCGAGATTCAAATTCGGCAGCTTGTTTAAATTGCGCTTTAATTGAGAAACAACAGATTTATAGCTCGTTTCTGTTCTCCAAAGCTCGCTGCAATGTAACCTCGTCTGCGTATTCCAAAGAGCTTCCTGCGGGAAGTCCGTATGCAAGCCTTGTAACCTTTATTCCCAAAGGCTTTATAAGACGGCTGATATAAGATGCGGTGGTTTCTCCCTCAATAGTGGGATTTGTCGCCATTATCACTTCTTCCGCGTTGCCGCCTAACCTTGCCATAAGCTCCTTTATCCGTATATCGTTGGGCGTGATATTGTCCGAGGGGGACAGCAGCCCGTGCAAAACGTGATACACTCCGTCAAATCCGCCTGTCCTTTCAAATGCGGAAACGTCCTTTGGAGATTCCACCACGCAGATTATTTTGCGGTTGCGCTGTTCATCTCCGCAGATAGAACATATTTCCATATCTGTAAAGTTTTGGCACTGCCTGCAAAAATGCACGGATTTTCTCGCCTCCAAAATAGTTTGAGAGAATTTCTCCACCTGCTCCAAAGGCATATTGAGAATATAATAAGCCAATCGTCCCGCACTTTTCATACCGATTCCGGGAAGCTGCGCCAGCTGTTCGGAAACTTTTAACAAGGGCAGCGGATTATATTCCGCCATCAGAACAATCCGGGCACGTTAAGCCCGCCTGTTACTTTTCCCATTTCCTCGGCCGCTTCTTGGTCCACCTTTTCAATCATTGCGTTTACTCCCGCAACAATTATGTCCTCCAAATCCTCGGGGTTGTCCTTGTCAATACAATCGGGATTAAGCTTAACGGATTTAAGCTTTTTGCCGCCTGTCATAGTAAGCTCAATCATTCCGCCGCCTGCGCTGACGGTATAGTCGGTCTGCTCCAGCTGCTCCTGAACCTTTGCCACGTCCTCCTGCATTTTCTGCGCTTTTTGAATCATCTGATTCATATTGGACGCACCCTTTGCCTGATACTCCTGAGGTAATCTTGCTTTCATTTCTTATCTCCTTTGCGTTTTAATTTTTTATTTTTTATTTCTTTTTACATTTATTCCCAAGCTTTCCGCTTTTTGCAAAAAAGAGGTTAAATTATCCGTTTCCTCTGTTTCAATATCGGGATTTTCTTTGAGAATATACATTTCAAAATCCCCGCCTAAGCAGCCCTTTGCCGCCTGTCTTAAAGCAAGGGCTTTTTCCCCGTCCTTAAGCACTTTTTCGGAAGAGGGAGTGGCGGAAATATAAATAATGCCGTTGTACAAATAAGCGTTTGAGCTGTTCAGCAGCCCTCTTGATCTGGGCGGCAGCTTTGATATAATTTCCTGCCACTGAGGAAGGGGCTGAACATTTTGAGGAAGGTTTGTTTCTTTCTCGAAAATGGGTTTTCCCGCTGCCTTTTTTTCGGATTTTGTTTTGGGAATATTATCTTTATTTTCCGCTTGCCGAGCTTCCTCTGTATTTTTTGTATTCTGCGCTTCAAGCGTATTCTCGGTTTGGGAAGCTTCCCGTAAATCTTCTTTTTTGCTGTCCCTGTCCGCCGATTTTTCTATGCGGGAATTGAGAGCGTCTTTTTGGGATAAGTCTTTATTGGTATTATCCGCTTTATCCGAATTATAGTTTTTATCGGTTTTTACATACGGCTGATAATTTTCATCGGGATTGTCAAAATATTCTTCTGAAGGAGGGGGCGGCAAGGGAATGTCGTCAAAGCCTTCGTAATTTTGTTCTGTGTTATTATTATCTGCCTTCGGGGCTGTTAAGTCGGTGCTTTTGTTATTATTCAAGCTTTCGCCGTCATATTTCTCACGGGATATTTTTTCGGCTTGTTTTTCATTATCGACTGAAGCAATATCCGAATTTTCCGATAAAGCCGATACTTTTATTCCCTGCTTTTCCAACAGCTCTAACTTGCTTTCCAAAGCTCCTATTCTTGCCATAAGGGCGGAGGGGTTCTGAGAAAGCTTTGGAGTTGACAGCTTAATCAGCAGCTGTTCCGCCAAAAGCCGAGCTTGTCCCGTTTGCTTCATACGGTTTATGCTGTCAAGAATATTTGAAATAAGGTCGATATGATACATTATTTCATCGAGGGAATAATGCCTGCACTGCTGTCGGTACTGCTCCAATTCGGATTGTGAAGCCTTTATCAGCTCCTCGCCCACCGTTTTTTCAAGCATTAAATTTCGGTAATGGAGAGTAAGCTCCTCAATAAATCGGCTGATGTCCTTGCCCTGTTCAATAAGACCGTCCAGCAGCTTAATTGCCTCGGCGGGATTTTTGCTTATCGCCGCCCCCGAAACCGCAAAAAGGTAACCTGTGTCCGCCGTTCCGCTGCACTGCCTTACCAATTCTTCATCAACCTGATTGGAAACGGAAATGCACTGATCCAAAAGTGAAAGAGCATTTCTCATTGCACCGTCGGAATATCTTGCTATCAATGCTGCGGCGGAGGGTTCAAGCTTTATATTTTCCTTTTCCGCTATTTTAAGCAACCGCTTTTCCGATTCTTTATCGTCAATCTTTGAAAACAAAAACTGCTGGCAGCGTGAAAGAATCGTGGCGGGGACTTTATAGTATTCGGTAGTCGCCAATATAAATATCACGTGAGGCGGCGGCTCTTCCAGAGTTTTAAGCAGCGCATTAAAGGCTGCGGGAGAAAGCATATGCACCTCGTCTATAATGTAAACCTTGTACTTGCAGTCGATTGGAGTATAAACCACCTGATCCCGAATCTGCCTAATATCGTCAACGCCGTTGTTGGAGGCGGCGTCAATTTCGATAATGTCCGTTGAGCCTTCCGCTATAGCCTTGCAGGCGGCACATTCTCCGCAGGGGTTTCCGTTTTTGTTGTTTAGGCAGTTTACCGCCTTTGCCATTATTTTTGCGCAGGAGGTTTTTCCCGTGCCTCTTGTGCCTGTAAATAGATAGGCGTGGGCAATCTGTCCCGTTTGTATCTGATTTTTTAAGGTTGTGGTAATATGCTCCTGAGAAATAACGTCGTCGAATGTTTGAGGACGGTATTTTCGGTATAGCGCTAAGTACATTCTTTGTTATTCCTCCTAATATCCGCTTTATTTCTTTTGTTCATATCTGCTAAAACAGATGAAACTTTATATTTTCACCATATCTCAATTCAAAAAATATGAAAACCCGACATATGATTTATATCAATAAACCAAAGATCGGTCAGCCTCAGCAAAACAGCCAATCTTATGCTTGCTTTTTATATTATGAGCCTCTCATTACGGGGCAGGTTACCCGCTCACAGCCGGAAATCTGCTTAATGCTGCTCGGTTCCCCGCCTGACATGGTTCACAGCACCGTCTTGAGCAGGACTTCCCGCCCCGTAATCAAAGGCTCAAAAATATTCAGACTATTGTTTAAATATTATAACTCATAATTTAAAAAAAATCAAGTGGTAACAATAAGTAAATCTCAATATAAAATTATTGTTTTATTGAAATTACAGAAAATTTTTAAATTTTTGTGTAAATTATATAATTTTTTAATTTTTTTGTTTTTTCCATTGTGATTATCGTTTAATTATGATATAATTTTTTTAAATTAGTTGTGTACTATAATAAATAAGAACAAATATGCAGTTTTTAATTTAAAAATCAGTTAATTATATTGACAGAGAGTTATTTATTAAATTTATTTGTCTTATAGTATTTTTTTGTAATTAGCAATACTAAGGATTCCAATATTTAAGCAGATTATTATACAGAAATCATACTGAAATCAAACGGAGCTGCAATATGAAAAATTACAAAAATAAATTTAAATCCTTAATTTGCATAATGCTGTGTATTTCATTATGCGGCTGTTCATCAGTCAATCAAAATGTGATCTTGGTCACTGATTCCAACGGCTCCACTTATGTCAGCGTTGTTCCGCCGAAAGAACAAAGCAGCGATTCCCACAGCAGCATCGGCTCGGACAATTCACAAAACGGCGGCAGTAACCCCAATACCAATCCTCAAAATCCAATAGACAAGGGCAAGCTTTCCGAATCCGCAAACCAATATGAGGGCGTTGAAGGAACAGGCAAATTCAATTACGGCGAGGCGTTGCAAAAATCCTTCATATTTTATGAATTGCAGCGCTCGGGCAAGCTTAACGGCGACGAAAGAACCAACTGGAGAGGGGATTCCGCATTAAACGACGGAAAGGACAACGGCGTTGATTTAACAGGCGGTCTTTATGACGCAGGGGACAATGTAAAATTCAATCTGCCTATGGCTTACACCTCCACAATGCTTGCTTGGAGCGTTATTGAGGATTTGGAAAGCTACAATAAGAGCGGACAGCTTAAATACGCTCTTTCCACCATTAAATACATAGACGATTATCTTATAAAATGCCATACCTCGGAAAACGAATATTATTATCAAGTAGGCGACGGAAACGCCGATCACGCTTGGTGGGGAGCTGCGGAGGTAATGCAGATGAACCGCCCTTCCTATAAGGTAGACAGCGCAAATCCCGGCTCAACTGTTGCAGGGGAGACTGCTGCGGCTCTTGCGGCGGCTTGCGCTGCGTTTAAAAATGTTGATAAAGAATATTCGGAATTGTGCCTATCCCACGCAAAACAGCTTTTTAAGTTTGCGGAGGACACAAAAAGCGACAGCGGATATACTGCCGCAAACGGATTTTATAACAGCTGGAGCGGCTTTTACGACGAGCTTTGCTGGGCGGCAGGCTGGCTTTACACCGCCACAAATGACAAAAGCTATCTTGAAAAGGCTAAGGATTATTTTTCGCAGTTGGAGCTTAACCATAAATGGTCCCACTGTTGGGACGATAAAGGAATCGGCTGTGCTTTAAGATTGTCCCAAATCACAAACGACAGCACTTATTCCTCTTTCCTTGAACAAAGCCTTGATTTTTGGTCGGCAACAGGCAGTGAAAAAATTACCGTTACACCAAAAGGACTTTCTTGGCTGGATCAGTGGGGAAGCTTAAGATATGCCACCACAATGGCGTTTATCGCCGCAAGCTATTCACAGTCCAAAGCCTGTCCCGCCGCTAAAAAACAGGTCTATTGGGATTGGGCGGTAAGTCAGGTGGATTACGCCTTGGGAAGTACGGGCAGAAGCTTTGTGTGCGGTTTTGGCGAAAATTATCCCAAAAACCCGCATCACCGCACGGCGCAAGGCTCTTACTGCGACAACAAAAATATACCCGAACAAGCTCGGCACACCCTATACGGCGCATTGGTGGGAGGTCCGGACGCAAGCGACGGGTATCGAGATTCGGTAGAGGACTATACCGTAAACGAGGTTGCCTGCGATTACAATGCGGGCTACACCTGCTCCTTGGCTAAGCTGTACGGAAAATACGGCGGAAAGACATTGGTTAATTTCGGCGCAGTTGAGCCTGTGAAAACGGAATATGAGGTTGAAGCCTGCGTCAATGCACAAGGCGATAGCTTTGTGGAGATTAAGGCGATAGTTTACAATAAAACCGCTTGGCCCGCAAGAGTGGGGAAAAATCTGAAGCTCAGATATTTTATAGATCTTTCGGAAACAAGCTATTCCTCCGCATCGGTTAATATGGGCTATTCAAAGGACAATGCGACAGTAAGCATTGTTCCTTGGGACGAGGAAAACAACATCTACTGTGCCGAGGTGGATTTCGGCAATACTCTTATTTATCCCGGGGGACAGGACGCTTGCAGAAGCGAGGTTCAATTCAGAATGACCGCTTCCGCTTGGAATAACGACAACGATTTTTCCTATCAAGGCTTAGGTTCAACACAAGGCACAGTTCAGCCCGTAACCTCCATTGCTCTTTATGACAACGATAAGCTTATATACGGAACACAGCCTGACGGACAGGCGGGACAGCTTCCTTCAAATACAAATTCCAATAATCAGCAGCCGTCAAGCTCCCAAAGCTCTCAGAATCTCCAGCCAAATCAGCCCCAAAATCCTCCGTCATCAGCAGCGGCTTCCGCAAGCGAGGGCGGAATTACCTTAACCTTAAACAGCTCAAACGGACAGCAAAACGCAATCACTTTAAATATGGAGCTTGCCAACATCAGCGGTAAGGATATAGATTTAGGCGGTTTAGAGCTGCGGTATTATTTCACAAAGGACGGCGGCTCTCCCGTATTTGAATGCTACTATTCTGCAATAGAGGGAGATAATTATCAGGCGCTATCGGGCGTTAAAGGCACGATTTCAGACGCAAGCGGCAAGGATACCGACAGCGTGGCAATAATCACCTTCGGCAATGGAACGCTTTCGGCAAACGCTAAAATTACCTTAAATGCTGTTATCCACAATTCCGATTGGAGCAATATAAATCAAAGCAACGACTTTTCTTATCAAAACGCAGGCAATATTGCAGTATATTCGGCAGGTAAAAAGATTTGCGGCAAAGAGCCTTGATATATTTGCTGTTTTTTAAATCCAATAAGAAACACTTCATATAAATCAAGGCTTATATAAAATCTGTGCATATCGGCTTTTACTTTTAACAGTCAGCATATTTTATAATAATATATACAGTTTATAAATATACATTTTGCTTTATGCTTGATATTATTGTTCGTATGGAGATGATAATATGAAAAATGAATTGGCAAGCTACATACATCAAGTGGAGGAGTGGATAAATCAAAAAAATCTATCTCCCGAAATAATGGCAAGAATAAGAACCAACATCGGCTTTTTTCAGCACGAGCGGCTTATTCACCTTATTGTTACTATGACCTTTGCGCTTTTAACAGTGGGTTCTCTTGCCATAAGCTTTAGCACCTTTTACTTTTTGCCTTTGTTTATACTGTTTTTATGCTTGGAAGTGCCTTATGTGTTTCATTATTACAAGCTTGAAAACGGAGTTCAAAAGTTACAGCGGCTTTACAGACAGGCTGAAGAAATAGTCGGGGACAAATAAGATTTGTTTTAATCTTGTATTTCAATACAGTTTAAGCATATTTGAAGGTATGTGCATTTGAAAAAATATTAAAGGAAGGAAAAGATTATGGACATTAAGGAAAGCATTATTAAATCTACAACCGAGCTTATCCAGCAAAACGGCGGAGATTTGTCTGCCGTAACATCAAGAGCTATTGCGGAAAAATGCGGAATTGCTTTAGGGCTTATTAACTATCATTTCAAATCCAAAGACAAGCTTATAGAAATATGCGTTCAGCGAATTGTCAACAAAATTCTTTTCTGCTTTTATTCAGATGAACACAGCGGCGATGATATTTCCGACAGGGACAGAGTTTTACACCACGCTCAAAAGGTTTTCGACTTTTTCTTTCAAAACAAGGCAATGGCAAGAACCTTTATATTAAGCGATATGAAAAATTATAAAACCAAAAGCAACACTGCGGCAGTACAATGCGGCTTAAAACTTGCACTGAAAAAAACGGGAACAAACAATCAAAAGCGGCTGCTGTCATATATGCTTACATCGGTTATGGAAACCGCCTTTTTAACAGATAAAAAATCAACGGAGGCTTTAGGCTATAATTTGGATAACAAGCTTGAAAGGGATATGTTCCTTACTGAGGCTGTGGATATGGTGTATAATGGAATTGGGGATAGTCAGTAATACTTATAGTAATAAATATCTGATTTTTAACAAATTGTATTTGCTATTATGGCAAAATTAACTTATGCTTTATGCAATAAATCCGGTACTATATAAAGCTATTTAGCAACATCATATATTTTTTTATCAAGATTCAATTTTTATGCTTAGGTGATTTGCAGGAATCAGTATAAAGAATTGACAACACAGCAAATACGCTCTCTGCTTGTAAAGAGCGTATTTTTTTCAGAAGAAAAGGGACTGAAAAATACAGTCCCTATTTTTAAAAAATCAAGCCTCAACTTTAATACACATTCCCAACGAAAAGCTATAAAGCCAACATTCCTTAACCTTCATACTCA
Organism: uncultured Ruminiclostridium sp.; assembly: GCA_964602605.1. GTDB lineage: Bacteria > Bacillota > Clostridia > Oscillospirales > Ruminococcaceae > Ruminiclostridium_E. The sequence goes on from CAZRRT010000045.1 coordinate 9,678, forward strand.
GCATTTCTTCAAGTGCTTTTTTATATATGGCAAACTGTCCCTTGTACTCTTTAACAAGCTTTGAAGCCGTGGTATTGCGGTTGGTTTTATAGTCGACCAAAACTATCTCTCCGTTTTCCACAAAAAACATATCCGCAATACCCTGTATAAATGACAAATCCTGTAAATCGGTTTTTTGTGAATTTTCGGCAAAATTGATTTGATAATCTCTGTATTGCTCCGTATTTTCGTTTTCGCTGTTTAAGTCGGTTTGCTGTGTGTTAGCTTTTATTGCGTCAAAAACAGTGAATATGGGAAACTCACGCTTGAGTTCAGACGATTTTCTTGCTCTGTCGGCTAACGGGGAGTCGATAAATTGCTGAATTTCCTCCGGTTTAATTTCACCCCGTTCCTTTGAAGATATAACTCCCTCCCGCTCTAATCTTTCCAACTCCCTTTCCCCGTTCTTTTCGTTAAAATCGAGATTTTCCATTACCTTATGATAAAGATCTCCCCGCTCCTTTGGAGTTAACGGATTGTCTTTTTTTATGAACAAGGGAAGTCCCAAATAAAAGGCTCTGCTTATGCTGCTGTCATCTTCGCCTTTTTCTGCGTTTACGCCTAAAGCGGTGGCGGAAAACTTGGCGGGAGTGAGGGTAGCTTTCTCATACGGGTATTTATATTGCAGATTTTCCTTTAATTTGTCAAAGTCAAGGTCTATAGAAAAATTATTGTCAGCCGAATTTGTTTTCTGATCGAGAGCTTTTACGGCAGGTATTTCTTCACCGTTAACCTCTATTGTATTAAATGCATCGGGATTTCTTTCAAGCCCTTTGGTTATAAATTCATAATAGCTTAACGGCACGGGAGCAGCTTCTTCATACTCTAATTTTTTTGCATCTAATTTAAGATAAACCGTTGAAGTGACTATAAGCTTTTCCTCCGCTCTTGTAAACGCCACATACAAAAGCCTCAGCTCCTCGCCCTGCAATCCGTCCATAACCTCACTTTCCAAGCAGCGGTGAGAGGCGGTTGCATATTTTGTAAATTTTCCGTAATCAAACAAAGTCATTCCCACGCCTTTTTTGCCGTTAAAAATAAAGCGTGAGCTTGTATCGCTTGTGTTGGGCTTTGCGTTTGTTTTAACCACAAATACAATGGGAAACTGCAAGCCCTTTGAAGCGTGAATTGACATTACCTTAACCGAGCTTTCTTCAAGTCCCTTCTCCTGTGCCTGAGGCATTTCAAAGCTGCTGCGCCTGTATTCCTTAATTGCGTCGATAAATTGACCTGCATAGGTATAATTTTTTGCATAATGAACCAGCAGCCTTAAATTGGCAAGCCGCTCCTTTCCCTTTAATCCCACGCTCATAATCTGATCTAATAAGGTAATCCTATACATTTTTCTCATAAGCTGGGCGGCGGTGCTTTTTGCCGCTTCTTTTCTAAGCAGCTTCATATCCGACATAAATTTTCTGATTTTAACGTGCAGCCGGTCTTTTTCGTCCGAGCTGTCCGCACTTATTACGCTGTCTGTATTATCCGCATTATATGTGCTGTCCATTTTAGACAGATTAAAGTACAATGAGGTGATTTTGGGATTTGCAACATCTGTTCCCTTTGCCAGCCTCACCATTGCCATATCTTGGGCGGTAAAGCAGTAAACGGGGGACATAAGCGCCTTTGCAACCGCAATATCGTCATTGGGACGAACAATGGCGGAATATACAGACATAGCGATTTCCACTTCGATAAGGTTGGTAAAATCCTTTTCACCTAAGGAAACCGAGGGAATTTCCGCCTCCTCCAACAGCTTGCGTATCTCTAATACCGTGCTGTTTTTGCGGGTTAATACTGCAAAATCGCCGTAATTGCAAGGTCTTGCCGCTTCGCCCTCGTGAACTGTAAATCCTTCCTCCACCATCTCCTTTATTCTGTTTACCACATACCTGTACTCATCAAAAGACTTACCGTCGGAATCCTCGTCGTTTTCCGGCTTTTTATCAACGGGTTTTACATAAACCTTGACAAATTGGCTTTTATTATTATCATCATATGGAATGTCACGCTCCGCTTTCATATCCTCCCACGGATTTCCCGAAAAGCTTGCAGGCTTATCGTCAGTGGAAAATAAATCGTTTACCGTATCAATAACACATTTGTTGCTGCGGAAATTGCTGTTAAGCTTTATATTTTCATAGTCGGGATTTTGACAGAGCGATGCGAATATTTCGGGATTGGCGTTTCTGAAAGCGTATATGCACTGTTTTTCATCGCCTACAAGGAACAAATTCTTTTCGTCCTTTGAAATCAGCTTGAATATCTCGTATTGAATATCGTTGCTGTCCTGAAATTCGTCTACTATAATATAATCGAACTTGTTTTTCCAAGCTCCTTTTTTCGCCGCCTCCAGCGCATAATGCTCCAAATCGGAAAAATCAACGGCTTTAAGCTCTTTTTTTATCCTTGCAAATTCACGGCTGTATGCTTTTTCCAATTCAACAAGATATTTAAAGGCAGCCAAGCACTCCTGCCGATCGCTGTCCCAATTTGACAAAGTCCCGCCCTTTTTCCAAACATCATCTATTGCCTTTTTTGCATTTTCTTTAAGAGCAATCAAGCTGTCAAATTCGGTGTTCTTTAAAGTGGGGCTTTTGCCCGTTTCCTTAGCTGCCAATACTGCAATATCCTTATATTTTCCGCTTTGAAGCGAGGAAACAATGCCGCCTATAATATCCGAAAATACGGAAAAATAATTCTTTACGTTATTGGCACGATCCGACAGCTTTTCCTCCGGGGTGAGCTTCTTTTTGCTGTCCTTAAAAAGCTCGTCCTGTAAAATATAGTCTTCTGCTGACTTAACTGCCTGCTCCAATTCCTTCTCCATATCAAGCAAGGAAGGCAGCAAGTCGTTTACAATAGGCTTAACATACATCCTTTCATAATCGGCGGAGCTTGAATACAGCTTTGTCTGCCTGTCCGTCCAGCCTTTAGCATCGGGGATATTGGATAAAAACTTATGTAATTGCAAAACCGAGTTTTTAATTTCATTTTCTCCCCCCAACCTGTTCATAACCTTGCTTTGATCCGAGGGGCTGTATTGGGTATAAAAGCTTTCCAGCATTTTCTTAATTGCCGTTTTGGACAGCTTTTCCTTTTTTGCTTCATCTATTACCTCTACTCCCTCCTCCAAAGGCAGCAGCCTCATATTGTCCTTTATAAGAGAAAGGCAAAAGCTGCTTATGGTGGAAATATAAGCGGAGGAAAGCCTAACCGCCTGATCTCTTAAAAACTCATCGTCGGGATTTGCTTCCAAAAGCGTATCTATTCTTTTTTCAAGACGCTCCTTAAGCTCTGCCGCCGCCTTTTCCGTAAACGTTACCGCCGCTAATCTGTCCGCTTTAACGGGATTGCTTCTGTCTGATATTAAATGTGCGATATGTTCGATTAAAACAGTGGTTTTGCCGCTTCCCGCCGAGGCGGACACCGCTGCGGATTTTGATCCTCTATACTCTATCGCCGCTTGCTGTTCTTTTGTAAATGACATAATAACTCCTTTTTATGATTATTACATTGCTGTTAAAATTTTAATTCGGCAAATTCAGCCCATATTGTCGGTGGAAGCTGCGGGCTGCTCGGCATTTTCGGATTGGGATTGAGTAGTATCATTCTGTGCCGACGCCGCAATTTTATTTCCTCTGTTGTTGCAGATAGCCTTTAAGGAGCAGAATTTGCAGGGAAGCTGTCCCTCCTTTTCAAGCGCAACCGAATCAATCTCCCCCTTTAAAAGAGAGCGAATTTTTTTAAGAATAACTTCTTGTTCTATATATTCCCTCAGCTCCGCAAACTTTTTAGATTCAAGCTTATCGCAGGGATAAAAATCGGTGCGGGGGGCAGACGAAATATTTCTCACATTTTCGTTGTACTTATCAACCTGCTTTACCATTTCGTCGCAGCCGTCAAATACCGCTCCGCTGATTCTATGCGCTCCATACCAGCTTTTTTCCGATTCCTGCCGAGATATGCTTCCGCTGCTTGGGGAGCTGTATAACGCAGGGCTTCCCGCATTAAAGTACCCCACTCCCGCAGGCAATACGCTTTTACCGTCACATTCCGAAAACAGATACAGCAGCATTTGAAGATTTTCTCCCAAGGACAGATTTTCCTTTAAGAATTTCTTGGGCTTTCCTGTTTTGTAGTCTATAATTCTTATGTATTCTTTTTGTGTTCCCAAATTTTCATCTGCCACAACATACTTATCAATTCGGTCGGCTGTTCCTTTTACGGTGACGGAGGTTTTATTTTCCTCATCCTTGATAGCAAAGCTTACTTCCTTTTCAAACTCCGCCGGTCTGAATTTGCCGCCTTGCAATTCCAATCTCATCTGCAAAAACAGCTTTTCTATTCTCGGCAAAAGAAAACTGTATATAGCCTCGGTTCTTTCGGGGAAGGTGGGGTTTTCCGCTGCGGAAATTTTTGCCTGTTCACTAACTGTTTTTACCGCCAAATTGTGTATTTCATCGTCGGACATTAACGCTAAGTCCTTATTATTGCCATACACCTGATTTAACGCCGACTGCATAATGTTATGTATGGCAGTTCCCAAATTATTTGATGTGTTCAGATCCTTGCTGTCCGGTTCTCTCAAATTTAACCCGTACTGTCCGAAAAACATAAAGGGACAGTTAAACGCCGCTTCAAGGGATGTGGGAGAGTAGGTTCTGCCCTCCAACAATTCCCTTGCCAAATCGGGAGAGAGCTTAAAGCTTCTGCCTGAGCTAAGCAGGGTAAGCGCATTTTCCGCCATTTCGCCGTATTTATAATATTTCGCTTCTTCCAAAAGCTGCTCCAATTTGTCTGTCAATGTCTTGTCCTTGCCATAAAGAGAGGACAAAACGCTTTTTATATCATATGCGGTATTAAGAAAATATTCTCTTGATACAGAGCTTATTTCCGAATGGGGAATATCCTTGTAAATATCAGAGGATAAAATATCGGAGGGCGCTGATTCGGTTCCGTTTACCGTCTGATAAGGATAGGTTAATATCAAATTCCTTTCGTATAAATTCAAGGTTCTTTTTGCAAAGTAATATTCCTTTGACCAACGGTTTATCTTGGTGTCGTAAATAGGCAAGCCCGTTTCGTTTAAGCTTTCTCTCTCGCTGTCGGAAAAAATGCTTACAAGCTTGCTTTGACGGGGTATGGCGTTACGGCTGAAGCCTACCAAAATCACCGTTTTTGGGGAGGATTTTCTTGTTCTCTCAATATCTCCCACCGTCACGCAGTCCAATACTTGGGGAGGATTGGCAAGATTTATTCCCGAAAGTATTTCTTCAAGCAGCAGCCGGTAATCCTCAATGCCGATTTTTGTATTCTCCAAGCAATATGCCATAGAGGAAAATCCGCCGCACATAGCGTCCCAAATTCTGCCTATCTCCTCGGCTGTTTCTTCGTCGGTTTCAATAGTGTCGGTTTCTCCCCCTTGCCCCGATTTAGAAGCGGCAATAAAGGTAGATTTTATTCTCTGTTCATTCAGCAGATAATTCATATATATTCGGGACATTTCCGCCCCGTCGGAGGCGTTATTCAAATCATCTCTAAGCTTTATCAGCGGCTGTACTATACCCCTTCGGAGATAATCCAATCTTGCAAGCTCCTGCCTTGAATCGTTTTCAAAGCCTTTTTCCCAATCCTTTGCTCCTATATCATAGCTTTCCGCAGCGGTGCGCAGCTTGTACGCTTCTTTTAAATATATCAAGGACGGATTTCCCAATTCGCCCTTTTTATCAGGCTTTCTCAAACGCAAAAATCCGCTTTCCGCAAGTGCCAATATATCCTCTGTTTCAAGGGACAGCGCCTTTAATACCGACAGAATAAATTTGACAATGGGACGGTCGGTCATAGGGTGAGGGAAATCGCAAAAATGGGGAATTTCGCTGTTTTTAAGTCTGTCGGATATTATGGACTCATATTCGCCGTCGGCTGTCAATATCAAAAAATCTCTGTATCTTTGCTTGTTTTCTCTTACTCCGTGACATATTTTTGCCGCTATAATTTCTGCTTCCTCATAAGGATTTCTTGCTGCAAATATTTCGATTTCGGGATTATTATCGGGATTATTCTTTTTACGATTTTCCCGTCTGTAATTGCGTTCAAATTTCTGCTCATCTGTGTTTGGAGCAATAGCCTTTATTTGCTGGGCGGTTTTTGTTATACACAAAAATTCTCTCTTTTTGCTGTTAAGGCTGTCGCAGGTAAGACAGAAAATACTGTTATCACATTGATCTAAAGCAGCTTTAATCAGCTTTAGCTGTGACAATGAAAAGCTGTCATAATAATCGAAAAATATACTGTAGCCTTTAAAAAATCCGTATTCCTCTGCAAGTGCGGCGGCTCTGCTCACATCGTCCAACTTGTCGTCCAAATTTTCGGTCAGTAAGCTGTTATACGCTTTGTACACATTTAAAAAATCGTTTGCCTTATCCGCCAATTCATCATCTAATTTATCTTCTGCGGAAAGAGTTTTCTCATAGTCCTCGGGAGAAATTCCGCCGTTTTTAAAAGCGGCAACCGTTTTCAGCATAAGGGAGCAGAGTCCGGAGGAATTTTTGTTTGTATTAAGGCTGAGAAAATCGGATTTTACTTTATCTACGGCTTTCCACATAGTGATAAGCTTTACCGCATCGTCCGCCGCAGGCTTTGCCATTTTGTATTTATTCAGTATTTCTCTTGAAAGCTTGGAAAATCCCGTTACCTTTACATATTGTATGTTTTTTGCGCCAACGGAAAAGTAAACAAGGCGCTCGGTGTCAAATGAAAACTGCTCAGGCACAAATAAAATACACTTTTGCTTTTTCTCCGCCGTTTCTTTGATTTTTTCCAACATTCTGTAGCTTTTGCCTGTTCCAAAATCTCCGTAAAATATTGTGTTAGTCATATCTTCCTCCACTCTGACAGTATGATTGTGTTATGATTTAATTATATCAAATATAAAACAATTTGTAAATATTTTCTTATGTTCTTCCCTAATGATGTGTCATTTTTAGAACACTGATTTACTTTTTTAAAAAAATAAAACTGCCGAATAAATCAGCAGTTTTAAATCATTATCCTTACTTCTTAAGTCCGAACTTTTTGTTGAACTTGTCAACACGTCCGCCGCTGTCAATAAGCTTCTGCTTACCTGTGAAGAAAGGGTGGCACTTGGAGCAGATTTCCACCTTAATATCCTGCTTGGTGGAACGTGTTTCAATTACGTTGCCGCAAGCACACTTAATTGTGGTAGGCTTATAGCTGGGATGGATTCCCTCTTTCATCAATGTCACCGCCTTTTCCTTTTATGTTCAGCCTGAGGGGGAGCAACCCGTCAGGGATTATTTTGCTTTAATATTATAACACAGGGAATAGAGTTTGTCAAGCATTTTTTAAAGCGCAGCTTAAACAAGCTGCCGAA
>CAZRRT010000046.1:0-1475 GCA_964602605.1 uncultured Ruminiclostridium sp.
GTTATCACGCATTTTATGATTGCTCCAATCTTTCCTCATTTACATACCCAAAATCCTTTAGTAACGTACCGTCTGGCGGCGGAATATTCGGTAATTGTCCCAAGCTTACAAAAATAGAGATACCCGAGGGTGCTACCGCTATTCCTAATGGAGCATTTAAGGAAACAGAAGCACTTGTTGAAGTTAAATTGCCAAGTACGCTTACTACTATCGGAAACAGTGCTTTTGAAAGCTGCACAGCATTAAGCAGTTTGAAAATTCCCGACAATGTAACCACAATAAATAATTACGCTTTTTACGGCTGTACTTCATTATCAAATATCAAGCTTTCAAAAAAACTTGTTAATATCGGAAAAAATGTATTTGTAAACTGCCCCTTAGAATCCGTACTTTGCGCAAATAACTCCTTAGCTGCAATTTACGCTTTGGATAACGATTTGCCGTTAGTATTAGTGGACGGAGAACGGACAAAGCCCGCAAGCTCTCTTTTAGATTACAGTAATTCCAATTACAGAACTAGTTTCAGCAGCATAAGCAGCTCGGGAAGCTTTGCGGTTGTATGTGAATATCATTTTACAAGCTCCGATCACGGAAGAGCAACTATTAAGATAAAGGTTCCCGTCGGCTGTGAATTTTACGAGAGCAATATGCTGCTTACAAGCTGCGACGGATATGATTTTAATGAAAATACAAACACTCTCTATCTCTATACTTATGCCGACAGTGGAAAAGAAACGATTGTATTTAACGCATTAAGCACCGCTCAGCCTCTTACCTATGCAACTATTTCTTATAACGATGTTACAGATGTTTTGGGTATAATTAACGAGTCTATTCCGGCAATAACCATAAATGCGGATCAGCTGGTAAATAAGGCTGATGTAAATGTCAGCGGAATATCTTCTCCCGAATCAAAGGTTGATATTTACATAAACGAATCAAAGGTAAAAACTGTAACAACAAACAAGGTGGGATATTATTCCGATGTGGTTACCATTCCCAATCCTGTGAACGATACCAAGTACACCATAAAAGCGCAAGCGCAAAATCAAGCTGATAAAACCGCATTGGTCACCGTTGAATATTCCGCATCAAATCCCATATTAACGGGAATGAAGATGATTTATAACGGTCGAACCTACGATTTGATGAATACTAAAAATATAAATGTTACATTTATATTAGAGGCTTTTCACGGTGTAACTTCCTTTAAATTTACTCTTGATTTTGAACACCCCGAAAGTGTACATTCCGCTTTTGTAACCAGCACACGAAACGGAATAACAAAATATCTTGAAGCAAAATATGATGAAAGCAGCAAGCAGTTTGTTGCCCAAGGATATTTTGATGAAAACGATCACGACTATGTTCCGGGAAAGCTGTCTATTGCTTTCCAAAAAGACAGAAATACCAATTATGAATTTGACAAGGTTTATGAAAGAATCACTGAGGAAATAGCAAAAGGTATGCCTGAG
>CAZRRT010000046.1:1485-16846 GCA_964602605.1 uncultured Ruminiclostridium sp.
TACTGTCACCGAGGAAGAGGAAACAATAACCTTAGATCTTAACAATAATCCCAAATTGGCGCAGTATATCAGCATTGGCAGCAAAGAGTATTCGGGCGCAGCCTTGGGCGCAGCGGTTCAGTCTTATACCGTACAGTCTATTGAGAAAAAGGTCAAAAAGTATATTTTTGATATTGATGGTGAAGGCGAATACTCTTTAGAAGAATACGGCTATGATAATTTCAGGGTTATTGTAAAATCATTAAGCAAATCGGGTGATGTTGACTGGTTCGGATACCTTACCGCCGGAGATGATATTTACTCGTATTTATTTGATACGGAGGATGAAAAATATCACGCTAACCTTGATTTTTCAAAGCCCGGCACATGGGCAATGGTTATTGACGATACCGTTAATAACGATATTCTGCAAACTTATATCGAATACAAGGATTTAACTGGTCTTGCAAAGCCGTTTATAGACTCCAACGCTTTTTCAATCGTCGGAAAAACCTGCGGATATGTTTCGGATCAATTTGATATTCATGATGATTATGAAAAATTAAAGTTCAATATCCAAAATTCAACTATGTTCACTGATGCAGAAAAAGAAGAAGCAATTAAGCAGGCTCAAGCATTAGGTACAGCAAGGCACGTGTTCTCAACCTGCATGCTTGTGGCTAAGGTTGCAACTGTATTTGCAGGTCCTATGAAATTGCCATTGTCATTAGGCTTGGGCATTTTGGAAAAAGCAGCCGACGCTTTATTTGAAATGCAAGCTGCCGATATTCTCAACGGAAACTTCCGCAGCAACGTCAACTGGGCGGTAGATCCCAGCGGTTATGTATACGAAGCCGTTACCTCAAACCGCCTGGAGAATGTAAAAGCAACTGCTTATTGGATTCCTTATGATGATGAGGACGCCGATTTCTGGAACAACGTTCCTAAAGGAACGCCGGAAAACAACCCAAAGGCACAGCTATGGAATGCTGAGGAATACTCGCAGCCTAACCCGATTTACACTGATCTCAGCGGTATGTATGCTTGGGACACTCCCGAGGGCTGGTGGATAGTCAAGTATGAAAAGGAAGGCTATGAAACCGCATACAGCCGGTGGCTGCCCGTTCCTCCTCCTCAGCTTGAGGTAAATATCGCTATGGTTTCCACCGCCGATCCCGCTGTTGAGGAAATTGTAAAGACAGAGGAAGCCGTTTCGGTAAAATTCACTCAATATATGGACATAACCACATTGAAAGGCATAACCGTATATGACAGTAAAGGTGAAAAAATAGAGTATACTCTTGAATACAGCAAGGACGAAACAGCAGCAGACGGCACTGTTTACGCAAAGGAAGCAATAATTAAGGTTGCAGATTTGGAAGCAGTTGCCAAGGTTGTTGTTCCCGATACTGTAAAGAGCTATGCGAAAAAGGCAGTAAAGGCATACACTGAAAGATTCGGAGAAACAGATGTTATGTTAGGCGATCTTAACGACGATAAAAAAATAAACATCAACGACGTAAAAATCGCTTTAAGAGGCGCTCTTAACAACAGCACCCTCACCGACAAGCAGTTTACAGCCGCCGATGTAAACAAGGACACTAAAGTTAACATTTCCGACGTTAAGATTATTTTAAAGGCGGCTCTTAACGGTGGAGTAATTGCCGCTTGATTGCGTATTCGGTAGATTTCCGATTAGCAACAAAATAATTAAATCCTATATTCCCGCATTTGGGAGTATAGGATTTATTTTATATCATTATGAGTATACAGCTTTTATACTAATACTTGACCGCAAATCAGACCCCGAAGGTTGTCTATTTTAGTCAGATGTTAGTATTACATTAAAGGAGCAATAATCTTAGCCAATCTTCCTATAATCTTCATCATCAATTTTTCATTTTTTACAGTTTCGGGAGTTACCCTTCTGCACTTTTTCAGGCTTTCCTCAAAATCCCTCTCCATATCTTTAAGGCATTCCGTTTTATACATATATGTTCCGCACTCAAAATGATGATAAAAGCTGCGGTAATCAAGGTTTATAGTACCCACCGTACCCTCTCGGTCATCGCTGATAAACACCTTTGCGTGAACAAAGCCGGGGGTGTATTCGTATATTTTCACACCTGATTTTAACAGAGAAGAGTAGTGAGTTTTCGCCAAGGAATAAGCCACGTATTTATCGGGAATACCGGGGAGGATAAGGGTTATATCCACACCTCTCTCCGCTGCAAATTTCAAGGCGCTTTCCATTACCTCGTCAATAATCAAATAAGGCGTCATAATATGAACATATTTGTTAGCTCTTGCCAATATGTCAATATACACCTTTTCCCCTAACAGATCCTTATCCAGGGGGCAGTCGCCGTAAGGAACAACAAAGCCGTCCGCCGATTTTAAATCCAAATTTGAACCGCTTGAATCGGCGGAAAGAAATTTTTTGTATTCCTCTTCTCTTAACTCTTTGGTGTTTTCCATTCCCCAAAGCTGTAAAAACATCAGCGTGAAGCTTTTGACAGCGTCGCCCTTTATCATTACGGCGGTGTCTTTCCAATGTCCGAATCTTGAAGTTATGTTTATATATTCGTCTGAGAGATTTATTCCTCCCGTAAAAGCCGTATGGCCGTCTATCACAAGTATTTTCCTGTGATCTCGGTAGTTGTAATGAGTGGAAACAAAAGGCTTTATAGGCGAAAAAACCTTGCAGCTTATACCTAACGATTTAAGCCTTTTGGGATAAGAAACAGGCAGCAAAGCCATTTCGCAGGTGCCGTCGTACATAACTCTGACGTCAACGCCCGCCGCCGCTTTTTCCGCCAAAATCTCCAAAACCTCGCCCCACATCTTGCCCTCGGAGATAATAAAATACTCCAAGAAAATAAAGCTTTTTGCCTGTTTCAGCTGTATCAGCAGCTCTTTAAATTTATCCTCCCCCAAGGGAAAATAAGTGACCTTGCTGTTTCTGTAAACAGGGTGACAGCCGCTTATTTTCATATACTGTGAAAGAGTGTATACCCCTTCGTTTTCTTCTTTTAAAGCCTGCTCTGTTTCCTCGTTATAGGGAATGATCTCTATTGCTTCCTCCGTAACCTGATGCGTCAGCTTTTTCAACAGTCTGTGACCGAAATTGCCCTGAGTGAATACATAAAGAAGCAATCCGAAAACGGGGAGAATAAGAATTACAATAAGCCACGTTGTGCGGGCAGAACCGCTCATATCCTTATTTAAAAGGAATATGGCGGCAACAACACGCAGCAAAGCCGTTCCGCCGAAATATTGGGGGAGAAACTGCTGAAGTCGAAAAAACACGCTTAACAGAACAACGATTTGGACCAAAAGCGAAAATACTATAAGTCCGAATCTGCTGAACAAAGCGTGCATAATTCCTTTTTGTCCTTTTTTCAGCAAATTCAGTCCGCTGCTGTCGGAATTTGAACCGGACATATGCGACATAGCTTTATGCACTTTCTCCTTTCTTTTATTTTACGATGCTTATAAGTTGATAATAGAAGTGATAGAATTATTTCAAAGGATTTCCGCAGTTGGTGCAGAATTTGCAGCTGCTTGAATTGGAGCTTCCGCAAGCGGGGCAAATAATATCGCCGCTGCCTTCAGCCTGTTTGTCATTAACCTCCGTTGTAAAGCTTTTATCCTTTGCTGTACTTGCGGTTTGCGGATAAGCTGCGGCTGCTTGAAAATTGCTTGAATTATTTTGCTGTTGATAAGTATTATTAACCGCATTGCTTTGAGGATAGGCGTTGGGGGTTTGATTATAATACTGAGTGTTATTGCCATTTTGCCCATTTTGCTGATAATAACCATTTTGCTGATAATATCCGTTTTGTCCGTTTGGCTGATTTTGCTGATAATATCCGTTTTGATAATAAGCTTGATTTTGAGGATTTGGGTATTGATATACGGGCATAGCAGGCGGCTTTACCTTTCCGCTTAAAATATCGTCGTTTAATTCCTTTGCGGGCTTATATTTAACAAGAGCGATAATACCCGTTACTACCGATCCGATATGCACCGCTAACGCTCCAACGCTCTCAAAAAGAATCTGAGATACAAGAGTTTGTACATCATTGTCGGCTTCGCTGTATTTTCCCGACTGTGTTCCGAACCAAATCCAAAACAGTATCCACAAGGAGACTACAATACAGCTTATTATAAAAAACACCATAGACGCAGTATGATAATTTTTAATGGATTTAAACTTTCCCAATCCTCCCGTGCGAACAAATTTGTTTGAGTTTGAAACGGTTATGCAGCTGAAGGTAATTCCCAATACGGAAAATATTTCAGCTATGTACCATACTACGCCGAATATCAAAAACGCTATAAGTATTGCTCCAAACGCATCGACGGCTGCTGCGTAATTCATTTACAGTTTCTCCTTTTAGTAAGTTTTTATTTTATATTCAATATTGCTTTATGTCAGGCTTTTTCCGCAGAAGGTGCAGAATTTGTCCTCTGCCTTGTTGCTGACTCCGCAGTGAGGACAGTGAATGGTAGTGCTTCTTGTTACGCCGAAACTATCCGATTCATTGGATGTGATAGAGGGAGTATTGGCGCAGGTGTGGGCAGAGCTTGCGTAAATGCTTTCGGTGGCTTTTTTTGAGGAATCGGAGGGGGTGTAAAGCGGAACATCGGGCATTTGGCTTACATATTGCTTTTTCTGTTCAGCCGCTATTGGCACAGCTGCCGTAGGAACGGTATCGGAAATTGTTTTAATTGTATCGGCATTTGCTTTTGGCACGTCAATAACCCTTTGAGAGCTTTGATTTGCGGCGTTTCCATTGTTTTGAGAAAGGCTTTGAGTTGAATTTGCTGTATTTCGATTATTTTGTGAAAAGCCTTGATTAGTTGGATTTGCGGTATTTCCATTAATATGTGAATAACTTTGATTAGTTGGATTTGCAGTATTTCCATTGTATTGAGAATAGCCTTGATTGGCGGGATTGCCGTAATATTGATTATTAACCGACTGAGGATTATTGCTTTGCGGCGGCACATAGCGGTTAGGCATATACGTTTGGTTAATTTCAGGCGGCGCTTCAAAGGGAGATTGATCGTCCGTCATAGAGCGGAGCTGAGCAGGATCGCTGTAAATGGGCTGATAACCGTTTTGATTGGATTCGGGTTCCGGTGCATTTTCCACAAATTTGCCTGCGTTTTCCAAAGCATTAAGAATAGTTTGCCCGAACTGCCCGTTGTTGACGGCGTTTGTTCCTTTCATAGCGGCTTTTTGCTGTAAAACCTTAATTAGCGCCGCTTGTCCTCCAAGCTTCATATACAGATTTTTTGCTCTGCTTGAAATTACTAAGGCGAATATTCCCAATATAAACGCCGTGGTGTTTACAATAAACAAAAAAACTGCGCCCAAAATAAAATATCCCGTATCTTCATCGGATGCAAAGGCGTCCATTCCGCTTATAACTCCCGATAAAAGTATAAGCAGCATAATAATCAAAAAAAAGAACTGTATACATTCAAGGATAAAAAAGGCGGTGGCTTTGATTGCGGCTTTTTTTGCGTTTTCATAAAGGGTAATATCTTTTGTTTTAAGGAATTTATTGCATCTTACAATAGTCTGAATACTGAATATTAAGCAACAAATCCAAAATATAACTCCAACAAATTCCATAGATAAAACTCCTATTGTAATATATCTTTTCCGCAGTATGAGCAGATAGTGTTGCGCTTGTTATTCAGACGATTGCAGTGGGGGCATCTTATTCTGTATATTTTATCGCCGCTGCTTAGACTTTTATTCTTATCCGATTGATCAGCAATATCCAAAATATCCCCGATTTCTTTTTCCTGTTTAATTCCGTCGGGATAATCTCCCGAGGACCAAAATCTTCCTCCCTCATCAAGGGAGCTGCTATTGGCGGAGGAATAAGAAGAATCGCTTGATGAGTTGTAATTTCCCTCTAATGCTGTTATGGCGATATCCGAGTCGCCCTTTTGCGGATTTTGTGGTTTTGCCAATCCGCTTTCGGCATCGTAATTGCCTTGAAGCTCGGTTACTGATATATTTTCATCAGCCTTATCATCAACACCTATGGGCAAAACTCCGGCGATCGAGTTAGCAGAGGAGGAGCTGTTTTTGCTTATAATAGTCCCGTCATCTTTCATAACCCCTGCGCTTTTTAAAATGCGTTTTACCGGGTCTTTTTCTCTTCTGTCGGCTTTTAATATTTTGTTTACCTCTTCCATTTGCTCTTTGGTTGCAATTTCTCCCAAAGGAGTGCCGCAGTAGGAGCATATGGTGTATTCGGCACTGTTGACCTTTCCGCAGGACTTGCATATTTTCCGAGGAGTGTGGAGATCTTCAAGCATACTTTTTTCGGTTGCTTGCGATAAAGCTTTGTCATCATTGACGGCGGCGACGGCGGCTTTTTTCTCCAAGTCCTTTTCGGCGGGATATACCCCTGCTCCCATCAATATTCTTTTGACAGGATCATCTATTTCTTCCGCCTTTTGCATACTGCTTTTGGTATGCTTAATTTGAAAATCGGTCATTGCCTCTCCCAAAGGAGTTCCGCAATGAGAGCAAACGGTATAGCTTGCCTTGTTTACCGTTCCGCAGGAGGGGCAAAGCTTATGCGGAGTGCCGGGAAGGTCGAAAACGGGATCGTCAATAGGTCCGTAAAGCTGCTCGTCGCTCATTGGCTTTCTCAGCACCGAGGAATGTCCCGCATTTCCCACAATCATACTTACCGCTTCCTTCTCCGTTTTTGAAAGACCGTAGTTTTCAGCCATAACTATAGATGGGTCGCCCTTATTTGCTTTTGCCAAGTCTATATTATGAGAATGATTGGCTTGTTCAAATTTTTGAAGTATAAACCAAGAGTAAAAAGCGGAGGCAATTACCGCAACTGCAAGCATACCTTTAAAGCCGCTGAATTGAACGGTGTAAAGGAAATTATAGACGCACAAAAAAAGCCATAAGCACATAAAGATGTTAAGCCACTGAACTATGTTCTTCAAGGCTTTTGCCTTTGAAAAGCTTTCCTCACCGTGATCCTCGTTAAACTGATTTACTCTGCCCATTAGCAAAAAGGCGATAAACACACCGCCAACTGCAAGAGCCAAGCCTATTAAGTAGGATAAGCCGTTATTTCCCGCAATATAGTCGGAAAGAATTTCCAAAAGACGTATTATCGCTCTTGAATTTCTGATCCTTATAAGTTTCATTTTATTTCCGCACTTTCCTCTCATACCGATTTATATTTATATCGGTACTTAAAAATGTTTTCAAATTATATAATCACGTAAATTTGAAAACAGCATAAATCGGCAGTTAAAATACTAATTGTTCATCTCGCCATAAACAATATAGACGAACAGCATAAGGCTTAATAACAGCAATTTAAACGATAAATTTATCTGTTTATATTTGCCGTAAAACATTATTCCTGAGTGTTAAGCTCCGCGCCGCAGAATATGCACTCTTCTCTGCCGTTAGCGTTTACCGTTCCGCAAAAAGGACAAGTAACAAGATTTGCTTGGGCGTTGGCATTTTCTGTTTCCTCTTGCTTCTCTTCCTTCTTCTCCTCCTTAAATCTGTAAAAGCTTTGATAGTCAAAATCCAAGGGAATCTCATCATCTATGGCAGCACCGCTTTCCATAGGCTGATTTGCCGCTGCGCTTCCTTTTGCCGCCGTGCTTTCGGTTATGTCAAGTCCCGTAAGAGTGGCTTCTGCGGATTTGTTTTTTGACTGCAGCTCTTTTTCCTTATTTGTTCTGTAAAAGCTTTGATAATCAAAATCCATGGGAATTTCGTGATCCAAGGGCTGATCCTTTTTGCCTTGAACTGTGGGGTTGGATTCCTCAGCGCTGCCTGATTGAGCTGCTGATTGAGTATTGGCGGTGTTTTTGGGTTCGCTTTTTTGATTTTCCGCATTCTTGCTGCGTTTGAATAAAAACATATTGTCCTTTATATCCTCTCCGCCGAAAAATCCGTTTTCCTCGTCAATTTCAGCTTGTGTTTTAAATACGTTTCTGCGTTTGGGAAGCAGGTTTTCATCAACCACATATAAGGAATTGTTTCCCAAATTTTTTCCTAATGGGCTTTCAACATCTTCTTCCGACTGTTCCTTTTTGGGGATTGCCTTATATTGGGAATTTTCGGGAATTTCTATTTCTGCTAACTCGTCCTTTTGTATTATCAGATTGTGAGAGTTTCTGCCGTTTTTGTATTTGGTGAGAAAGGCGTTGTATATATCCGAGCAGGGTACGGACGGATGCAAATGACAGTATATTGATTTTGCAAAAAAATATTTCTTATATGTAATTATTTCCAATACCAAAGAAAATATAAACAAGGGATAATACCACACCACCGCCGTTTGATAGCTTGTCGACCCGTGAAGAAAGCCTGTTAAAAAGGCTTCATACCACCAATACGGATAAAAGGAAAGCTTTAACGCCCATATGGGATCTGAATTCCAAGCGTCAATATAATAAGGAAGATCAAACAATCCGAATATAAAAGTCAGAGCTATCACAACCGATATGGTTTCGGACCAATAAAGGAATTTATAGCTGTCTTTAAATCCTTCCTTTAACTTGTCGTCCATAAACTTTCTTGCCTCATACAGCATACGAATATGCAAATAAATAAGAATGGCAAAGGGAATAATAACAAGGCTTTGCATTGACCTCATATGTTCAAAAACCCACGGAGTCTGACCGTTTGACAAGGCACCGCTGATTCTCAGTATAAAAAACCAAAAGCAAACGCCTAATCCGCCTCCGCAGACTATAATATATTCCTTATCGCTGAACATAGGCTATTTTAATTTAGCGCCGCAGAAATCGCATTCCGTGTTCCCCTCGAAATTCAGATAACCGCAGGCGGGACAGATGTTAAGGTTTTCTTTACCTGCTTTTGCGTTTTCGGCGGGAATTAAGGGCTTTGCGGCGGCTTCTCCTCCCTGTAAATATTGCATAAGCTCTTTATCAGGCGCTTTTCTAATATCCAAATCAAGATTAACTTTTTCTTGCGGGGCGGCTTTGGCATTCTTCACGTAACTCAAAAGCTCCTTATCTCCCTCTCCCACAATATCCAAATTCTGATTTACCTGAGATTTGTCCGTATCGTCTGTGCCGAACCATTTGTCCCAGTCCTCGTCTTTTGCTGCGGAATTGGGATTTTCTGCGGCGGCTTGGAAGGGAGAACGCTTTGCCGAGTCAGTTACTTTCATTTTTGAAGTGGGAACGGGGGGATAAAGGTTTCGGTACAAGGATGCGGCTGCTTTTTCTCTGCTAAATGCAATCAGCGCTAAAACAATTTCCACAGCAGCAGCTATCGCCATTGCCAGCTCAAGGGTATTTGTGTCAAAGCCGCATATCATCAGGTATATCAGGCAGTAAATCAAAGCGCATATAACGCATCTGAAAAAAATTTTTGCCTTTTTTGTATAATATTTTGCACTCTCATAAGCTTCTTTTCTCTTGTAGGTAAAAAATTTGCCTGCGTCTATAAATATTTTTATACAAAATATTGGCAGAGCTATTTCCGAAATTCCGGACGCTATTGTAAGAATATATGGTAATACGGTAATCAAATCCATATTATTTCCCCTCAACAATTCAATTTTTTATTGGCTTTTGAACAGGCGGTAAAGTTTAAAGAATTACTGCCCGTTCAAAAGCCAAGGAGCATAGCCGCCCCTAAGCTTTATTAAACAGATTAAATTAGCAGCTAAACAAACAGCGTACAATGACCGCTTTCTCGGTAGTATTTTATTCTGTCCTCGATTTCCTTTTTATCGCAGTTAAAATATTCCGCAAGGCAGTCTATACATAAAAACTCTGCAGCTCCTCTGTTTACTAACTTTCTGTATATAGCCAATTCGTCGCCGCTTAAATTTTTTTTGCCGCATTTTTTACAGTCCATAGCATTATCTCAGCTTTACCAATTTGCAGCGGTAAACACGGCAGTCATAGGGTTCTAACTTAATTGCCTTTCTCTCCGCAGAAACTCCCTCGTCCTCGCCTGTGTGGCATTCGCGGAAGGAAAGACCATAGCCTGAGGAATAGGGAAGTCCTATGTCAAAGAACTGCAAGGACATTTCAGCGGCGGTATCGCTTAAATTAAACATACCGATTGCGTAATCTCCTCCATACAAAGGCTTAATGAGAGCGAATACCTGTTCGGGGTTGTTCCACTGATGAACGCAGTAAGGACCTCTGCCCTCGGGATCTTGGTTTATGGCGATTATTTCCTTGTTGGTAAGAATTTTTATCGCCTCGTCGCTTGCTTTTCTAATATCGCAGCCTATCATAAGGGGGCTGTTCATTATTGCCCACAATGCAAAGTGGGTTCTGTACTGAGTGTCGGTGCAGCCCGCTAACTTGCCTTCGCCGCCCAATACGTCAATGTTATCGCCCTTGCCGCCCATTCCCACGGTGAGCATATCCATATCGTTCCAGCAGTAGGTGCCGCTGTAGCACTGCTTGTCAAGCTGACTTGAAGCAATGGAGCGAATGGAATTCCAATTATCCTGAATATCGCCTGTGGAGCGGAAAAGCTGTGCGCCTGTTTCTCTTATCCACTGATAGGAATTATCGTTGCCCCAGTTGCAGGCGGAGAACATAATATCTCTGCCGCAGTTGCGAAGAGCCATTCCCATACGCTTGTAAAGGTTTGCGCCGGGAGCTTGCTCGGGACGGTAGCAGTAATCGTATTTAAGATAGTCCACTCCCCATTCCGCAAAGGTCTGTGCGTCAACAAATTCGTGTTCAAAGCTGCCGGGATAGCCGCCGCAGGTGTGAGTTCCCGCACAGGAATACATTCCGAATTTAAGTCCCTTTGAATGAACGTAATCGGCAACCGCTTTCATTCCGCTTGGGAATTTTTCGGGGTCGGCAACCAGCTTTCCGTCCTTGTCACGCTCTCTAAGGCTCCAGCAGTCGTCAATAACAACATACTCGTAGCCTGCGTCCTTTAAGCCTAACTCGATAAATTTATCGGCTATGCCCTTGATAAGCTCCTCGTTAATGTTCCAGCCGAAGGTGTTCCAGCTGTTCCAGCCCATTGGCGGGGTGTGTCCCAAAGGTAAATTGCTCATGATTTTTTTCTCCTTTTGCTTTTTATATAAGGCTTATTTCCGTCTTTTGCTTTAATATTTTGTTGATTGCAGCATAGTGTATCTCAATTTAAGCTTAATCCTTATATTAAAAATATTAAAAAATCCTTGAAAATATAATGCTGATTTCAAATTAAAAGTGTTTGCAAAATTCCTCCAAACTGTAAATCAAGCTTGAAAGAAAATTATTGTATGCTATTTAACAGGAATCGTATAAAGCTTTATTTAAACGAAAAATCAGCCTTATTTACTTTTTCAGCTATTATTCAGTTATTATTCAGCTATTAAGAACAGCTTCTATTGCCGAAATCTCATCATCGGTAAAATCGGTGTTGTTTGCCGCCTGTGCGTTTTCAATTATCTGCTCAGGTCTTGAAGCACCGATAAGTACAGTAGCCACCGCCTTATTGTGCAGCACCCACGAAAGTGCGGTCTGCGACAGCTTTTGTCCTCTGTTTTTTGCGATTTCATTAAGCTTGTTCAGCTTTTGAATCATCTTTTCGTTTAATTCCTCCCCTATCCAAGTGTTCCCTTTGCCGATTCTGCTGTCGGAGGGGATTCCGTTTAAATAGCGGTCGGTTAACATTCCCTGATACAATGGCGAAAATACCGCCAAGCCGAAGCCCTGCTCCAAAGCTAACTTGTCAAGTCCGTCCTGCTCCACTCTGCGGTTAAGCATAGAGTATGAGGGCTGATTTACAATAAACGGGGTGTGCAGCTCCTTGAAAATTGCGTTTATCTCCCTTGTCTGCCTGCTGTTGTAGTTGGATATTCCCACATACAAGGCTTTTCCTTGTTTTACGGCGTTGTCAAGGGCAAGGGCGGTTTCCTCAACGGGAGTGTCGGGGTCGTTGATGTGATGATAGAAAATATCCACATAGTCTATCCCAAGCCTTTTCAAGCTTTGATCAAGGCTTGCGGTAAGGTATTTTCTTGAACCGTTTCGATCGCCGTACGGTCCTTCCCACATTTCATAGCCTGCCTTTGTGGAGATAATAAGCTCATCTCTGTATTTCATCAAGCCTTTTTGCAGTATTCTGCCGAAATTTTCCTCAGCTGAGCCGTTGGGATTACCATAGTTGTTGGCTATGTCGAAATGGGTAATTCCCAAATCAAAGGCGGTATAAACCATTTTCTCCACATTGGAAAAGGGACAGTCAAAGCCGAAATTCTGCCACAGACCCAAGCTTACCGCAGGCAGCTTTAATCCGCTTTTCCCGCAGCGGTTATATTTCATAGAGTCATATCTTTTTTTATCGGGTATATATTCGCTCATAATAATCTCCTAAAAAGCTGCTAAAAAGCTTACTGCAAAGTTTCTTTCAAAGGTTAGTTTTATTCACATTACGCCACTATATATTTTAACATATTATAAAGGTAAAAGTCAATGAAAATCAGGTAATAAAAGATAGAAAATCAACATATTTTTTAGTATAGATTTTTATTTTATTAACCTGCTTGAATTTGCTGTTTATTTATTATTTTATGTTCAAACGGCAGTGATATTTTGATAAAAGGGCAAGGGAAAATTATGATGAAATACATTTTCGGCGGTTTAATACTGCTGTCGGTGATATTCGGTTTTTTAAGCGGCGATGTGTCCAAGGTCAGCAACGGAATAATTAACTCCTGCGGCGACGCCGTGGGATTGGCTTTAACACTATGCGGCATTATTTGCCTATGGAGCGGAATAATGAGAGTGGCTCAGGCGTCGGGACTTACCGGGCTTGTTGCAAAAGCTTTAAGTCCCATTATGTCAAGGCTGTTTAAAGGTATTGACAAAAAAGGGAAAGCTATGCAGTACATAATTTTAAACATTACTGCCAACCTATTGGGACTTGGCAACGCTTCGACCCCTTTCGGAATAGCCGCTATGAAGGAGCTGGAGCGGGAGGAGCACTCTTTAGAATACGCAACCGACAATATGATACTATTTACAGTGCTTAACACTGCCAGCCTACAGCTTATTCCCACAACGGCGGCTGCTCTAAGACTACAGCACGGATCTGCCGCTCCTATGGAAATTTTGCCTGCGGTATGGGTGGTGTCGTTAATCAATGTTTTTTTGACAGTATCCGCTGCAAAATTATTGGCAAAATTCAGTAAAAGGAAACAGACAAAAATCATAAAAAAATAACGTCATCTTATTTTTTAGTCAAGTTTTTCACCGCTTTAAATTATTTCTGAGAAAAGTATACAGTTAACGCAAATAAGAATTAACTCTCAAAACAATCAATAAAAAATAGTGTCACGTTATTTTTCAAAGTCACTTTAATTATAAGCTAAAATAGCAAATCCATTTATAATACCAATTTATAAAAATAACATCAAAATATTTTTGAGTGCACAACATAAATAATCAAAGAAAAAAATAACATCAAGTTATTTTTTAAGCATTATCTTCATATAAAAGGCGGAAGAATATTTCACTTTAATAATGTGGAAAAGCGTTCTAAAAAATAACGTCATCATATTTTTTACAATAGATTTTCCAGCTTAAAACTAAACAGCTGTAGCATTCAAAATACAGAAAATTTGGTAATATCATCAAAAATTACAAAAGAAAACAAGCCTGCTGTTGATAAAATATAAAAAATAGCTTCATCTTATTTTAACATAATGCACAAAACCACAAGGGACAAACTGTTAAAATAGGCAATATATAACGGCAGCTTATATACTTATATAATAATGGTATACATAATGAATTTGTATGAATTTGTGCGGAAAAATAATTGTTTTGCTTCCCTCAGGCAAAACATATAAAACGGGGTGATAATACGAGCAATTTAGATATAAACATAGGCGATTACGCAATTCCCGTAATTTTTGCCGCTGTATGCCTATATGGTCTGATTAAAAGAACCGATATATTTTCGGAGTTTATAAAAGGTGCAGAGGAGGGCTTGCAGACGGTAAAGGACATTTTCCCCTCGCTTATGGCGTTGGTTGTTAGCGTGGGAATGTTCAGCAACTGCGGCGGCGTGGACTTTTTGTCCCGGCTGCTTTCTCCTGTTTCGGAGCTGTTTGGATTTCCCGGGGAATGTACTCCTCTCGCCATACTTCGCCCTTTTTCGGGAAGCGGCTCAACTGCCATATTTGAAAGCATTCTTGCCGCTAACGGTGCCGACAGCTTTGCAGGCAGAGTTGCTTCCGTTATGCTTGGCAGCAGCGAAACCACCTTTTATACATTGGCGGTGTACTTTGGGGCAACTAAGGCAAAAAATACAAGATATGCGCTTGCAGCTGCTCTTGTAGGGGACTTGTGCGGCTGGTTTTTAAGCGGCTGGGCTGTACGGTTGTTTTTTGGTGGGTAGCTGTTTTGGGATCATAGCTGCATTGATATTCTTTGAAGTGTAAATGGATTATACTCTTGCGATTATGTTATTAAGCTTTTGGGTACTTTTTAAAAAGATCAATGCCGAATCGGGAATAAAACCAAAAATCAATGCTGAAGCGGGAAAGGAAAAGAAAAAATAAGGTCGTCCGATTTTATAAATAAGATGATTACTATTTTGTATTTGGCAGCAAAAATAAATACGCTGACAGCATTTTATTATGTGAAAAATATAATAATATGTTTTTTATTTCCCCCTAAATCTTCAAAAATAAATACAAATTGCAGTATTTATTTGTAAAGCCTTATTATAAGCGTGTTTACAGATGTGAAGAAAAATCGTCTGAAGGTATTTATTTTCAAAAAAGCAGGTAAAAATTATCATTACCGTATTTTTTCCCAAACATAGCAATTAGTTTCCTTCAAAAAGCAGAAAATTAAAGGCGCATTTTCTCCAAATTCCTGTTTTGTGAAAAATACCTTGAACATCTTTTTGTAAAAAACACTTCATTTGATTTTCTTTGAAAAAATCTAATAGAATATAGCAAAAACACAGTTAAAAGTACAAGCTGTTTTTATACAAAAAACACAAAATATAAAATAATATGTCATAAATTAAGAAAAAATAAATAATACGATAATATTTTCGAGGGAATTACATCAAATTATCCAGCTGAAAAGTTACAAAAAGGTTACAAATTTTCCAAGCGGAAATTTGACAGCATTTTTAAAAAATAAGCTTATCCGATTTTAACGTATCAAATAAATACTGTCATTAAATTAAATCAAAGTCGGGTATGATATTTTAAAAATTGGTAATTCAAAAATACTGTCATTGTATTTTTAAAAAACCAAAAAGCTTGAATACGTTTACAGCCTTATAAATAAAGAAAATGAGCTTATATTTAAATTTATGGAAAATACAATAATTAAAGACAATGGC
>CAZRRT010000047.1:0-16630 GCA_964602605.1 uncultured Ruminiclostridium sp.
GCCGAGCTTGAAGTGATGAAGCACGAAGAATGGCAAAACGCCCTTTATACTCATAAGCAGGAATGTATAGAAAAACATAAGGCGGAAGAAACAGAAGGCGAGCTTGTTAATCCTAAGTATTTTATAAAGGAATTGTGCAGATTTTTGCCCGATAAATGCACAATATGCTCCGATGTAGGTTCAAATCAGATTTGGGCGGCAAACAATGTGGTTATCGGCAGACAGGGCAGGTTTATAACCTCGGGCGGTATGGGAACAATGGGATATGCTTATCCCGCCGCAATAGGAGCCAAAACCGCCGATCCCGAAACGGAAGTGGTTGCATTAAGCGGCGACGGCAGCTTTCAGATGTCCTTTATGGAGCTTGCAACCGCAGTACAGCACGGAATAAACGTTAAAGGCGTTGTATTTGTCAACAACTATTTGGGAATGGTAAGAGAATATCAGGACAAAAACTTTGAAGGCAGAAGAACAATGGTGGATCTTAACGGAAGTCCCAATTTTGAAAAATTGGCGGCAGCTTACGGCATCAAAAGCGAAACCGTTTCAAAAAACGAAGAAGTAGACGGGGCGGTTTTAAAAATGGTTGAGGCAAAAGAACCGTACTTGCTGCAAGTTATGGTTGACAGAACAGAAAAATCACTTATCGAATAAGGCGGAAAGGAAAGACTATGAAACACACTATTTCAATTTTGGTGGAAAACCATGCAGGCGTGTTGGCGAGAATTTCCGGACTTTTCGCCCGCCGAGGTTTTAATATTTACAGCCTTGCAGTAGGAGTTACCGACGATGAAAAGGTTTCCCGCATAACAATCGTTGCGGACGGCGACGACTATACTCTCGAACAAATCGAAAAGCAGCTGAACAAGCTGATAGACGTAATAAAGGTTCGCACAGTAAAGCCGGACGAGCTTTTGCAAAGAGAGCTTGTGCTTGTAAAGGTCAGCTGTACAGCCGCACAAAGACACGAGCTTATTTCCATAGCAAAGATCACTACCGCTAAGATTTCGGATATTTCGGTGGATTCTATGACCTTGGAATTATCCGACTGCGAATCAAGGCTTGAAAACTTTCAGGAGCTGCTTCGCCCTTACGGCATAAAGGAAATAGTAAGGACAGGCACTATCGCAATTCAAAAGGGAACTGCGTCTTTACGCATTTAAATAAGTAAATTAGGGTAATACCCCAATAAATAATAATATGCTTACAAAAGCAAAAAGGAG
Organism: uncultured Ruminiclostridium sp.; assembly: GCA_964602605.1. Taxonomy (GTDB): domain Bacteria; phylum Bacillota; class Clostridia; order Oscillospirales; family Ruminococcaceae; genus Ruminiclostridium_E. Next base: position 1,224 of record CAZRRT010000047.1, read on the forward strand.
AAACTATTATGGCAAAGCTTTATCATCAGGAAGACTGTAATCTTTCGCTTTTAGACGGAAAAAAGGTTGCAATTATCGGCTACGGCAGCCAAGGACACGCTCACGCACTTAATTTAAGGGACAGCGGCGTTGATGTAATCATCGGACTTTACAACGGCAGCAAGTCTTGGGAAAAGGCGGAAAAGGCGGGATTCAGCGTTATGACCGCTGCAGACGCAGCAAAGGCAGCCGACATTATTATGATACTTATCAATGACGAGCGTCAGGCGGATATGTACAAGGAGAGCATCGCTCCCAATCTTAAGGCGGGAAAGGCTATTGCTTTTGCTCACGGCTTTAATATTCACTTCGGACAGATTGTACCTCCCGCAGATGTAGATGTAATTATGATTGCGCCCAAAGGACCGGGACACACCGTTCGCTCCGAGTACACAATCGGCAGAGGCGTTCCTTGTCTTGTAGCGGTTCAGCAGGACGCAACAGGCAGAGCTATGGACATTGCTCTTGCGTATGCTGCGGGAATCGGCGGTTCAAGAGCGGGCGTTCTTGAAACCACCTTCAAAATGGAAACCGAAACCGACCTGTTCGGTGAGCAGTGCGTTCTTTGCGGCGGCGTAACCGCTTTGATGAAGGCAGGCTTTGAAACCTTGGTAGAAGCAGGCTATGATCCTCAGAACGCTTATTTTGAATGTATCCACGAGATGAAGCTTATTGTTGACCTTATTTACAAGGGCGGCTTCGGTATGATGAGATACTCCATTTCCGATACGGCTGAATTTGGCGATTACGAAGTAGGCAAGCGCCTTATCACTCCCGAAACAAAGCAGGAAATGAAGAAGGTATTAAGCGAAATTCAGGACGGCACATTTGCCCGCAACTGGATTATGGAAAACAAAATGGGACGCTCTCATTTTAACGCTTGCAGAAGAATGGAAAGCGAACATCAGCTTGAAAAGGTTGGCGCTGAAATCCGCAAGCTTTATTCTTGGAACGAGGACGGCGAAAAGTCTATTGATGAGATCGCCGATGCTAAGTTTGGAAAGTAATTGAATTATTTTGGATAATTAAGGGGCTGAAATAACAGCTCCTTATTTTTTTATCATTATTTATATCTAAAAATGCAAGGATAAATCAGTAAAAAATAAATTCGATATTCCAACATAAACTGGGAATATCGAATTTAATTGTTTTTGTATAACTATTAAATCAAGGTAAGTAATATTTGCCTGAATCAAGAGTTAATTGTGCCGCCGTTAAGTGCTGCCTTTAAGATAATTTTTACATCGGATATGTTGACTTTTTTGTCCTCGTTTACATCGGCGGCAATTTTTTGCTCGTCTGTGAGAGTGTTGTTGTTAAGTGCACCTCTTAGGGCGATTTTTACGTCGTTGATGTTTATTTTGCTGTCGTTGTTAAGGTCGCCGAGAGTGATTTTTACAGCTTCCTCCGTTTTTATAACCAAAACATCGTCTATATAAGGAACAGAGCATTCTCCATAAACGGTTGAGGTTACCAAAAAGCCATAGATTGTATTTTCTTTAAGGCTGTCAAAGGTCGCAGTAGTATCGGTAGTTTTTATTGTCGACATAATGCCGCCTTGCGTAAAACAGTAGACTTCGTATTCCTGTGCATTTTCCACAGGATTCCATTTAAGGGTTGCAGAGCTGTCTTTAACCTCTGCCGAGGTGATTTCGGCATTGTAGACATCGAATTCTCTCATAGCTTTTACGAAGACTGTGCCGTTTTGTGCTTCCTCAGGTATGGTGAGCGTGCCGTTTTCGTCCGATTGAGCTTGTCCTATATATACAAGATTATCTGATGATAAAATATCGTTAGCTGTTCTATCCTTTACTACATAGTAATTGTAAATCTCATTAGGAAGTAATGAAGCAACCGTTGTATATTCAACTTCTTCTGGTAATGATTGAGTCACAAAATTATTTCTCATTTTTCCTGACGGAGCATTTGATTGTCCAAACTTTATTCTTGTAGGAGTGTCATAACAGTGATCAAAGCCGTTATGTCCGCACATATAAAGCTTTCCGTCTGTTGTTAATACAGCAGTTGTCATTGCAGCGTTTTTAACAATCGCAATATTATCCATTATTTTTATCGGAACACTGCTTTCACGATTCAGCATCCCATAATGACTATCTCCCCATGCGTAAAGGCTTTCATCAGACATAATTGCATAACCACGTCTATTTAAAGCACAAGCAGATGTCACATTATCCATTATTTTTATAGGAATGCAACTATATTTTAATTCCCAATAATTTTTTCCGCTTCCAAGGGCACTATCACTATTATCTCCCCATGTATAAACTTCTCCGTTTTTAGTTAAAACCACTGTTGTATAACCATAGATACTTACAGATGCTACATTATCCATTATCTTTATGGGAACATAACTGTCTTGTGTAGTTCCATTGCCAAGTTGACCATAATCGTTTGATCCCCACATATAGAGACTGCCATCCGTAGTTATTGCCGCTGCTATATCTGGATTTGGAGTTGTTACAACATAGGAAACATTATCCATTATTTTTTGCGGGACATTACTATCTTGATGGCTTGTTCCGTTTCCAAGAAGGCCATAGCCATTATATCCCCATGTGTAAAGGCTTCCGTCAGTGGTTATTGCGGAACGAGTACCCCCAGTGTTTACATATGCAACGTTTTCCATTATTTTTATAGGAGTACATCTATCATCCCAAGTACCATCACCTAACTCACCACTACTGTTTTCTCCCCATGTATAAAGATCCCCATCCTCGGTTATTGCCGCTGTATTAAAATCACTATGACTTACATATGCAATATCATCCATAACTTTCACAGGATACTCACAATCTTCCCATGTTCCATTTCCAACTTGTCCAAACCTATTATATCCCCACATATAGAGTTCACCATCTGTTGTTATTGCTGCGCTAAGTCCCCATATTTCGCCGATTACATCACTCAGGTATACAGAATCAACATTATCCAGAATTTTTACAGGATACTCACGATCTTCGTATGATCCGTCTCCAAGCTGCCCAAATTGATTATTTCCCCACATATAAAGGTTGTTATTGGCCGTTATCGCAGCACTTTGATACATTGCCAATTCCACTTTTTTAACTTTATAAGGATTTAACATACCATCAGCAATTTCATCAAACATACCTGAAAACAAGTCCCCTGCGGAAATTTCTTTTTCAGCTATAAGAACAATATTCAAATAATCCTTCTCAGCACCTATTTTCACAATTGTATTTTTTGTTTTATACCCTTCAGCTTCTAATTTAAGAGTATGCTCTCCCGTGGTAAGCCAAATCTGCGCCGTTCCGTCGTCTCCTGTGATAACCGTTTGAGAAGGATTTTTATCATCAGTGATTTTGACATTTTTAAGTTTTTCCAAAGAAGTATTTGAAACTGTAATTTTCGTCAGATAACTAATATGAGGACATTCTGCAAATCCAAATTCATTGTAAGTGAGCGAAAAATAAAAATCAAACAAATGAATTCTTTTATCCAAAAGCGTAATCTCAAATTTCCACTTTTCCTTATTCAACAGCTTTATTGACGTCGAAAGACTGAACTTAGCATTTATATCTCCGCCAATGCAAGCGTTGCATTCGTGCCTGATATTGCTCTTTTCGTCACTTGTCTTTTTCAGCGTGGCTTTTACTTCCGCTCCCGCTTTTGCTGTGAGCTTTGCATTGGCTATTTTATCGCTTATAATTTTAATTTTAGGCTCTAATGATAATCCAATAAAAATGGTTACCTCAATTTTTCCGTTCAAATCAAGTTTCGGTGTGGTAGTTAGATTCTCCATGCCATTGGTGGACGCTTTAAAGCCCACTGTTCCGTAAAGCTTTCCGTCTATGCTTGCTTTTCCGTCAAACTCTACAACAAATGACGGGGTTATGCTTATATATACTCCGGGAACGGGACTGAACGAAAAATATGCAAGAGGAAAAGATTTGCTAACCTTACCTTCAAATTCGGCTTTGAGAGCAGCGGAGTAATCCAACTTTAACTGAACATATACCTCTGAAAAAGAAACATAAACATTCGCCGAGGCATCCAGCTTTAATTCGAGTCCTGCAAAAAAGCTGTAGCTTGCCTTTGACGTGCCGCTTTCATATTCGCCTTTTTTCTCAAAACCAAACTTATGCGAATAGCTTGCTTTTCCTTCCAAATCAATCGCCTGCGGTGTTATATTGCTTTCGTCGTCTTCCACCAAGCCTTCGTAAGTGATACCCTCCTCCAAGCCGGAAGCGTCAACCTCTGCGTCCTGAGAAAAGGCTTCGCCGTCAATCCTAAGGTGCTCAAATACCTCCTCCAACTCCATATTCTGACCTGTAACGGTGGCAGTTGTACCGCTTACGGAAACATTTTCGACCTTAACAATCAAAAGCTTATCCTCGTACTCATAAGCAAAAATGTCTCCCGCTTTTAAGGAAGTAATATTTTCGTCAATATTTCCGAAAACATAAGTCAGGGTTTCGTCATTGGCTGAGATAACCGTGTTTTTCCCTGTTTCTTCGGGAATGATAATTATATTGTCTTCAAAAACGGCAAAGTTTGTATCTTCATTTTCATCAAGGTTGATAACTTTGTCAGAATCAAAATCATCAACTGTTTTAGACAAAAATTCCTGCATACTCTGGGTATACATAGGAGAAGAATACTCTGTAGAAAGCGGTCTTAATTTATCGGGGTTAACGAGATATGCTCTTATGTAAAAATACTTTGGAATGTCTTCCGTATTGATCTCAATAACAGCTTCCGTTTCCTCTGCCGAAACCTCGGTATAGCCAGAAGTTATCATTTTTATGTTATCATTGTCGTATATTGCAACTACAATAGCGCTGTCCTGTAAAGTTTCAAAGGACACTGACGCCTTCGTTCCCTCTACTTCAACGGAAAAAATATTGTATCCATTGTTTTCTTTCTGCTCTGTGCTTACGGCTGACAGTTCATCTGCCAACAGATTACCGAGAGTATCAGTGCCGCTTACTTTCATATTGTTTTCTGCGGAAAGCAATGTTGACGGCTGCCGGATTATGCTTTCCGTATTTTGATTCTCGGCGTCGATTTGCGGTGTACAGCTTATCATAACAGCCATTGCCGAAATCATTGCAATTAGTTTTTTCGGTTTCATAGTTTTTCCTCTCCTTAATTTTTTTACGGGCGAAGTTTTAAAGTTACCATAATAACACTGTATCCTTATGAGGTTGCAGTATTTACATATATTATATCATAAAGTCTTAAAATATGCAACATATTTTTAATCAAACGGTTATTTTTGTAATTATTCTAATAAGCAATTCTAATCGCACATACTACAAATTTCATAATTGATTTAATTGACAAAATTAAGCCTGATATGCTAAAATATAACATAAGAAGTTGTAATCGCTGTTTAAAAAGTTTGCTTGTACTTTTATCATTTAATATAGTAAAAAGCTTGAATTTCCCTTTTCCAATTTGTAGTCGTCCAAAACGCCTCAAAAATTTTAAGAACCGGAGATAAAATTATACTTGACAGCACACGAGGAATGATTATAATAAAAGAGAGAGCAAAACAATAAATTGTCGCTTTTAATTGTGAAGAATTAAAATAGTTTTGAAAGGTAACATATTATCAAAGTGAAAAAGCATATCAAAAAATTCACGGTATTTTATATAATTCTTGTGTCGGTATTGGCGGTGTTAGCAGTATCGGCTGTGTTTTATGTAATTTCGGTTTTAAAAGAATATGAAGCAAATCAGCCCGAAAAAACAATAGAAGCTCAGATGGAAAAAATCGTAAAGCTTGCGAAAAGCGGATCTTCCGAAAAAGTCGTTTCCTTTAAAAACGACCGGGAGAATTTTCAAATCACGCCCGAGGAAAAAACACGCTTTGAATCCGCTCTCACAAGCGAAAAACTGACATATAAGCTTTCAAACAGCAGCTCCGACGGAAAATATGTAACCTACAAGGTTATGAATAATAAAGATTCTCTGTTATATATTAAACTGAAAAGCCTAAAGGAAACAACTAAGCTTTCCCTTTTTACATATTCCGACTGGTCGGTGGAGGAAATCAAGCCTATTTTGTTTAATGTTTCTTTAGTATTGCCAAACACTGTAACGGTAAGCTTAAACGGAAATACTTTGACTGGCTCTGCCAATGATTCGGGAAAGTCAGCATATAACATTTCCGCCTTCGGAACGCCTGAGCTTTTAATTTCCGATGTTTACGGAAATGTTATAAAATGCAATGAAAGCACAAAAATTGAAATTACCGAATACAAAGTCACTGTACCCGATAATTTCACTTTGCAGATAAACGGAAAAGATGTTGCAAAGGATAAAGCTTTAGCTTCCGATAACAAAGAATATGACAATCTATCGGAGTATGGTTTGGATATGCCCAAATTGTTATGTTATGACCTTGCTGTTTTGAAAAAGGACGAGGAATTGAATTTACAGATATATGACCCAAATTCACAGCCTGTGTCCTTTACGCTTGACGGAAACCAAGTTAAAATTACAGAACAGCCCTCATATACAGACAGCCTGCCCGACGATCTTGCGGCACAAATAAATCCTATGCAAGCGGCAATAAATTGGAGTTTATTTATGACAAATGATTTGGAGGGTGCATACCACGGATTTTATACTCTTGCAAATTTTCTGCAAGAGGATTCATACTTGTATAATATGGCGTGGAAATTTGCCAACAGTATTGACATCACATTTACCAGCACCCACAGCTATCCCGAAATTGCAAACGAAAAATTAACTAAGTACACCAAATATACCGATAACTGCTTTTCCTGCGATGTTTATTTTGAAAAAAATATGCTGCTAAACACAGGAAAATTAGTTACCGACGTTATGAACAGCAGATTTTATTTTGTAAATACAGGCACTGCTGACGCTCCAAATTGGGTAATCGGGGATATAAAGGAAATCATAGATTAAAATATAAATATATAAGGGAAAAGAAAATGAGCGATAAAAATTCAGTAAGTGGGAAAATTTTAAAAGGAATCGGAAAATTCTTTCTTGTTTTGATTACCGTTGTTTTGATGTTAATATTAACTTTGTTCATATCTTTAAAGATGATATGCTCAGACATTTCTCCCTCCGCAAAAAAGGTTTTTGTTACAACACTTTTGGAAACAGGGCAGCTTAAATTTTTGGCTTCTTGGTTTGTAAGTCCTGCGGAGATTCAAGCTATAGTTGACGAAAACTCTATGCCTTCCTTCAACGATAAGGTGGATACATCGAAAATCGTCATTGATTCGGGAATAAACAGTGGAAATAATAAAGAAAATCAAGAGCAGGAAGTAGAAAAGGTGGAAATATCGGGAAAGACGTTTTTTGCAACTCTCCTTATTGTAAAAGATCCTTCAAGAGTTTCGGTAGCAACAATTTTTCCTTGGAGGGAAAAAGGCGATACTCTTGATAAAATTGTTAAAGATTCGGGAGCTGTCGGCGGTATTAACGGAGGAATTTACGATTCCACCAACAACACCGGCGGAACGCCATACGGAGTCGTTATTTCCGACGGCAAAATATTGATGAACGATCCGCAGCAATTTAACGGTTTAGTGCTTATCGGACTGACTGAGGATAATATTTTGCAAATAATAGATCTTGACGACAAATCTCCCGAAGATGTTGAAAAGTTAACGGCAGATTTAAAAATACGTGATGCCGTATGCTTTCCCGAAGAAAAATCCGACGCTAACAATCATTTTGTGCAGCTTGTAATCAACGGAGTGCCAAGAGAACAAAACAAAGGCGCAGGCAGCGGACTTAACCCTCGGACGGCAATAGGGCAGCGGGCGGACGGCGCATTGCTTTTGCTTGTAACCGACGGCAGAGGAAAATCGGGACACTTAGGCGCCAGCGCAGCGGATTTAATAAATATTATGACCGAATACGGAGCAGTCAACGCCGCTAATTTAGACGGTGGCAGCTCGTCTTGTATGTATTATGATAACGAATATCTTATGGACAGCGTAACATTTTATTATTCCAACACCTCATGGAGATTGCCTCTTGCTTTTGTAATAAAGTAAAAAATTGTTTTATTATGTGCAGATCTAAAAAACCTATTTAAGATAGAATCAATTTTTGAGATGCCCTAATGCTTTTGTGTTATGATAATAAATTGCCAACAAGCTTATAAAATAAGTTGATTTTTCTGCTTAAATATGGTAAAATATTTGTGTTTTGATATTAAGCATATATTACATATGAATTTAACTAATTTAATACAGTTTAACTTAAATAAAAATAATATAAGGAATTAACATTTATATATGAATATTAACGTAGGCGATATTTTGGAGATGAAAAAAAATCACCCTTGCGGCTGCAGCCGAATGATCGTGTTAAGAACAGGAGCGGATTTTAGGCTGAAATGCGAAAAATGCGGTCACGATTTTATGGTATCTCGCAGCAAATGTGAAAAGAAAATAAAAAAAATAATCAGCGGGGAGCAAAACAATGATTGAAAAGCTGCAAAGTGCGGAAAAAAGGTTTGAGGAAATTAACGAAAGCCTTACAGATATAAGCATTATCAACGATCAAGCTAAATATAAATCCCTTATGAAGGAGCTAAAACAGCTTACTCCTATCGTTGATAAATTCCGTGAATATAAAAAAGTTAAAAATGATTTTGACGAGGCTGAACAAATACTTAATGAAAGCGGCTCGGATAAGGATTTAAAGGAAATGGCGCAGCAGCAGCTTAATGCGGCTCGAAACGATATTGAAAAGTGTGAGGAGGAGCTGAAAATCTTGCTTTTGCCGAAAGATCCCGATGACGACAGAAACGTTATTATTGAAATCAGAGGCGGCGCAGGCGGAGATGAAGCTGCTCTTTTTGCCAACTCTTTGTTCAGAATGTATTCGTTATATGCACAATCTAAGAATTGGAAAACGGAAATAATCAGTGCAAACCCCACTGAATTGGGCGGATATAAGGAAATCAGCTTTTTGGTTGAAGGCGACGGCGCATATGCCAAGCTTAAATATGAAAGCGGAGTACACCGTGTGCAGCGTGTTCCCGAAACCGAGGCGCAGGGACGTATTCACACCTCAACCATTACCGTTGCGGTGCTTCCCGAAATGGAAGAGGTGGATGTGGAAATCAATCCTGCGGATTTGGAGATACAAACCTTCCGTTCCAGCGGAGCAGGGGGACAGCATATCAACAAAACCGAATCCGCAATACGCATTATTCATCACCCAACAGGCACTATAGTTGAGTGTCAGGAGGAACGCAGCCAGATAAAAAACAAGGAAAAGGCAATGAAAATGCTTTATTCCAAGCTATATGAAGCCAAGCTTAACGAGCAGACCAACAAAATTGCGGCAGAGAGAAAAATTCAAGTTGGTACAGGGGATCGTTCCGAAAGAATTAGAACCTATAATTTCCCCCAAAGCCGTGTTACAGACCACAGAATAGGGCTTACTCTTTATAAGTTGGAGGATTTTATGAACGGAAACTGCGACGAAGTATTTGAAGCCCTTGCCATTGCCGATCAAACCGCAAAGCTTGCCGGCTCTGATAAAGATTAAATTATGAATACAGAAATTTTAAGCATAGAACCCAAAAGCATTCCCATTGCCGCCCGGCTTTTAAAAAACGACGAGATAGTCGCTATACCCACCGAAACGGTGTATGGATTGGCGGGAAACGGACTTTCTCCAAATGCCGTAAAGAAAATATTCGAGGCAAAGGGCAGACCCAACGATAATCCGCTTATACTGCATATATCAGACGTAAGTTGGCTTTATAGGTATGCGGAAAAAGTTCCCGAATTGGCTTTAAAATTAGCTGAAAGCTTTTGGCCCGGACCGCTTACTATGATAATGCCGAAAAAGAGTATTGTTCCAAATGAAGCCAGCGGCGGACTTGATACGGCAGCTTTCCGAATGCCCAATAATTCTTGGACATTAAAGCTTATTGAAGCCTGCGGTTTTCCATTGGCTGCTCCTTCAGCAAATATATCAGGTCTGCCAAGTCCCACAAGCGCAGGTTATGTCTATAAAGATATGAAGGGCAAAATCCCCTTGATTATTGACGGAGGACAGTGTAAATACGGAGTGGAAAGCACGGTAATTGCTTTTACCCAACAAGGCGTTAAAATTCTTCGTCCCGGCGGCGTAACGCCTCAAATGCTAAGCAAATTTTGCTTTGTTGAGATTGACAAGGCGGTTACAGACGGATTGAAGGACGATGAAAAAGCACTTTCTCCCGGAATGAAGTATAAGCATTATTCTCCCAAAGCGGAAGTATATATGATTGAATGTGAAAATCAAGATCGTTTTGCCGAGTATGTGAACAAAAACGCTGATGAAAGCACAATCGTGCTTGCCAAAAGCACTGAAAATATTACCGCAAAAACTCTTCCTTACGGCAAAAGCTCAAAGCAGGAGGCGGAGCTTCTTTTTTCAAGCCTTAGAAAGGCTGACGAAATAGGAGCGGCTAAAATATTTGTACAAGCACCCAATAAAGAGGGAATTGGATTGGCGGTTTATAACAGGCTTATTAGAGCCGCCGCCTTTAAGGTGATAAAACTCTGATGTCAATTAAAAACAGTATAATAATCGGTCTTACGGGAATGTCGGGAGCGGGAAAATCCACCGCATGCAAATTCTTTTCCCAAAACGGCTTTGAAATAGTAGACTGCGACAAAATATGCAGGACTGTTGCGGAAAAAGGAAAGCCCTGCTTAAAAGAAATTGCGGAAAGCTTCGGGCAGGATATATTAACCGATAACAAGGAGCTTAACCGCAGAAAATTAGGCGGAATTATATTTTCAAATCCCGAAAAACGACTAATTTTAAACGGAATTATGTATCCTTATGTTTCATATCTTGTAATACAAAGGATTTTAGCTTCAAATAATAAGCATATTATTCTTGACGCTCCCACTCTTTTTGAAAGCGGAATAGACGACATTTGCGATTTTGTTGTAAGCATAGTGGCGGATAAGCAAATACTTCTAAATCGTATAATAAAACGTGACGGTCTTACCCGATCGGAAGCGGAAAACCGCTTAAAATCCCAGCATGAGAAGGATTTTTATTCTTCAAAATCACAATTTGTCATAGAAAACAATCAATCCGACGAAGATTTCATTATCAGCTTAACAAAGGCTGCTAAAGCAATAAAGGAAGGTTTATGAAAAGCAAAACAAGATCAAGAAAAAACAAAACTGCAATTATTGTAATAATTCTTTTAATTGCGCTTATAGCAGTGTTTTTTGGAAATGCTATTTATAAAACGGTAAGGCAAAAATATCTATATCAGGCATACCCTTTAAAATACAATGATTTGGTGGAACAATATTCTGAAGAAAATAATATTGATAAATTTTTAATTTATGCTATAATAAAGGTTGAAAGCAACTTTGATAAGGACGCAGTTTCAAATGTGGGCGCAAGAGGTCTTATGCAGATTATGAAGGACACCTTTGATTGGATAAGATACCGTTTGGGTGATGATGAAGGTCTAAGCTATGACACAATGTTTCAGCCTGAGCAAAATATACGGTACGGGTGTTATTTAATCGGATATTTGCTAAGGTATTATGAAGCCTCCGATCCTGCCGTATGCGCTTATCATGCGGGAATTGGCAGCGTGGACTCTTGGCTATCCAATTCGGATTACAGCAAGGACGGAAAATCATTAGATGTTGTACCCGCCTCGGATACACAGCATTATTTAAGTAAAGTTAAAAAAGCTTTAACTATTTATAACAATTTATATACGGAGGATAAAACACAATGACAAAAAAGGATTCAAAAGCAAAAGAGCTGAAGGAAAAGCTCTTTATGGAAAAGAAAAACTCGGGACTGATTATGTCCGACGCTGAGATGAAGGCTGCGGACAAGTTTTGCGAAAGCTACAAAAGCTTCCTTGATAACTCAAAAACCGAAAGGGAAGCGGTAAAATCAGCAATAGCTATTGCAAAAAAGGCGGGATTTACCGAATATAAAGTCGGTAAAAAGTACAAGCCCGGGGACAGAGTGTACAGTAATAATAGAGGAAAAGCCGTTATTCTTGCGGTTTTCGGTAATGACAGTATAGAAAACGGCGTAAATCTTCTTGCCGCTCATATTGATTCTCCCCGCCTTGATTTAAAGCAAAATCCTTTGTACGAGGACACCGAGCTTGCATTCTTTAAAACCCATTATTACGGCGGTATTAAAAAATATCAATGGACAACCGTTCCTATGGCGCTTCACGGCGTTATTGAGAAAAAGGACGGATCTGTTATCGAGGTTAAAATAGGCGAGGACGACAAAGATCCCGTATTTGTGGTAAACGACCTTTTAATTCATTTATCTCAGGAGCAGATGAAGCGTCCTGCGGCAAATGTGGTTACAGGCGAGGAGCTTAATGTTCTTATCGGTTCAAGACCATTTAAGGACGATTCCGAAAGTGAGCTTGTTAAGCTTAATATTATGAACATTCTGTTTGAGAAGTACGGAATTGTGGAGGAGGATTTCCTTTCCGCTGAATTAGAGGTTGTGCCTGCCCAAAAAGCAAGAGATATTGGCTTTGACAGAAGCTTAATCGGCTCTTACGGTCAGGACGACAGAGTGTGCAGCTACACGGCTCTTATGGCGACCGTTGATATTAAAGGTGTTCCTTCAAAAACAGTTGTTACCGTTCTCACCGACAAAGAGGAAACGGGCAGCGACGGCAGCACCGGTCTTTTATCCTCATACCTTGAATACTTTATTCACGATATTGCGGAATCCTTCGGCAAAAACGGCAGACACGTGCTTTCCGCTTCAAAATGCCTTTCAGCAGACGTTAATGCAGGATTTGATCCGTCTTTCCCCGAGCCTTTGGAAAAGAAAAACTGCGCTTATGTGGGAAAGGGAACTTGTCTTACCAAATTCACAGGTTCAAGAGGAAAGAGCGGAACAAACGACGCTTCAGCGGAATATGTGGGTTATGTGAGAAGGATATTTGACGAAAACAATGTTATTTGGCAGACAGGCGAGCTTGGCAAGGTAGATTTCGGCGGCGGCGGAACTGTGGCTAAATATATAGCAAATCTTGATGTAGATACAATAGATTTAGGCGTTCCCGTGCTTTCAATGCATGCACCCTTTGAGGTTACTTCAAAAAATGACGTTTATATGACATATAAAGCGTTTTCCGCATTTATAAAGTAAGATAAAAAAATATCAGCTTGTGAAAAACCTGACTTTAGAGTTTTTGCAAGCTGATTTTTTATGGGAAGAATCAAAAGTTTACTTTAATTATCCAAATATTTCCTTTATGCCAAAAAATTACCCGCCGCGTTAAATGAACAGCAGCGGGTAATTTATTAAGTGAATTTTTAGAATTGCGAATAATAATTATTTCTTTTTCTTAATAACAATAATAACTACAACTACGATAACTGCAACAACCGCAGCAATAATGCCTATAATAACGCCAACGGGAGTAGTTGATGATGTAGAAGGAGCGGGAGCGGCAGTGGTAACAACAGGAGCAGCTGTAGTTTTAGGAGCGGGTGTTGTTTCAGAAGCGGGTGTTGTTTCAGGAGCTTTAGATCCTTCAGGCTGCTTAGGATTGTCATAATCTTCTGCCAATTTCTTAGCTTCGGCATTGTCTAATTTTTTTCCAAGGGAGTCAAATGCAAGAACAATTTCATCGTTTTCATCTTTAAGCAAGCAAAGATTAACTTTAAAATTAAATATTGTATCTCCGCCCCATTCAGAAAACTGAATCTGATAGCATCCGCCGCCGGGAATATAACGCTCGTCAAACTCAGGATCAGAACTTAATGTTCTTTCAATGGAATAATGGAAATCGCTTAAATACTTCATAGCAATGGGTTTTTGAAGATAGTCTGCGCTGCCTTGATTGGTTCCGGCTTCTTGTCCTTCCTTAGAGTCACCGGGAAGGGGAAAGCCCCACCACTGACCGTTAGGATCTTGATTCCAGTTATATTTTTGCCAAAGATTTGTCCAGGTTTTTCCCAATTCTTTTTCTTTTGCCGTGGGTTCATACGCAGGCGATTCTTTTTCGGATTTGCCAAGCTCACCGCCGTTTTCGGAGAATATAATCGCTCCTCCGAAGGTATCCATCTGACCGGAAAAGTCAAAATCTTCAAGCTTAATTTTTTCGGGAGCGTCGGGAGCTAAGACGATTTCGCCATAAAACTTTGCAGTAACAACCTTTGTCGGATCGATACCGTAATCTGTCTTAGGCTTTCCTTCAGCCTCATTACCTTCGTTATAAACTTGAATCAACCATGAACCGTTTCCAACTAATAAGCCGGGATCAACTTCTCCATCTTCGGCGGTAGGCTGATAAATATCAGCGCTTGCACCAACTGCCAATGATGAAACAGCTACAACTGTTGCTGCTGCAGTCGCCAAAATTCTTTTAAGTTTCATTTTAATCCTCCATAAATAAAATTTGATGTAAATACCTAATAAAGCCATTATTACAAATGGTTTACAAAACTAATTATAACTGAATTTCAGCTTATTTTCAACCGTTATTATAGACAATAAGATTTTAAAAATATTGTTAATTACCTACAATATCTATTAGTTGTTATAACTGCTTTATAAGGCTATTTATTGGATTTTTTACTTATTTTTTTCTTATCTGTTTTCTTTTGGTCCATAGGTTTTTCAGCCGGGGCTTTAGGTGCGTCAATATCGGATAAGGGATTTTGATCCATAGCCTGTTTTATCTGCATATCGGAAACGTGAGTATATATTTCGGTGGTATTTAGGTTTTTATGCCCCAAAACCTCCTTTAATATACGCACGTCCACGCCGTTCTGATACATTAGAGTAGCGGCGGTATGTCTAAGCTTATGAACAGTAAACCCATAGCCCGCAAGTCCCGATTTCATAAACTTTTCTTCAATAATCTGCTCAACTCTGCGGTTGGAAATGCGCTTGTACTGTTTGCTTAAAAAAAGTGCTTTTTCTCCCTGAACATTGGGTCTGACTTTTATATATGCTTCATACGCCGATACGCAGGAGCCGTTAAGATAAATTATTCTTTCCTTATTTCCTTTGCCGACAACTTTTATAAATGAGTATTTTTCATTGGTTTTGGGATATATTGACGTTATGTAATCGGTTACATTTATTCCAACCAATTCCGAAAGACGCATTCCGCAGTTTAAAAAAAATGTTACCATACAGTAATCACGGGAATCCTCCCAGCGTTTTATTTCGGAACATTCGGACAGCAGCTGATTGGCTTGTTCTACAGTTAAATACTTTGGCAAAGCGTTTTTTGGCGACGGCAGCTCAAGCTTATTTGCGGGACTTACCTCAAACCAATTCTTGTAATCGGTTAAATACTTGAAAAACTGTCTTATTGCCACAGCCTTGCGGGCACGGGCTTTCGGCTG
>CAZRRT010000048.1:0-16194 GCA_964602605.1 uncultured Ruminiclostridium sp.
AAAAGGTTTTTCTTCCTTTGGCTGAAATATAATAGTGCAAATCGGCATACTTATTAAAAACAAGCCGAATAGCGCAATCATAAGAATTTTATAAGGTTTTTTCATATTATTCCTCTTTATTTATGTCAGAAATTAAAATACAGGAACGGGTTATAGGTTGCGTCTGCAAGATATGCGGCGGAAAGAATAAGCACGGCAAATTTTGCAATAGGAGTTGCATAATTTATAATCATAGGAGCTTTTTCTTTTGCTTTTTCTATTAGCTTTTTCAATAAATCTGTGCAGCCGAATACCGATATCAAAATAATAATACCGTAATTTAACAGGTAATACAAACTTTGATTATCCCAAACAACTCCGTTTCCGCCGAACATCGCCCCCATATATCCGAAGGCAGTGGGAAGATCCGAAGTATCGAACAGTACCAAGCATAATATTACCAACAGCATAGTGTAAAAATGTGAGAAAAACGAAGGGATTTTTTCCAGCCATTTTCCCAAGAAAAGCTTTTCCATAATAATCAAAACTCCGTACAGCACGCCCCAAAGAATAAAGTTCCAGCTTGCGCCGTGCCATATTCCCGTAAGCAGCCACACTACCGCTAAGTTTAAAACCGTTCTGAGCTTGCCCTTTCTGCTGCCGCCTAAAGGGAAGTACACATAGCTTTTAAACCATGCGCCTAAGGTCATATGCCACCTGCGCCAAAACTCGCTTATGCTTTTTGACTGATAGGGGTAGTTGAAGTTTTCGGGGAAGTTAAATCCCATCATCTTACCAAGACCTATTGCCATATCCGAATATCCCGAAAAGTCAAAATATATTTGCAGTGTAAAGGCGATTATTCCAAGCCATGCAGTCAAAACAGACAGCTGTGACGTTTCCGTGCCCTTTACAGCAGTCCACAGCATACCTATATTATTTGCAATAAGCACCTTTTTTCCCACGCCTGTAACAAATCTTATTATTCCCTCGTATATACATTCCACATTAACGGTTCTGTTATTCAACTCCTTTGCCACATCGTCATAGCGCACAATGGGACCTGCCACAATTTGCGGAAAAAGCGTAACAAAAGCAGCAAAGCTTATTGGGTTTTTTTGTACTTTAACATTTCCCAAATACAAGTCAATGGTATAAGACATAGACTGAAAGGTAAAAAAGCTTATTCCGATAGGCAGCATATTCATAGGCAGCCAATCTATTCCGAAAAAGTACAGATCGTTTATATCAATAAGAGTTTGTCCAGCTATTGCGTTTATGTTTTCCACAATAAATCCGCTGTACTTAAAAACTCCCAGCAGTCCCAAATTCATTACGATTGAAACTATAAGGCATATTCTGCGAGGAATTTTCTTTCCCTCAAAATGATTCATAATCAGACCCGCAAAATAGTCGATCATAGTGGAAATAATCATTACCAACACATAAATCGGCTCTCCCCAAGCATAAAACACAAGTCCGCTTATTAGAATAAAAAGATTTTTAAGCTTTTTGGGGATAATATAGTATATAATTAAGACTATTGGCAAAAAGACAAACATAAAAGTTAGGCTTGAAAAGACCATTAGCTAACAACCTCGTTTTCAGTAATTTCAATTTCATTTACGGCATTTTCGTATTCTTCCCTTGAATACATACTGTTAAGAACCTCTAACAAGCCGTTTACAGACAGTATCTCAGGCAAAGACAGCAGTTTAAGCAGTTTTTTTCTTTTTTCGCCGCTGCCGTCTTTTCCGATAAATCCGTCGTCATACAGCATAATTTTTGTAATTTCTTTCTGCTTTATTTTGCAGTTTTCGCTGTTTTCATTGTTTTCACAATCTTCATCTTCCGAAGCGGAAATTCCGAATTTTTCAAAAGCCTGCTTCAGAATAGCAACAGGCACTCCCTCCACGCCGATTTTGCCTTCTTTTGAGGGAGAGCTTTTCCGCTTTTCCTTTCCGAATATATCGGGTATATAAATATTGGTGATTTTACCGTTTTTGGTGCAGCCTTTAATATAATTCCGTATTTTAAAGCCTGCGCTGTCGCTGTCGGTAAGAATAACAATACCTTGGTTTTCCGCCAATCTGCGTATTAAATCCAATTTTTCCTTGTTTTTAAACACAGAAAATCCGTCGGTGGTAATAATCAGCGTGTCTATTACAGAGGAAAGCTTGATTTTATCGTACTTTCCTTCCACAATTACCGCTTGTTTTATTTTTATCATTTACTGTCGCTTTCTTGTAAAAGTTGATTTATACTTATAACCGCTGCAAAGATGTCCCCCGCCTCTTAGGCGGCACAGGTTTACGAGACTTTGCAAGCAAAGTCTCCCATTTTAGGTTCAGTGGGGGAAAAATCCCCCACTGAACCTCGAAATAGCGAAGCAATTTCGGCAGCTTGTTTAAGCTGCGCGTTAATCATTTAAAATATGGTAAAATGGTGACTAATTATTTATTTAGTATTACATCAATTCCATAAGCTTTAAAACTGTTTCTTCAAGCAAAAGCCTGCCGTCAATCTTAACCGATTTCAATTTTATATCAGTATCGTATATTACACTCATAGCCTGTCTTAAACTATTTGAATCCATTGTTTTGGCTTGATTGTATTTTTTTGAAGCGTAATTAGCCTTAAAGCCTGTATAACCGCAGTCGGAAGCCACTTGATTAAATGGTATGCTTGAATTTACGGCGGCTTTGTCAATATAAAATTCCGAATAGGCGGAGGATAGTGTTGCCAAAATTACAACAGGCTCTGCTCTTTGCTCAAATAATTCGTTAAGAATACGAAAAGCCTCTTTTTTATTGTGCCTAAGCATTGCGTCCGATAGGGAAAAGACCTTTGTTTCAAGCCGTTTTTCCACCATTACATCTATTATTTCTCTTGTGATTTCTTTTCCCTCGTCAACATAATTGCACAGTTTGCGTGTTTCGGAGGAAGCCAAATTCAAATCGCACAATGTAATTTCAGCTAAATATTCTGCGTTTGCGGGAGAAATTGTTCTTTTTTCCTTTTCCACCTTTTTGTAAATAATATTGGTCACTTCTTTAAGGGATAAGGGCTTAAATTCACAGACTGCTGCGTATTTTTTAATTATCTCCCATACCTTTTTAACTTTTGCTGATCTTGCAGAAAAACTTATACCGGTATTATAAAATATCAACACGGCGGTTTCGGGCATATTGCTTAACACATTTTGAAATATTTCCATTTCATCTTCCGTTTGATTGGCTAATACCTCGGGATTAAAATCATTTATCATAATAACCTTGTAATCGGAAAAAAAGGGAACAGCTTCAATGTGATCGGACAGCTTGGAAAAATCGGGATTTCCGCTGGTTTCCACTAAATTTATACCCGATTCGTCACCGCCTAAAGCCTTGTTTTTTATTTTATCCGCATAGGTTTTTACAAGAAAGATTTCCTCGCCGTAAAGAAAATACACAGGTGAAAGCTTTCCGCTTTTCAAATCGTCTTTTATTTTTTGCTCGTTGATAATAGGCATTTTAATCACTTCTCTCCAAAATTCCGTCTTCGGTTATGTAAAATTCGGTAGGTTGATAATACAGGTTGATACTGTTTTCGGCGTTCATTTTGTTATCTGCAAACAGTACCATACCTGTAAGCTTTGGAAAAACCTTTTTATATCCGTAAATTATATTGATATTTGTATCCAAAGGAGATTTTGCAGGGGACATAGATATGCTGATTCCCTTTACATTTACAACAACAGCACCTTCCGATTTTTCAAAAGTTAATTTATTATTTGAGTCTGAGAATGTAATATACTCATCGGACAGAATTGTTTTGTCGCAGGAAATATTGTTTATTTCCTTCAAATTATTTTTCTTTTCATTTAATAATGCTATAACGCTGACCTTTTCCAAAAAGCAGTCCCTCATATAGCTTTTAACGTACTCGGTTATACGATACGAGTCTGAACTTATGAAAACCGCAGCAGTATCATATTGCTGAATAATTGCACAAGCGTCGTTTCCGTCTGAATACAGTACAAGCTTTGTTTTATTATAATCGTTTATTTTGAAAATCACGGCAGAGGAAACAATTAAAATACAAGACCCAATAATAGCTGTTATGGTTATTCTTTTACTTTTAAAAACAAAATACACAATAGCACACAATGCAGTAAATATAATCAAAACCGCATAAAAAGTATTATTCTTAATAGTGATATATGAATATTTTAGTCCGCCTATATAATTGATTATGTATACCATAGCCTTAGCCGACAAGCCTCCCGGAATAAGAGCTATTGGAGCGTTTCCCAAGGTTAAGGCAAAAACAGCTGCGAAAACAAAAGCCACAATAAACAAGGGATAAATTATCAGATTGACAAATATTCCCAAAACGGAAAATCCTCCAAAAAACAGGCAGCAAAAAGGAAATGTGGTAATTGTTATACAAAATGTTGTTAAAAAAGCCGATTTTAAAGCGTAGGTCTTTGTATGCTTGATATACTTGCAAAAATAAGGCGAAACAACAGCTGCCCCAAACGTTCCTGCCAAAGACATCAAAAAGCCAATATCAATGCATGCGTAAGGCTGAAAAAGTGTAACAAGCAAAATTGCTATTCCCATTGAGCTTAAAGGATCGGCTTTTCTTCCGAACAGCTCGCTGCCGTAAAACAAAATCAACATTATTCCCGCTCTTATCACCGACATAGACATTTTGAAGAAAACCACAAATAGCAAAATAAAAACCACTAAGAAGCCGAACCTTACATTTCTGTTTTTGCTTATTGGTGTAAATGATATAATAAGCATCAAGATGTAAGAAATAACTGTCAAATGAAGTCCCGAAACAGCGGTAAAATGACTTATTCCGCAGCGTCTTATATTAACTGACAGGGAATCGGAAAGTCCCGTTTTATTTCCCAGCAGCATTGCTTTTATAAGTCCGCCCTCTTGATTTGGCAAGAAAAGGGTTATTCGGTCAGCTATATAATCGCCGAATTCATACAGCATAGCTTTTATATTAAAGCGTTGTTTTTCTGTTATTTCAAAATTTTTAACCGATTGAGCCTTTAAAAATATCCCCTTTGATTTATAGTAACCTTCTTCTGCAAAATTGCTGTTATCCTTTAAAACAGAAAGCTTGGCGGTAAAGTTAACCTTATCGCCTATATTGCAGTTTTTGTCGTTGGAAAGAAAATTAAGCTCAACTCCTGTTCCATCAAGATTTGTTTCCACAGTGTATGAAGTCAAATCCCCCGAATACCGTCTTATATCAACAACAACGCCGCTGATTTTCTTTTCCTCTTTATCAAGATTTATTGCAGGATAATAACATAATAGTGTGTAAATACCGCACACCGTCATAGCCGCAGATACTGCAAAAAGAGCCGCAGACACGGGACTGCCCTTTTTAAAGAAAACAATCAAAGCCGAAGCCAACAATACCGCCGCAAAGATAAAAGAGATAACAGGCTTTAAAAATACAGCACAAATTAGTCCCGCAAGGTATGAAAAACCTATTAAGCCTGATTTGTGCTTCATAATTATTGTTTAGTTTAAGCAAAGCCCAACACTTTACCTATACTATCTCCTTTATGTTTTTTAGAAAAATTAACACAAAACAGTGTTAAGCTTTGTGCCGCCCAACAGATGAAAATGCAGATGACGCACTGTTTGACCGCCGTCCTCGCCTACATTGGTAACGATTCTAAAACCGTTGTCAAGGTGAAATTCTTCAGCCAATCTTGCAGCCACGGCAAATATTTTTCCCACTATTGCGGAATTATCGGAATTTAACTTATCCGCACCGTCAATATGAGTTTTGGGAATTATTAAAATGTGTACGGGAGCCATAGGGTTAATATCCTTAAAAGCCAAAATCTCATCGTCCTCATACACTTTTGAAGAGGGAATTTCTCCTTTGATAATTTTACAAAACAAACAGTTTTCCATATTAACTCCTTAATATTACAAATTAAACTTTATTTCTTTTACAATTCTCAATCAAGCTTTCAAGTTAATCTACAACATAATACATTAGTGCCTTGCACATAAATTGTTGAAAAGCTTCTGAAAAATCAAGCTTTCTGATTATTGCAGCCGTATTTCACTTATAATTATAAGCATTGTAATAATAGCAGTATTAAATCAAGAATTAAGCGTTTCGGCAACTATTTTCGTTACGGCAAGCAAAGCCTCGTCGATTTTACTTAAATCGCCTATTCCCGACATAGCCATATCAGGCTTTCCGCCGCCTTTTGCTCCTGTAATCTCCGCAACCTTGCGAACAATTTGTCCTGCGTTTGCGCCTTTTGCAATAGCTTCTGAGCTGCAGCAGCATACAAAGTTGCCTTTATCCTCATTAACGCCTGCCAAAACAGTTATAAAGCTGTCGTTGTTGTTTTTTATTTTGTCAACCGCCTTTCTAAGACTGTCTGCGGTTGTGCCGGTAAGCATTGCGGTGATAATCTTTATGCCGTTAACCTCCTCAAGATTGTCATAAAGACCTTTAAGCTGAGATGCGGAAATTTTTTCGTTAAGGCTTTCTATCTCCTTTTTAAGCTCGTGAACCTCGTTCTGCAAGGAAACGCAGCGGTTAAGAATTGCATTATCTCCCGATGCTTTAATAGCTTGACCGATTTTTCCCAAAAATACATTAAGCTTATTGTAGTTATTGATTACTTCAAGTCCCGTTACCGCTTCAATACGTCTTACGCCGTTTGCAACGGAGGTTTCGGCAACTATCTTGAATAATCCCGCTTGTGCGGTATTGGTAAGATGTGTGCCGCCGCAAAATTCTGTAGAAAAGCCGGGTACAGCAACAACTCCTACTATCTTGCCGTATTTTTCACCGTACAAAGCCATTGCGCCCCGCTTTTGAGCTTCCTCAATAGGCAGCTCCTCAGTAACCACAGGACTTGCGGATAAAATTTCCTCATTTACAAGTCTTTCAACCTCGGTGATTTCATCGGCAGTCATTGCGCTGAAATGAGAAAAGTCAAAACGGCACTTATAAGGATCGACATAAGATCCTGACTGATGAACGTGATCTCCCAAAACCTTTCTTAAAGCCGCCTGCAAAAGGTGAGCGCAGGTATGGTTTCTTGCCGTAGCCAAACGCAGCTTTTCGTCAACCTGTGCAAAAACGTTGTCGTTTACATAGAAAGAGCCGTTTTCTACCTTACATTCGCAAATAAACTGTCCGCCCAAGACTTTCTTAGTGTCAACAACTCTCAGAACGTTATCTCCGCTTGTGATTACGCCCTTATCTCCAACCTGTCCGCCGCTTTCAGCATAGAAAGGAGTATTTTCTATAAGGACAATTACCTCGTCGCCCTCGGAACAGGAATCTACAGGCTGTCCGTCTTTTAATATCGCTTTAAGACTTGTATGGCAGGATAAATCGGTATATCCCACAAACTTGCTTGTAAAGCTTTTCAAAGCGTCGTTGGAAGCCTCGTCCCAGCCGCCTTTAAACGCTTGATTAGAACGGGCTGTGGAACGCTGCTTTTCCATAAGCTGGCGGAAACGTTCTTCATCGAGAGAAAGATTTTTTTCCGCCAATATTTCTTTTGTCAGATCGAGAGGGAAGCCGTAGGTGTCATGAAGCTTAAATACGTCCTCGCCCTTCATAATTTCGCCCACCGACATTTTATCAATTATTTCATTGAGAATTTGAGTGCCCTTTTCAACGGTTTTGTTAAAGCTGTCCTCTTCTGATTTAAGTACCTTTTTGATATATTCTTCCTTTTCTTTAACTTCGGGGTATGCGCTTTCGTTTTCCTTTATTACGCTGGCGGATACCTTATACAGGAAGCTTTCCTTCATTCCCAAAAGTCTGCCGAAACGTGCGGCTCTGCGGATAAGCCTTCTGAGTACATAGCCTCTGCCCTCGTTGGAGGGTCTTACGCCGTCGCCGATAAGGAAGGTTGACGCTCTCACATGGTCAAGTATAACACGGATAGCCACATCGTCCTTTTCGTTTTCCTTATATTGCTTTCCCGTAAGCTGGCAGATTGTGCTGATAATATTTCTTGCGGTATCCACCTCAAACATATTGTCTACGTCCTGCATAATGCAGGCAAGGCGGTCAAGTCCCATACCTGTGTCGATATTCTTGTTTTTAAGCTGTGTGTAATTGCCATTGCCGTCATTGTCAAACTGAGTAAATACATTATTCCATATTTCAATTATACGGTCGCAGTCCTCCCCTTGTTCAAAGTTAATAAGAGGACCGTATTTTTCACCTCTGTCATAGTGAATTTCAGAGCAAGGACCGCAAGGACCGCTTCCGTGTTCCCAGAAATTGTCCTTTTTGCCTAATTTGACAATTCTGTCACGGGGAACGCCGATTTCCTTTTCCCAAATATCTCCCGCCTCGTCGTCTTCTTCATATATGGTTACCCAAAGCCTGTCTTCGGGAATTTCAAGTACCTTTGTCAAATACTCCCAAGCCCAAGCAATAGCCTCATGTTTAAAATAATCGCCAAAGGAGAAATTGCCCAGCATTTCAAAAAAAGTGCCGTGTCTTGAAGTTTTTCCAACGTTTTCAATGTCGGGGGTGCGTATACATTTTTGGCAGGTGGTAACTCTTTTACAGGGAGGAGTTTCCAAGCCTTGAAAATACTTTTTAAGGGGAGTCATACCTGCGTTAATAAGCAGTACGGAATTATCTCCTTGCGGTACAAGAGGAGCGGAGTCCATACGCAGATGTCCCTTGCTTTCAAAAAATTTAAGATAGCTTTCTCTTAAATCGTTAAGACTTGTCCATTTCATTTTGGGTTGACCTTTCTTTATATAAAAATATTTATTTTGCAAAACTATAAACTATATTTAATTATACCAAAATTTAACTGAAAGTCAAGTTGATACCAGCCTTATTTTTGTTATAACAGCGTTAATAATCATAAGCTTCCCGTCATTTGTCTGTATTCGTCAATCAAATTGTCTATCATATCAATAATTCTTCTTGTAGGTCTTTCAAAGAAAAAATTATCTATAAAAATGATTTTGTCGTTTTTTACTGCGTCAAGCTGAGAGAGAGTTTCGTTTTGCAGCAAGACGTCCTTTGTATATTTTTTGTTTACTAACAAAATATCAGGCTGATTTTCCAAAAGGGAGGTAATGTCAAAGGTGTAGCCTTCCGATTCCTTTGCCATATTTGTGCCAAAACAGGATAAAACTGCGCTTTCAAAAGTGTTTCCTCCTGCGGCGGTCAAATTCTCGGTGATATACACAAATTTTCCTACGCTGAAATTATCCTTGTTTCCCAATACTTTGGAAATCTCCGAATACACTTGTTCTCCTTTTTCTTTTCCTGTGAACATACCTTCAAAAACAAGTCCCAAAGAAGTATAAATGGAAGAAAATCCGTCTAAGGCGGTTGGGGAGGGAATTACAAGCGTTGTTATTCCTTGCTGCTCCATTTCAAAAATATCCTTGGAAGCAATGGGAGTTGAGGAAATAACCATATCCGGCTTTAATTCAATGATTGCGTTTATATCGGGATTTGCGGTGCTGCCCACATCTTTTGCGGAGGCTATTGTGGTGGGATAGTCACAATAGCTGCTTCTTCCGATTATAGTGTCAACATAGCCCATTTCAAAAATAATCTCCGCAATAGTCGGTGAAAGACATACTATTTTTTCGGGCTTGGACTTAATTTCCACATCGTTAAGCAGGAAAGGATAAGGCAAAGGCTCTTCCGCTTCCGTTGTAACTGCGGCTGCCGTGGTGGTGATTTGGTTTTCCTTCTGCTTGTCATTGTCGCAGCCTTCCAGAACAAAAGAAACCGTCAATAAACAGGCAATGATATAAATAAAGCGTTTTTTCATTTTCGTCCTTTCAATTAAAGACTTTTCATATATTGTAATATAATGAACATTTTTTATTGATTTAAAGAAAGTCTTCCTTCCAAATAATCCACATACTGTTTTGCAATTCGAGGAGAGCGTCCGCCCCGTTTAAGGGCAAATCTTTCAATTCCCGCTTCAAATTCCGATTGATCAACATCAAGACCTCTGTCCTTTGCAATTTTCAAGCCTATATCCACAAACTGCTCTTTATTTGGAGAAGAAAAGGTGATAAACAGTCCGAATCTATCGGAAAGCGACATATTGTCGTCCACGGCGTCGCTTTTGTGAACATAGCTGTCCGCTCTGTTTGCGGAGGTTTCTTTGATTATATGCCTGCGGTTGGTGGTGGCGTATATTAGAATATTTTTCGGTTTTGCGGTTAATGCTCCGTCAAGAGCCTGTTTAAGTACAAAAAATCCATCGTCGTCCTCTGAAAAACACAAATCGTCAATAAATATAATAAAGTACAAAGGAATATTGCCAAGCTGATGATACAATTCAGAAATAGCGGAAATATCGTTTTTGTCAAGCTGTATCATTCGCAAAGAGGAGTATTCGTTTAATAGTGCCTTAATTGTGCTGGATTTTCCCGTTCCTCTGTCGCCGTAAAGCAAAACGTTGTCTGCGGGCTTGCCGTTTAAAAAGCATATGGTGTTGTCTATAATCTGTTTGCGCTGAACCTCGTATCTTTTTAAATCACTGAGTCGTATTGGATCGGGGTTGTTAACAGGCTTCAGGTGATTATCCAAATAGCTGATTTCGGAACTTGTCTTTTCCGAATTTCTGTAATAAAAGGCTTTATATTTGGCAAATATCCCGCTTCCGTTATTTTTGCAGCTTTCTATAAAGTATTGAGCATTATAATTAAACTCCCCTTTTTCAAAATCGGGAAGATTGGAAAAATCCTTGTCAAAACGCTCACTGAGGATTTTTTTCACACTTTCAGATGATAATGAACATATTTCCGAAACAGCTTGCAGATCATAACAGATAGCTTTGTATATATACGGGTTATTTTCCTTTTCTCTGACGTATTTTTCCACAAGCGGCTGCGCTGAAAAAATAAGCGCTTCTTTCATAAAATCGGAAAGGCTTTTGCCGCTCAATAAAAGTTTTTTGCAAAGCTTTAAATAATTTGATACTGCAATTTCACTGTTATCTGCGCTGATTTTTTTATATGCTTGAATAAATTCCTCGTGATTTATTTCAAAGGCGATAAAGCCTTCGGGATTGGGTATTGTCATTTTTTGTTCCTTTTAATTGTTTTGCTTAAGTGTTTTTTAATGGGGGTTATTTCAATCGTTTTGCTTAAAATTAAGTGTTATTTAATACGGCTTCTTTCAATCGTGAAAAGTCCTCAAGCGTAGACAGCGAACCGCAAAGATTACGGAAATAGGCGGCGTTTGGCATTCCTTTAAGATACCACACAGCGTGTTTTCTCGCTTCTCTCATACCTGTTTTTTCACCTTTTAGCTTTACTGTTAAATTGATGTGTTCCGTCAGCACTTCCAATTTTTCTTCCAAGGTTTTTTCGGGTAATAATTCGCCTGTATTAAAATAATGTCTTACTTCTTCAAAAATCCAAGGCTTGCCGTAGCTTCCCCTGCCTATCATAACCAAATCGCAGCCGGTGTCACGGTACATTTTTTTGCAGGTGACGGCGTCAATCACATCTCCGTTTGCTATTACGGGAATGCCCACCGATTCTTTAACCCTTGCTATTATTTCCCAATCGGCTTTTCCCGAATACATCTGTTGTTTTGTTCTGCCGTGAACCGTTATTCCGTCGCCGCCTCTGTCCTCTATTATCTTTGCGGTTTCAAGGGCGTTTATGCTGTTTTCGTCCCAGCCTGTCCTGATTTTAACCGTTACGGGAATATCAGTGACTTTTTTTACCGCTTTAACAAGCTCTCCTATTGTTTTGGGATTTTTCAAAAGTGCCGATCCCGCTCCTGTGTTTACTACTTTTGGGACGGGACAGCCGCAGTTTATATCTATTATATCAGGATTGTATTTTGCGGCAATTTGCGCCGCCTTGGAGAAAAACTCAGGCTCGCTGCCGAAAAGCTGTACCGCCATAGGTCTTTCCCCGTCTGTAACGGTAAGCAGTGCCGCACTTTTTCTGTCGGTATAACATAAGCCTTTACAGCTTACCATTTCACTGTAAACCAAAGCTGCACCGTATTTTTTTGCCATAAGCCGATAAGCTGTATCCGCCATTCCCGCCATAGGTGCAAGGCAAGCGGTTTTTTCTATTTTAACGCCGCCGATTTTAATATATTTCATTACTTGTTTTTGTGTTTAGCCTGATCCTTTGCTCTAAGCTCGTTGTTAAGGATTCTTTTTCTTATGCGGATAGACTTTGGAGTAACCTCTACAAGCTCGTCGTCGCAGATAAATTCAAGGCTTTCTTCAAGGCTCATCTTCTTATAGGGAATAAGTCTTAAAGCGTCGTCGCTTCCGCTTGCACGAGTGTTTGTAAGATGTTTTTTCTTGCAGACATTTACATTTATATCCCCTGCTTTTGGCGATACTCCAACTACCATACCCTCATATACTTCCGTTCCTGCGTCCAAGAACATTTGTCCTCTGTCCTGAACATTAAAAATGCCGTAAGCGCAGGCAGTACCTGTTTCAAATGCAACAAGAGAGCCTGTCGTTCTTGTGGGAATATCTCCCATATAAGGCTCGTAACCGTCAAATACGGTGTTCATAACGCCCTCGCCCTTAGTATCGGTTAAAAACTCGCTTTTATATCCGAAAAGTCCTCTTTCGGGGATTTTAAATTCAATTCTTGTGCGGCTGCCCACAGGATTCATAGAAATCATTTCTCCCTTGCGAACGCCCATTTTGCTCATTACTGCACCTACCGAATCATTGGGAACATCAATTACAAGTCTTTCCATAGGCTCACATTTAACTCCGTCGATTTCCTTGTACAAAACACGGGGAGTGCTTACGGAAAGCTCATAACCTTCTCTTCTCATAGTTTCAATAAGTATGGAAAGGTGCATTTCGCCTCTGCCCGATACGTCAAAGCTGTCGGTGGTATCGCTGTCCTTGACTCTCAATGAAACGTCCTTTAATAACTCTCGGTTCAGTCTTTCTCTTATCTGTCTTGATGTTACAAATTTGCCTTCTCTTCCCGCAAAAGGACTATCGTTAACCGAAAATGTCATTTCAACGGTAGGCTCTGTTATTTTAACAAAAGGCAGCGGTTCGGGAGCGTTAACCGAGCATACCGTTTCGCCGATAGTGATATTTTCAATTCCGCTGAACGCCACAATATCGCCTACGGTAGCCTCCTCTACAGGTACTTTTCCCAAGCCGTCAAACTGATAAAGGCTTACTATTTTGGAGCGGTAGGGAGCAACTCTGTTGTGGTGATCGCAAACCATTACATCTTGATTTACCTTGATTTTTCCTCTTTCCACACGTCCTACTGCTATTCTTCCCACATAGTCGTTATAGTCGATAGAAGAAACAAGCACTTGTAATTCACCGTTTTCATCGCCTTCGGGAGCGGGAATATGTTCCAATATCTTATCAAACAGCGGCTTAAAATCCGTTCCCATTTCGTCGGGATTGTAAGAAGAACAGCCAAGGCGTCCCGAACAGAATACAACGGGACTGTCAAGCTGTTCATCGGTTGCGTCCAAATCCATCAACAATTCCAATACCTCGTCCACAACCTCGTGATTTCTTGCTTCGGGACGGTCTGTTTTATTTACAACTACAATGATTTTGTGACCTAATTCAAGAGCCTTTTGCAGTACAAAGCGGGTTTGGGGCATAGTTCCTTCAAAGCTGTCCACAAGAAGCAAAACGCCGTTTACCATTTTAAGTATGCGCTCAACCTCTCCCGAAAAATCAGCGTGACCGGGAGTGTCAACTATGTTTATTTTCACACCGTTGTAATGGACGGAGGTGTTTTTTGCCAAAATGGTGATTCCTCTTTCTCGTTCAAGATCGTTGCTGTCCATTACTCTTTCCACAACCTCTTGATTTTCACGGTATACGCCGCCTTGCTTTAGCATTTCGTCCACTAAAGTTGTTTTTCCGTGATCAACGTGGGCGATAATTGCAATGTTTCTTAAATCGTTCCTTACCAAAGTAGTTCCTCTTTTCTTTTTTCTGATTTCTTTTCCAAGTCAAAAGCTTGGTTATATTTTTTATAATTTTTTATTATCTTATTCAGGTTCAAACACCTAATCATATATTATACTACTTTTTTCTTCATTAAAAAATATACTTTTTTAATAATCTTGTTTTTTCGATTGGATATGTTATTGGAAAAATTGCACAATGAATGTAAAATATAATCATTAAAGCATATAATAGTAAATGTTAAAAACAGAAAAAAACAACGGGAGAGCAATCCTCCCCCGCTGTTTTCGGCTTAAATGTTCACTTTAAGAAAAGCTATAGATTATAAGCCTAATTAGCAGCCGCATCCGCAGCCGTTGTTGTTGCCGCATCCGCAGTCGTTGCCGCAGCCGTTGCCAAGTGTATTGCCGCAGCCACAGCCGTTTCCGCCACAGAAGCCGAACAAGAGAATAAGGATGATGATCCAGCAGCAGTTATTTCCCCACATAAAAGAGTTCCTCCTTGATTAAATTATCTGAAACGTTTCATACTACAATATATGACAAAGTCAAATTTGTGTTACATTATTTTTTGCTGTTTTTAAGAAAGGAAAAATTATGGTACAGTTCAGCGGATTTACGGAAAAAGCAAACAACGCCCTTAACAGCTCAATCGGAATAGCGTCGTCGTTAGGTCATACCTATGTTGGCAGCGAGCATATTCTTTGCGGATTGGCATACGATGAAAACAGTGTTGCAGGTCATATTTTGTCGGTGCAGGGAATAAGCCGGGACGGAGCGTTAAACAAGCTTCAGCAGGCGGTGGGCAGCGGTATACCGACTCAGCTTGGTATTGCCGATTTCACCGCACGCAGCAGAAGAATACTTGAAAACGCTCTCAGCGAGGCGCAGAGGGAAAAGTCCGATTTAGTCGGAACAGAGCATATTCTTTACGCTATGTTGGAGGATAACGATTGCTACGGAAGTATATTCTTAAAAGAAATGGGTGCTGATATTCCGGGCAGTATGCGGGAATGTACCGAAGATAAACCGCCTCGCATAAGGGGCTATTCAAAAAAACAGCCTATTACCGATCCAATGATGCTGAAATACGGCAGAGATTTGACCTTAATGGCGGAGGAGGAGAAAATAGATCCTGTTTTTTGCAGAGAAAATGAAATAGAGAGAATGACGCAGATTTTGTTAAGGCGGAGAAAGAACAATCCCTGTCTTGTAGGAGAGAGCGGAGTAGGAAAAACGGCGGTTGTTGAAGGACTTGCCTTAAAAATAGCAAAGGGGGAAGCACCCGAAAGTCTTTTAAGCAAGAGAATATTTATGTTGGATATTACCTCGATGATAGCGGGAGCAAAGTACAGAGGAGATTTTGAAGAGCGTGTAAAAGCAGTTTTGGACAAGGTTTCGGAGAATAAAAGCATAATTCTCTTTATAGATGAAATTCATAATATAGTAGGCGCTGGCTCGGCTGAGGGAGCGATAGACGCAGCAAATATTTTAAAGCCGCTTTTGGCAAGGGGAGAGATACAGCTTATAGGAGCTACAACTCTTGATGAATACCGCAGATATATTGAAAAGGACAGCGCATTGGAGCGGAGATTTCAGCCTGTTACCGTAGACGAACCCGACGAAAGCAAGACAAAGGAAATTATTTTAGGTCTGAAAAAGCAATATGAGGATTATCACAGAATAAAAATAACGGATCAAGCAATATGTCAAGCGGTATCACTTTCTGTAAGGTATATTCACGACAGACATTTGCCTGATAAGGCCATAGATATAATAGATGAAGCGGCGGCAAGTCTGAAAATAAAGCAGTCAAGGGAAACGTCGGTCAGCCCCGTATGCAGGGAAGCGCTTGATATGCTTAAGCTTTGCCGTATTCAAAAAAACAAAGCCATAGAAGAACAAAACTTTGAAAAAGCGGCGTCGCTGAGGGACAAGGAAAAGTCGATACAAAAAAGCTTGGAAAAAGAAAAAAAGATTTTTTTCGATAGAGAAAAAGATTTAACCGTTGTCGATGAACAGGCGGTTTTTAAAGTGGTTTCTCAGTGGAGCGGCATACCTGTAGGTAAATTGTCCGAAAACGCAGCCAATTCTTTAAAGGGCTTGGAAAAAGCATTAAAATCTGTTGTAATAGGGCAAGATAAGGCGGTGGAAACTGTTGTAAAAGCGGTAAAGAGAGGAAAATTGGGACTTAAAGACGCCAAACGTCCCATAGGCTCGTTTATTTTCTTAGGACCTACGGGAGTGGGAAAAACTCAGCTTTGCAAAAGTCTT
>CAZRRT010000049.1:0-15266 GCA_964602605.1 uncultured Ruminiclostridium sp.
TGATTTTTTTGAATATCAAAGATAAATTCGGACAAAGAATTAAATCTTTAAGACAAAATACGGGTTTAAGTCAGGAAAAATTTGCTTTGCATATCAATATGGACAGAACCTACTATGCTTCGGTTGAAAAGGGCAGGAGAAATATTTCTTTGGAAAATATCTATAAAATAGCCCAAGGCTTTGACATTTCTTTGGAGGAATTATTTAAGGGTATTAAAGGAGATGAAGAGTAATGGCTACACAGGAATTAAGAAATCGAGCGAATTGGCAAACCATAAGCGGTGCAAAAGCTTTACATACGGAGCAGATTTTTCAAATCTCATTGCAAACGGCTCTTGACGCTGTTTATCCCAATTTGTTTAAGGTTGACAGGCATCCTCCCGAGTTTTCCGATATTTACTCTACCTTTCCTTTGGATAAATCTGTGCTTGATGAAATCTATAACGTTGATGTCAGTAAAAAAAATAGCAAAGGAAAGCCTAAATATCAGTGGGGTATCAGTATGGATTTTGCCATTCGCAATTTGTCTAACGGTAAAATATTGTTTGGTGAGATTAAAAGACAGGACGGCTGGACAGAAAATACCAATATGCAGGCGGGTCGAGGAAATGCCCATGAAAGAAGCTGCAAATATTTTACACCCGGCTTAATGAGAGTTTTACGCAAAGCGGGCGGCTTGTCGGAGGAAATTCTCCCCTTTTGGCTTGTTATTGTGGGAGATATTACAAGAGATCCCCGCCGCAACCGTGAGATTGCCTTTTGGTTTCAAGAATATACAAAAAATTACTTTATGTGGAGAGATACTAATGATGTAGGCAGCTTGCTTGATTTCTTTGAAAATAATCTGCTGCCTTTTTTGCTTTAATTTTTCAAAACCTTTGTGACTTTCTCAAATAATTTCCGTCTATATAAGTGAAAGGGGGCAGAACAATGGAAAATATCACCCGGCTGTTATTTCAAAGGGATCAAGCTGCTCTTTCCCAAATGTCCCAAGTTTACGGAAATTACTGTCACACTATTGCTTTTAATATTCTCAGAAACAGCCAAGACGCAGAGGAGGCTGTTCAGGACGCATACTTTGCCGTTTGGAACAGCATTCCGCCAAATGAACCCCAATGTTTTTCCGCATATTTGGGCAGGATTGTAAAAAACTCCGCCTTGAATATCTACCAAAGGCTTCATGCAGAAAAAAGGGGCGGCGGCGAAGGCTCTCTGCCTATTGACGAGCTGGAGGATTTGGTTTCCGGGACCGGCACTGAGGGCGAGGTCGATAAAGAGGAAATGTTAAAAGCCATAAACAGCTTTTTGTCCGATTTGCCCAAAAGAACAAGGCTTGTGTTTGTGGGCAGATATTGGAGCTGCTTCAGTACCGAGGAATTATCCAAAAAATTCAACATAAGCAAGCATAATGTTAACAGCTTACTTAGCCGAACACGAAAAAGCTTAAAGGCTTATTTGAGAAAGGAGGGCTTTGATTTATGAAAAGCGATGAGTTTTTTGATTTGTTCAACAGCATAGACGATAAGTTTATTGAGGAGCAGCAGCAGGATATTTCTTCGGGATTTCCTGTGGTAATAAGGGTTAACCCGGAAAGAAAAAATAATTTTAAGCAGTTTATGGGGCTTGCGGCAGGCTTGTTTGCGGTGTTGGGAGTTACGGCGGTGTGCTTGCTGTTAAATAACGGCTTTGGAATTACTCCCACCTTACCCGGCACTGAAACTACCGCTAAAACAGAGGATCATAACAGCACCTCTTCAAGCAGCAGCTCTCCCGTTACTTCCGTTTCGGATAAAATTCCCGAAACATCTGCACAAACGTCACCAATAACCCAAGCTCCCATTCAGACCGAAAAACCAAATACTCCCATTGATAAACTTCTCTTATACGAAACGGAGCTGCATAAAGAGGGAAAAACATATCAGTGCAAGGCGTATTTGACTAAAGTTGCCGATCCCGAAGGCTTTTCCATAAACAAAAATTATTATTACGGCACTGTTGTTATTGAATTGTATAACGGCGAAAAGCTTATAAATTCCCATGAGGCTTACGGTTATCAAGGCTTAGCAAGTAATCCTTTTCCAAAGGATACGTTAGGCAGGGATTATTTCAAGGTTCTTCATATGAAGCAGGACGTCTTGGTTTATGCAACGCCAAATGTAAGGCTTAATGAAACCGACAACGACAAAAGCATTACAAACGCTGTTTTTCTTACTGTTGATAATAACGGTGAATTGGTTCAATTAAGACGTTTTTCCACCGAGGAGGAAAAGGAAGAATTAGGCGTTAATTATGCCGGTGAGCTTAATTACACCGACGGCTGCTTATTTAAGCTTACTCACGATTATACGGTGGAGGAAAACCGTATTGTATGTCATTTGAATGATACTGTTAAAAATCCCTGGGCGACTAATCGCACAGTTTTTGAAAAAGGCGATATACCTCTATCCTTTGATTTTGACAATAATATTATTAAGTGCGAGATTGATGATTACAAATATCTGATATATCATCTTACTGCCAACCCCATAACTCATAATTACAATTTGACCCTTATTAACGGTGAGGAAGCTTCTAAGGACGAGATTTTGCACGTTGACACCAATACTTGGCAGGTAAGTGACATTTTCTCGGTCAATGTAAGCTTCGGAGTGCCTTTCTTTACTCCTGCCAAGGATCGTGTTGCAGGGGAAAAGGGCGATTGGGTTAAGCTGAAACAGGGCGACACCATTGGAGGATTTAAAGTAACAGACGCCTACAGCATCTATCCGATAATTGATAATGGGTCGCCGGTTTTCCCCGATTATTATCAGACTAATGTGGGGCTTGAAGGAGATTTGACCTGCACCGGTACGGCAAAAAAGTATTATAACCATGACGGCTCATACGACGGACAGCTTATTCTCACTCTCGATAAGGAATCCTGCAAAAAGCTTTTTTCCTTAAGACCCCATGTTAAAGCCATTGACCGAGACTTTATCAACTCTTATCCTTTTGATCCTGAAGAAGAAAGAATAAATATACTCATTCCTTCGGATACGAAAGGTACTGCCGAGCTTTTCTCGGCTCTTAACTATCAGGACTTGGTTGAGTTTAAAGTGAATACCGATAAATTTTCTTTAAGTTTTTCCTTTGAAACAGGTTATACCCATGATGGATCTACTCTTCTTATTCCTTCAGGCAAAACTTCTTTTGAGGTTTTGGACTAATTCTTTAGATATTTATTATTATTTTATCGCTGCAATATGCGGCGATTTTTTTCTTTGTAATGTTCATATTATGGTTTGTTTATTGTTGAATTTGGGGATTTTGTTATAATTTTTTATGTTTCTGTTTTTTGGTTTATTTCATTTTTCATAATTACATTCTCTTGACAATTATTATCATATGTGATATTATATTTTTAGTATATTTTAGTATTTAAAGTATATTGACTTTGTTTAATCAAATATCGTAAAAGGAGTGGAATATTATGAAAATATGTCCTAAATGCCAAGCTCAGCTTGATGATGACGCTGTTTTTTGTCATCAATGCGGAAGTCAGCTTGCAGCTGCTTCGAGCCAGACGCAGAATGCCGCAAATCCGATATTGCAGCCGCAAAACAATGTTAGTTCCCAATCACAGCAGACCCAAAGCAATGTATATTCACAACAACAGACCCAAAACAACGGATATGCACAGCAGCAGGCTCAAAACAACGGATATACACAGCAGCAGGCTCAAAACAATGTAAATTCTCAGCAGCAAACCCAAAATAATGTTAATCCTCAGCCTTATCCTTATAATCCGCCTTATGATCCTTACGATCACACCTCCGAATTTGATCCAAAGGATATTTCCGATAATAAAGTAATGGCTATGCTTGTTTATCTTATGGGCTGGCTTGGTATTGTTTTAGCTTTGCTTGCAGGAAATACTTCACCATATGCGGCTTTTCACGTAAGACAGGCTTTGAAATTTGAAGTTGTTACGGTTTTAATGGGTTTATGCTCTATTTTTCTCTTTTGGACCTTTATTGTTCCTATTGCAGCGGCAATTATGACTATAGTATTTTTTGTAATCAGAATTATTTGCTTCTTCCAGATTTGCTCGGGAAAAGCAAAAGAACCTCCTATTATCCGCAGTCTTGGATTTTTAAAGTAAGCGGTAAATCCATAGCTTCAAAATTAGCTTAATCTATACATATTTTATTTAGGGGCTGTTGTCAGCTCCTTTTTTCTTTTTAAACAGTTGCAACTTAGGAAATATTGTGGTATTATTATTAAGCAAACTTTTATTATATTATAAGAAGGATTTATATGTACGATTACGATATTGCAATAATAGGAGCAGGTCACGCAGGTGTTGAAGCTGCCCTTGCTTCCGCTCGAACAGGCTGTAAAACCGTTTTATTTTGCCTCTCTCTCGACACAATAGCCAATATGCCCTGCAATCCTTGTATCGGCGGCTCGGCGAAGGGTCAGCTGGTGTGTGAAATTGACGCTTTGGGAGGAGAAATGGGCAAGGCGGCGGACGCTACCTTCATACAGTCCCGTATGCTTAACAGAGGTAAGGGTGCGGCGGTTCATGCGCTGCGGGTTCAAAGCGACCGTGTCAAATACCACTGCTATATGAAATCGGTTCTTGAACAGCAGCCAAATCTTGATATAAAGCAAGCTGAGGTTATCGGCGTTGTTACCGACGGACATAAGGTGAGGGGTGTTACCACCAAATTGGGAATAACCTACAATGTTAAAGCCGCTGTTATCTGCACAGGTACTTATTTAGGCGGTAAGATTCATATCGGCGAGCTTAATTATCAAAGCGGACCTGATAATGTTATGCCCGCTTTAGAGCTTACAAAGGACTTGGAATGCAAGGGTATAAGTCTTCGCAGATTTAAAACGGGTACTCCCGCACGAGTACACCGCCGCAGCATTGATACGTCTGTTATGGAGGTTCAAAAGGGTGATGAGCCTATTACCCCTTTTTCCTTTGATAACAATTTGCCTTTGGAAAACAAAGCGAAGTGCTATGTAACCTACACTAACGCCCAAACCCACAAAATTATCCTTGAAAATCTTCACCGTTCCCCTTTGTATGCGGGCAGAATCGAGGGAGTAGGTCCAAGATATTGTCCCAGCATAGAGGATAAAATTGTCCGCTTCAAGGACAAGGAAAGACATCAGCTTTTTGTTGAGCCTATGGGGCTTGACACTGACGAATGCTACTTGCAGGGTATGAGTTCAAGCCTTCCCGCCGATGTTCAGCTTGCTTTTTATAAAACAATCAGAGGGCTTGAAAATGTGGAAATTATGCGTCCTGCTTATGCTATTGAATATGACTGCGTCGATCCCTTGGAGCTGTATGCTACATTGGAATTTAAGAGAATAAAAGGCTTGTTTGGCGCAGGGCAGTTTAACGGTACTTCAGGCTATGAGGAGGCGGCGGCGCAGGGACTTTTGGCGGGAATAAACGCCTCCTGCTACTGCAATAACAAGGATATGCTTGTATTGTCCCGCAGCAGCAGCTATATTGGTACTCTTGTTGACGATCTTGTAACAAAAGGCTGTATCGAACCCTATCGAATGATGACCGGGCGCAGCGAGTACAGGCTGCTGTTAAGACAGGACAACGCTCCTCAAAGACTTTGCCCTATCGGCAGGGAAGTAGGTTTGCTGCCCGAAAAACGCTATGCCTTTTATCTTGATTTGGAGAAGATGATTGAGGACGAGCTGAAACGCATTGAGAAAACCACCTTAAAACCAACTCCCGAGCTTAATGACACATTGACTTCTCTCGGCACTACTCCTATTACCACCGGCACAAGATTTGCGGATTTGCTGAAGCGTCCTCAGCTTTCTTATAAATCGCTGATTGTTTTTGATGAAAATGCTCCTCAGCTTCCCGACAGCGTTACCGACCGTTTGGAAATTCGTGTAAAGTATAAGGGCTATCTTGATGTGCAGGAGGATAAGGTTTTACAGCTTAAAAAGCTGGAGAGCAAGCCGCTGCCTGTTGATTTGGACTACAATACGGTAAAAGGCTTGCGGCTTGAAGCTCAGGAGAAGCTAAACAAGTACAAGCCTATGAATATAGGGCAGGCTTCAAGAATCAGCGGCGTAAATCCTGCGGACATTACCGTTTTATTGCTTTTGTTTCACGATAACGGGGGTTCTAATTAGCTTTTTGGAATTGTTCCACATGGAACATTTTTCTAAACAGTTATTATTAAAGGATTTTTGAGGTTTTATTATGACAGATGATATTATAGAGATTTTTTTATCCGCCAAAATTCGGATTAACCAAAATCAGGCGGAATTGTATGATAAGATGATCTTGTTTTTACAGGATTACTGCAATAAGGTAAATCTTACCGCCATTAGGGACAGAAATGGTATTATCCAAAAGCACCTTATTGACAGTGTTTTGCCTTTGACACTTTTTGACGTTAAGGACAGCTCCCGTGTTTTGGATATTGGGACGGGGGCAGGCTTTCCCGCTGTGCCTATGATGATATACAGAACCGATTTAAAATTTACCCTGCTTGATTCTCAAAGGAAAAGAACCGATTATTTAACATTGCTGTCTAAGCAGCTTGGCTTAAATCCTCTTATTGTTCAGGCAAGAGCTGAGGAAATCGGAAATAGACCTCCTTTTAAAAGCTCTTTTGATATTGTTACTGCAAGAGCGGTTTCCGATATACCAACACTTTTAAAATATTCAGCCCCGTTTCTTAAATCGGGCGGTACTTTCCTTGCTATGAGAGGTTCTAAAGATGAGGAAATGTCAGCTGTACAATCCGCAATGAAGAAGCACCAATTTGATTTGCAGCAGAATATTTTTTATCACTTGCCTGACGGTGACGGCAGAAGATTGTTGGTATTTGTCAAAGCTTAGCTTTTTTTCTCTGATTATATCTGATTTGGTCAAAGGATTATTTCCCGAAAAATTTTCCTTTGGCTTATTTATTTTACTTATTTCTACATTATTTATTTTATAATATTTCCCATTCTGCTGTTTTATGTTTTTTGTAATTGTATTTTGCAAATTTTTGTCGTTATTATCTCCTTGATTTAGAAATAATATAATTTATAATCATATTATAGAGGTTAATATAAAACCATAATATTAAGGAGATAATCAATGTTATTTACAAAGAAACAGGAACAGGAAACAAACAAGGTGATAAATCAAGTTGTTGAAATAAGCATATCGCAAATTGTACCAAATCCCAATCAGCCCCGTACATATTTTGACGACTACTCACTTACACAATTAGCTGTGAGTATTCAGCAAAACGGCATATTGCAGCCTTTGATTGTGAGAAGGACAGAGGGCGGCTATCAGCTTATCGCAGGGGAAAGAAGATTGAGGGCGGCAAGATTGGTTAACTTTGATACCGTTCCTTGCATAATTTCCGAGAGCGAGGACAAGGATTCTGCTGTGCTTGCCTTGCTTGAAAATATTCAAAGAGAGGATTTGAATTTTTTGGAGGAAGCGTTGGCTATTAAAAAGCTTATCGGCTATTTCGGTCTAACCCAAGAAGAAGCTGCATTTAAATTGGGTATGGCGCAGTCTACCGTGGCAAATAAGCTTCGTCTTTTAAAGCTTTCCGACGTTGAAAAAGCCGCCGTTTTAAAATACGGACTTAACGAAAGACAGGCAAGAGCAATATTAAAGCTTCCCGAGGGAGAAAGAGAGGCGGCAATTTTGGAAATCTACAGAGGGCAGCTTAACTCCACTCAAACGGAAAAATTAGTGGAAGCTGTTTTGCAGCAGATTGAGGAAAAGAAACAGCCCAAACCAACCATAATAAATAAAACCAATCCGATGAATGTGTTGAATCTCTATTTAAACAGCTTTAAGGATACTGTAAACAAGATGAAAAGCGTTGGTATAAGCTGCGATTTTTCCAAAACCAAGACTGAGGATTTCTTGGAGTATAGTATCAGAATACCGCTTAAATGAAAATTAAGCCTGTTTTGACGATATATTTTGATTATCGTAACATAAATATATTTCTATCTGTTCCACGTGGAACAAAACAAAATTTTTGAAGTAGAAAATACAAGATAAATTACTTCATATAATGTAAAAATTATACAATATTGGGATTTTGACTTGAAAAAATGTGAAAATCCCTTTATTTTTTTATGCTTGTGTGATATACTAATTATTGAATTAAAATACACGAGAGGAGAAATAAAAAATTGGGAGTTATTATTTCCGTAGTAAATCAAAAAGGCGGAGTTGCAAAAACAACCACTGCCATAAACGTTGCTGCGGCTATTGGCGAAAAAGGGAAAAAGGTGCTTTTGGTGGATCTTGACCCGCAGGGAAACGCAACAACGGGCATCGGCTTAAACAAAAAGGAGCTGAAATACACCACATACGATGTTATAATGGGAGATGTCAGACCTGAGGAGGCAGTAATTTCCACCACATTTAAGAACCTTTGGGTAATTCCCGCAACGCAGGCTTTGGCGGAGGGGGAGATACGCCTTACCACCTATAAAAACAAAACCTTGCAGTTAAGAAAGGCATTATTGCAGATTAAGGATAATTACGATATTATAATTATAGACTGCCTGCCCTCCTTGGGAGTATTGGCATTGAACGGAATAACAGCCTGCGACAGAGTGATTATACCGATGCAGTGCGAGCCTTACAGCCTTGAAGGAGTGTCCGAGCTGTTAAGCACCGTAAAACGTGTAAAGGCAAGCACCAATAAAGGCTTGCAGCTTATGGGAATCGTGTTTACAATGATTGACAAAAGGCTTACGGTAAACAAAGACGTGGTTAATCAAATACGTGAAAATTTCCCGTCGGAGGTAATATTCAAAACCGAGATACCCAGAAACGTTAAAATCTCCGAAGCCCCCAGCCACGGCGAACCCATTACATATTACGACAGCAGCTCAAAGGGAGCGGAAGCATACAAGAAATTAGCTAACGAGGTTTTGAAAAAGTGTAAGGAAGCTAAAACCTTGCTTTGATAGAAAAGCTTATATTATTACAACGATGACAGCTGATATAAGGAAAAGTGGTAAATAATGCAGGGGAATTAAATAATAATTGTATTTATCAGCATAAATTAAAAAATTGAAAGGAAAAAATATGGCAAAAAAAAGCGGATTGGGTAAAAATCTTGCAAGCATTTTTGACGACAACGATCTGTCGGAAAGCGGCGGAGAGGGAATTGTCACATTAAAAATCGGCGAGATTGAACCCAATAAGGAACAGCCCAGAAAGGAATTTGACCGAGAGCAGCTAAACAGCTTGGCGGAATCCATTTCAAAGCACGGCGTTATACAGCCCTTGACGGTAAGGGAAAAGGACGGAGCATATCAGATAGTAGCGGGAGAAAGACGTTGGAGAGCCGCAAAAATTGCAGGCTTAACGGAAGTGCCGGTAAGAATAATGGAATTATCCGATTCCGAAACCGCACAAATCGCACTTATCGAAAATCTTCAAAGAGAGGATTTAAACCCTATTGAAGAAGCCAACGGCTATAAGCAGCTTTCGGAAAAATACGGCTTAAAGCAAGAGGAAATAGCGGCGACAGTAGGAAAAGCACGCTCCTCCATAACCAACGCAATAAGGCTTTTGGAGCTGCCCGAGGAGGTTAAGGATCTTGTTAAGCAGGGAAAGCTGACCCAAGGACACAGCAAGGCTATTTTATCGGTAGAGGACGATGTAAAGCGGCTTGAATTGGCGCATAAGATTGCAAGCGAGGGTCTTTCGGTAAGACAGGCGGAAAGCTTGTGTAAATCAATGTCGGGAAAATCGTCAAAGCAAAAAACCAATAAACCCGTACCGCAATTTTACAAAGAAGCGGAAATAAGCCTTAAAGAGCTTTTGGGACAAACAGTAAAGATAACCCCAAAAAGAAACAAAATCACTCTTGAAATCTCCTGCAAAACCGAGGAGGAATTAAGGGAGATAATGAGAGTTATCGGAAATAATAACAGCTAAGCTGCTATGTTTATGTAATGTACAAATTATGAGAGTTGCTGAAAATAATAACAATTAAGCCGATATGTTCACTTAATAGCAAATTATGAACAAATTAACTAAGACACACTTAAAAAACATATATCAGTTTAAAGTGCAGCTTAAAAAGTCGCCTGAATCGGGAAGGAATTTTGAGGTTCGGCGAGCATATCAGGGCGTTTACAGAAGGAAATTTAAACGCAAACAAAAATTCAAATTATCAATACAAAAAATCGAGGACAAGAAAATGATAGACATTAAATTTTTAAGGCAAAATCCCGAAACAGTAAAGGAAAATATCAAGAAAAAATTTCAAGACGAAAAGCTGCCTATGGTAGACGAGGTAATTGAGCTTGACAAGCAGCAGAGAGAATGTCAGGGACGTTCCGATTATCTCCGCAGTCAGCGCAACAGTATTTCCAAGGGAATAGGCGGACTTATGGCGCAGGGCAAAAAGGAAGAAGCGGAGGAGGAAAAGAAAAAGGTAAGCCAAATGGCAGATGAAATGGCGCAGCTTGACGCAAAAATGGCGGAGCTTTCCGCTGAAATCCGTAAGAGAATGTTGGTTATTCCCAATATAATCGACGACAGCGTGCCCATAGGAAAGGACGACAGCGAAAATGTGGAAGTGGAGCGTTTTGGAGAGCCTGTTGTTCCCGATTTTGAAATACCCTATCACACCGACATTATGGAAGCGAGAAACGGCATTGACCTTGACAGCGCAAGACGTACCAGCGGTAACGGCTTTTATTACCTTAAAGGGGATATTGCAAGACTTCACTCCGCAGTATTGAGCTATGCAAGGGATTTTATGATAGATAAGGGCTTTACCTATTTTATACCTCCCTATATGATTAGGAGCAATGTGGTAACAGGCGTTATGAGCTTTGCGGAAATGGAAAATATGATGTATAAGATAGAGGGGGAGGATCTGTATCTTATCGGCACCAGCGAACACTCTATGATTGGCAGATTTATCGACACGTTTTTGGAGGAAAAGTATCTGCCCCAAACCTTAACCAGCTATTCTCCCTGCTTCAGAAAAGAGGTTGGCGCACACGGCATCGAGGAAAGAGGAGTATACAGAATTCACCAGTTTGAAAAACAGGAAATGGTGGTGGTGTGCAAGCCGGAGGACAGTATGGAATGGTTTAAAAAGCTGTATACCTACACCGTGGAGCTGTTCAGAAGTATGGATATACCCGTGAGAACCTTGGAGTGCTGCTCGGGAGATTTGGCAGATTTAAAGGTTAAGAGCATTGACGTGGAAGCGTGGTCGCCCCGTCAAAAGAAATATTTCGAGGTAGGCAGCTGCTCCAATTTGGGGGACGCACAGGCAAGGCGCTTAGGCATAAGAGTTAAGAACAAGGAAA
The DNA here is from genome assembly GCA_964602605.1 of uncultured Ruminiclostridium sp. Taxonomy (GTDB): domain Bacteria; phylum Bacillota; class Clostridia; order Oscillospirales; family Ruminococcaceae; genus Ruminiclostridium_E. The sequence goes on from CAZRRT010000049.1 coordinate 11,347, forward strand.
AGGGCAACTACTTCCCCCACACTCTTAACAACACGGTAGTTGCTCCACCCCGTATGCTGATTGCCTTTTTGGAGAACAATTTACAGGCGGACGGCAGCGTTAAAATACCCGAACCCTTAAGAATGTATATGGGCGGTAAAGAAAAAATTTAAATGCAGTTCATAACAAATTAAATTTAGGAACATTTCCGATAAAATAGAATGATTTTCATTCTAAAAATAATAATACAAAAGGAGAAAACAAAAATGGGATTTGACATTAAAGCAAAAATTGACGAAGTGGTAAACAAGGTAAAAAATGACAAGAATTTTGCCGAAAAATTCCAAAAAGAGCCTATCAAGGCAGTTGAGGAAGTATTGGGAGTTGATCTTCCCGACGATCAAATCAAAAGCGTTATCGACGGAGTTAAGGCTAAAATCAACGTTGACGGAATCGCCGACAAATTAGGCGGCTTGTTCGGAAAAAAGTAAGGCTTTGGGAAGCGATGCTTTAGGCAGCAATTTAAGCCTTAAATCGATAAAAGCCGCATTATATGATATGGTGCGGCTTTTTGTATTTTTTGAAATTTTTTGAAAAGGTATGCAGAAAAATGAATTTTAAAAAGAGTATTATGCTTATTCCCTTTGTTGTGATTTTTGTACTTGCACAGACGGTGAACGCTTTCGGAGATAGTAACGAAAACGAAGAAGAATATTCAACAATTTTTGAATACGGCGAATGGCATTATTACGACAAAGGGGATTATATCTGCGTTTGCGGTTATACGGGCGATGACCGCAGTATAACCGTTCCCAGGGAAATAAACGGAAAAAAGGTTACAAGCCTTTCCCCGGAAAAAATGCAGACGGTAACGGAGGAGGAAAAGCCCGAATATCGTTTTTTAAAGTTCTCCAATAACCTTACAAAAGAGATTGTTGTACCCGAAGGCGTCACCTATATAGACGACTATACCTTTCAAAACAGCAAAATCGAAAAAGCGGTTCTGCCAAAAAGCTTGAAAAACATCGGTTATAAGGCGTTTGCGGACTGTAAAAATCTAAATAGCATTGAAATACCCGAAAATGTGAAAAATATAGGAAAGTCAGCCTTTGCAAGCAGCGGCTTGGAGAAAATTACCCTGTATGAGGGGTTGGAGAGCATAGGAGAATCTGCATTTAGGGAAACAAAGCTAATGACCGATATTCGTATACCCGATTCGGTTTCTTACATAGGGGAGGGAACTTTTGAAGGTTCGGGCTTGGTTAGGGCAGTTTTGCCTTCCTCCCTGACGGTGGTAAAATCCGCTTTGTTCAGCAGCTGCACCAATTTAAAATTTGTGTATTTTCCCGAGGGGGTAAGGGTGCTTGAAAATAATATATTTTATAATTGCGTAAACTTAATTGAAGTGTATTTTCCCTCAACACTAAGGGAAATAGACGGGGTTTTCAGATATTTTGATTCGTTGGAAAACGTGTATTTTGCTATGAGCAAGGAGGAAATAAATACCTTATGGGGAGATGACGCTATGGGGATATTAACGGGACAGAGCATTTATACAGACCCCGAGGATTATTCAAATGTAAAGCTTATAGCCGATACTCCCGTGCCGGATATGCAGACAGCCGCTCCTGCTCCGCCCTCGAAAGCAGAATATCAAGGCTATATGCTGTTTTTAAGATTGGTAATTACTCTGTGCTTGGCGGGAACAGCCTGCTTTATATTCTTTTCGGTGCAGAATGGCAGGAAAATGAAAGCCAACCCCAAAAAAACGACAACCCAAACAGTCTGCGGCGATTATCCCAAAATATTGGGTACGTGGAAATGCAAAAAATGCGGCACAATAAGCGGTCCTATTGCCAACTACTGCTATAAGTGCGGAAAGGAGCGGGGAAAAGATGAAAAATAAGATAATTATTTCCGCATTGACGGCGGTTATATTTGGATTTTGCATATACGCTCCCGCAGCTGCGGAAGAGGATATTGTATACTCCTCGGCGTTGCTCACCTTCGACTATATATTCGCTCCCCCGGCTGCGGAAGTGGATATGGAAAACGGGTTTGAACCGGAGGAAAACGGGGATTGGTATTATTGGGATGAGGGCGATTATGCTTCTGTCTGCGGCTACAAGGGAGCGGAATCGAATATAACCGTACCCTCTCAAATAAACGGAAAGCCTGTTACCCAAATTTCCTCTTTTTATAACAACTACTACGTGCAATCGGAAGAAAGCGGCTTTTTTCAAACGGAAAACAAACAGCCAATATCTCTCGCCATTCCCCAAAGTGTAAAAACCATAGAGAAATTTGCTTTTTCCTGCTGCCCCACTCTTTGCTCCGTAAGCCTGCCCGACGGCTTGGTAAAGATAGGATTTAGAGCCTTTTGGGAGTGCGAAAATCTTACAAGCATTAAAATCCCTTCAAGCGTAAAAATTATAGGAGAAGAAGCCTTTGCAGTAAAAAATGCAGAAGAAGGCGAATTTGGAAATGAATTGTCGGAGGGAATCCGGCTGTCGGAGGGATTAGAATATATAGCCGTCAGAGCGTTTTCCGGCTGCAAATTCAAAACAATAAAGATACCCGATACAGTAAAGTATATGGGAAGCGGAGCATTCAAATTCTGTAGGAATTTAGAGGAAATAACGCTGCCGAAGGGGCTGAGCGAAATACCCCATATGCTGTTTTCCGGCTGCAAATCGCTAAAATCAATCAAAGTTTCCGAGGGTGTAAAGGATATATGTGAATTTGCTTTTTACGACTGCCCGAGTCTTGAAGAAATATACCTTCCCTCAACGGTAATACACGCATTTGATATTATTGATAACAGCCCCGCCTTGAAAAATATCTATATTGCTATGGATAAGGATACCGCAATGGCGCAGATTGGAGAAGATCCGCTTAAAACTATGACTTATTACAGTGAGGACGGCAAATCAAGCGGGATTGAGATTCATTATCAGCCGCAAAATCAAAATACGGAAATGTTAAGCAAGCACGATTATAATAAAACGGTATTTTCAGTTATAGCAATAATGTCTTTGGCGGCATTGCTAATATCAATGACAATATATGTTATTATAAAAAGAAAATTAAATCCAAAGCCCAATATAAATAATTCCCATAGCGGCTTACAGCAGTCAAAATCGGATTACAGCTTTGTAAAATGCGAAAAGTGCGGAGCGGAAAGCATAAAGGAAGCAAGATATTGTTATAGCTGCGGCAAGAGGTTAAAGAAATAGCATTTTTGTAAAGCGGCAATGTTGACAATAAGATTTATAAATGTTACAATAAAAGCAGAAAATAATACGAGGGGTAAACAATATGAGCGAAATAGTAAAAGCAAAATTGGACGTGGTATTCAAAAAGCTGTTTACCAGCGATAATGACGTGCTGAAAGCCTTTGTGGGCGACATACTTGACATTCCCCTTGACAGCATACAAGAGATACAGGTTATAAATCCCAATTTATTGCCTGCTGCGGCGGAGGGAAAGCAGTCCCAGCTTGACTTAAATATGACGGTGGACGACAAGCTTGTAAATGTGGAAATACAGCTGCAAAACAAGGGACATTACGAGGACAGAGCCTTGTATTATTGGGCAAAACTGTATTCAGATCAGCTGCAAAAGGGCAATAAATACGGCGAGCTAAAAAAGACCATAACCATTAACATTTTGAATTTTAATCTTTTTAAGGAAACAGACAGCCCCTATTCAAGATTTTCATTATTGGAAAACAGCCGACATCAGCTTTTAACAGACAAATGCTCCATAAACTTTTTTGAATTGGTAAAATTGGATAAAACCGTAGATAAGAATAACCGAAAGCAGCTGTGGTTACAGCTGATAAATGCGGAAACAGAGGAGGAATTAACTATGCTGAAGGAAACGGGAGTGCCTGAAATAGAAAAGGCAGTTGTAATTCTTCATAAAATGAGCGCAGATGA
>CAZRRT010000050.1:0-15178 GCA_964602605.1 uncultured Ruminiclostridium sp.
GTGCTGCCAAACACCGTTTGTGCGAGTGGATATGTTGTGCTTTCAGTTTTACAGGCTGGTGAGTGCTTTTATTTTTTGTGGTGAGAGTGAATATGTTTTTTGTTTTCGTGGGTTAGTTTTTTATGGTGTAAGTGGTATGTTTGTTTTACGTTTTAACACTCTGTTTAGCTGATGTGAGGTTTACTTGTTTTTTTCTTTAATCTTTTGTGGCTTTGTGGCTTTGCTTTTTAATTTTCATTAAATCAAGGCTCTATGAATTTCAAGCGATACAAGTTTTGTTCGGCATACATATTCTTTCAAATATCCGCATAAAATGCTAAAAAACAAGCTGTTATGCTTATGATTATGAAAGGAATATACATATGTTTAGCTACACTGTTTCAAAGAAAAAGCTGATGAGAACGATTATTATTTTGCTCGCCGCTTTAATAATTGTCGGTGTTATTGTAATGGCGGTGATGTCGTCCTTTAAGGTTGCCGCCGCCGATAAGAAAATTCCCATTTACAGCGTATCAAGGAGCGACAATAAAATTGCTCTAACCTTTGACTGCGCTTGGGGTAATTCCAATACCGACCTGCTGCTATCTCTGCTTAAGGACGCAGGGGCTAAGGCTACTTTTTTTGTCACCGGAGAGTTTTGCGACAAGTACCCGGAGGATGTTAAAAAAATGTATAACGAAGGACACGAAATCGGAAATCACTCCGACGCTCACCCACACGTCAAGGGAATAAACATCAACAAGCTTATAGAGGATACCCGCAGCTGTTCCCAAAAAATAAAGATGATAACGGGAGAAGAGCCTAAGCTTTACCGTGCGCCCTATGGAGAGTATGACAACAATGCCGTCACCACAATAGAGGGTATGGGGTTAAAGTTTATACAGTGGTCGGTTGACAGCATAGATTGGAAAGAGCCCTCCGCCGATACTATTATAAAAAGAATAGAAAAAGGGACGGTTTCGGGATCTATTCTGCTGTTTCACAACGATTTGGAGAACACCGCCCAAGCTTTGCCCCAAATTCTCGCCGATTTAAAGCAAAAAGGCTTTACCTTTGTCAAGGTTTCGGATATGGTTTACTATGACAGCTATCATATTGACAGCAGCGGTATGCAGATTTTTGACGTTTCCGCTCTTTTGCCCACGTTAAAATATTCGGATAATCGGCTCTTAAACGAAACTATGGAAATATTCCGCCAAAATCTTACTATGGAGGATATATATGCCCTCAGCGGCGGCGCAACACCGCAGCTTTTGGAAAAAACAGCTCCTTTGTTGGACGCAGAGCATAAGGCGGCGGTGGAACAAGCCTCATTTGAGGAATTAAAAGAGGCGGTGCAAAATCTTATAACCATTGCGGAAAGAGAGGGAGCAGGCGGAGGAATGACAGGCGATAATCAAAGCTCTCAAACGCCTGTTCAAACGGCAGATCCCGAAAATACCTCAAATCAGACCCAAGGCAGCGAACCCGAACCCTCGAATACATCAATAACACCCGCCCAAACCACCGCCAAAAAGCCTAACGGAAATGTTGATCCTATTTCATCATCGGGAACAAACTCCGATGACAAGAACAAGCCCGCAGAAACGGGAAAAGGGCAAGCCGGCAATTCCTCAAATGCAGCAAATACCGCTTCAGCCGAAACAACCGCCGCAACTGCTGCACCGCCTGCCACAGCTGTTACAGACGCCAAGCCCGTTATTCCCTCAAGCTCCCAAACCGCAGCCGCAGAACCGCCAATAAGCACAAGAATGAACCCTTCTCCCGTAAAATAAAATTAGCGGTCTAAATTTTTAAAACCGTGAAACTATTTTATCCTCCTTAGCGACTACCTAAGTGAAATCACCGATCTGAACAAATGAAAACGGCAAAAAAATCATAAAATAAGCAAAAATTTGTACATAAAAACAAATTTTGACATTTCATTTATGTAAAAAATGACGATTGAATTTTGGCAGGTTTAGTGATATAATCTTTGTAAATTAGCTTAAACTGTAAAGTTAATTACTGAAATTTTAATTGTGGAGGATTTTAATTATGAACATTAAGAAAATTCTTGCCGGTGTTGCTGCCGGTGCGTTGGCTGTTTCTGCTATGGCAGTAAGCTCTTTCGCAGCAGGTGTAGATGGTGCGCCTCATACTTTTGACACAGCTTGGACTTCTCAGTGGTGTCAGTATAGCCTTAACGTAGAGGGTCAAGAGGCTGCTCCTAAGGAAGCTTATTACGGCACAACATTTGTCTTCACCTTTAATACCGAATGTGCATATGATGAAGATAATAATATTGTTGCAAAGGTTTATAGTTCTGTAAAAGACGCTGAGGGCAATGCTACTGACTTGCTTGTCGTTAATGCTGAGGCTGGAAAAACCGAATATACAGCTGAATTTGAAGTTACAGCAGATAACATTGACACAATGTGGCAGGATTGGGGTGGTGTTGCATTCCAAACACAGTGCGGACATTTAGCTCCTGTTGAATTGGTTTCTATTGATGCAGTAGCACCTGCTCCTGCTGAAACAAGCTCCAGCTCTGAAGCTCCTGCTCCTGTTGAAACCGATCCTGCTGCTACAACCGATCCTGCTGCTACAACCGATGCTGAAGTTACAACCGGCGCTGCTGCTACAACCGGCGCTGAAGTTACAACTGCTGATAAGGGTTCAGCTACAACAACCGCTGCTAACGGCACAACCGCTGCCGCTGTTACTACAGCTGCTAACGGCACAACTGCTGCTAAGACTACCGGTGCTGCCGGCAATGTAAACGGAACAGATAGCGGCAATAAGGGTACAGGTCTTGCAATCGCAATCGTTCCTGCTGCTCTCGCTGCTGCCGGCGTTGTAATCTCCAAGAAGAGAAAGTAATTTGATTTAAGTTAACCGAATTACAATAATACTTAATAAAAAGCTCTCGGAAACGGGAGCTTTTTTGTTATGGGATTTGTTATTGGAATTTAAATAATTACTGCAAATTTATGAATTTAATACAGAATTTTTTATATTTTATTGCCTTTTTTTAAGTAAAGTGTTATACTTATATATTGAATAGAAGTACAAAAATTACTTAAAGGGCAATTAAAGGAGAAAACAAAATGGATCATTACAACGAACAGCTTGTGAGAAAGCAGACGGAAGCGTCGGATACGATAAAAAGAGTGCTTATCGGAGCGGGAACGGTTATTCTTTCCGCAGCTGTAATTTTTGCTATGCTGTTATTCGCTTTTCCTATGCTTTTGATAATAGTATTCGGCATTTTCTATCTTTCTTGGTTTTTATTAAGCGGCACGGTAACTGAATATGAGTATATTGTTACCAACAGCGACTTGGATATAGACAAGATAACAGGCAAGAGAAAGAGAAAAAGGCTGATCACTGTAAATTTAAACAACGTTACCGAGTGGGGCGAATACACCGACAATACCAACCTCAACACCGACGCTACTGTTATGGCAAGCGACGCATCGGGAATAGGCGCATGGTATCTTGTGGCAAAGCACGATAAATTGGGGGAGGTGGCAGTTATCTTCACCCCCACAGAGGAAACGGCGGTAAATATAAATCACGGCGTCCCCTATTCCCAACGAAAAAGAGAGCTTACCGACATTGAAATCAAGGAAAACGCAACGAAGGCGGAGCAGGAGGAGCAGGAGCAGGATAATCAATAAGCCGATAGTCGGTAATATTTGCATTGAAATTAAAAATTTTATCTATTGACTTTACAACAAATATAAAGTATAATTAAATTAGGAAATTATGTCCCCGGTTTAAATAAAAAATCAGGGACAATTTTTGAATATCTTGCCTTTTATGCTTTTAAACATATTTTAAAGAAATTGCGCAAGCTTAAAGGGCTTAACATTTTTTCGGAGCAGGAAATGAAAAAGAGCTTTAATTTTCGGTTAGTTCCAATATACATACTTATCGTTTTGCTTTTTGCGGTTATCGGAGCAGGCACTGCTGTTGTGCTTGTTTTATGCGGGGCGGAGCTTTCGGCTATTTTGCTGTATATTTTCGTATTGGCTTTGGTTTGCGTGGGATTTGCCATAGCTATTCTGTACTTTTTCGGAAAAATAAAAAAGAGCTATGACAATTCCTTTGAAAAAATCTTATCTGCGTTTTCAACCGATAAAACAGAAGCATTATTGGGCATAAACGACGGAAATCCCGATCCCGAGCAGATTTCAAAATGGGTTTGCGAACAGACCGAAACCTCCCGAAAAGCCAACAGCTATTTGTCTATAATGTCTGCGGAAAAAGAATTGGCAAATGAGATATTATGGCAGCTTTCCGACGATTATTCCGCTGTTTCCTTCGGCAGCTATTGGAGTCACACTTACGGATATATCGACCTTGGCAAAAGCAATAATATACGAAACTTTTTAAGCTCCGATACCCTTGTGAATTTTGACAAGGCTTTAAAAAGTCTTAAAGAGAACAATTCCAAAAACTTCAGCATTACGGGTGATTTGAAGCTAAGACCTCAAAAACAAATCAAAATCGTAATCAAAGGCACTCTTATAACAGCCTTTGACGACAAGCCTATGGCGGTAGGCACTATACACGATATACAGGAAGAGCTGATGCTCACACGAAGAATTCAAGCGGGAAAAATAAGGGAACAATTTCTGTTGGCAGGCGAGCAAAACGTAATTTATGAAGTAAACGTTCCCGAAAACCGCCTTACCTGCCTTAACCCCGCCGCTGCAAAGGAAATGCTGGGAATGGGCAGTATGTTTGATTTTGAGGGAGAGCGCAGACCTTATTGGGATCGTATTCACCCTGATTACAGAGAAAGCTTTATCGACCGCTTTTTCGACTACAACCATATGCTTATTATGCCCGAGCATAAAATGAGCTTTGAGTATCAGGTTCAAAATCGGTTAGGGGATTACATTTGGGTACAGCATCAGGCGCAGGTAACCGAAACCCGTCACGGTATGGTAGTTGGCGTTATCGGCAGAATAAGCAATATTAACGAGTTGAAAAGCACCGAAATGAGAAACCGCTATCAATCGGTAAGCGACAGCCTTACAGGCGCATACGTCCGTTCGGCTATGGAAACGGAATTCAACAAGAGTATGGATAACAAGCATCAGAGAGCGGTGGCGGTATTCAACATAAACCGATTCAGGCTTATCAATAACGAATACGGATATGAATTCGGAAATATGGTGTTAAAATATTTTGTAACCGTTCTATGGGACAGACAAATGGGCGCATGCTGCGTGGGCAGATTAAACAACGACACCTTTGCAATAGCTATGTTTTCCGCAGGGGAAAGCTACAAGGTGCCTGACGGTCAAATAAAATATGTGCTTGAAGCCTTTGCAGAACCTATTAGCATAGACGGAAAGCTGATAAATCTCACCGTTTCCGCAGGCGGCTCTCAAATATCCGGAAAGCTGCATTTTGAAGAAATGTGCGGGCAGGCGGAGGAAGCGCTCAGCTTATGCAAAAAACAAAACGACAGCTTTGAAAACGCATATATTATGTACGGAGAGGAAAAAATTCACAAGCAGTAATCAGAAGATATTGAAAAATGGGAAGGCGGGCGTTAATATGGCGGAAATGATGAATGACATTATCTTAAACGGTCAGGCGAGAGTTTTTATTGACGATTCATATACATGGGCAAAGCTTATTGTAACCTTGCCTAACGGAGCAAACGGAAAAAAGGTTACCTATGAGGACGCAATGGAGGAGCTGAAGAAAAACGGAGTAACAGCTCATATCAACGAGGGTATGGTGAGAGAAGCCGTTTTGCACCCGGGCGACTATGAAACAGGACTTATTGTGGCGCAGGCGATTCTCCCGGAAGACGGAATTGACGGCGAGGTAGACTATGCCTTTGACAGAAACAATGTTTTAAAGCCCTCTATTGACGAAGAAACGGGATTGGTTAATTTCAAGGAGCTGGGAAAGGTTCGCAACATAATGAAGGGCGCACTTATCGCCACCATAAAGCCCAACACCACAGGCACGCCGGGCAGCGACATAAGAGGAAACGAAATAAAGTGCAAAAACGGAGCGCCGCCTAAATACGCAGTGGGAGCAGGCACGGTATTAAGCAACGATCAAACCAGGATATACGCAGCCGCCGACGGAAATATCCGTTGGGACAAGGACAGATTTGTTGTTGATTCCGTTATCACCGTAAACGGCAGCGTAGATTCGTCAGTGGGAAATATTGACTTTGTGGGCGACATAGTAATTAAGGGCGGAGTTGAAGAAGGCTTTAAGGTAAAGGGCAAAAAAATAGATATTAGGCTTAACGTAAACAGCGCCACGGTAGAAGCAACCGAATCCTTGACCATAGGCGGCGGCGCTGTTTGTGCAAAGATTAACTGCCGCGATAACATAAAAATGGCTTTCGGGGAAAACAGCAATATCTATTGCAGAGGGAATTTGGAAGCAAAGTCCTTGATTAACTGCTCGGTGCTTTGTGAAGGCGAGGTTATTGTAACATCGGGCAAGGGCGTTATTGTGGGCGGCGAGTGCATAGCCTATCATAATATAACCGCAAATCAGGTAGGCTCGGACAGCTACACCAAAACGATCATAAACTTAGGCAACACAGCCGCTTTGATGAAAAGCCACAAGGAGCTGCAAGACAATTTCAAAATAATCAGCGAGAATTACAATCGGCTTAAAACCTTGTATGAGAAGCTGAACAACCTGCGTTCGGTTCAAGAGTTAACGCCCCAGCAGGAACACGCAAGAAAGCAAGCCTTTCTGTTTATTATGAACGAGCGCAATACTATGGCGGAAATGTCCTCAAAAATAGAATTAAACGAAAAAATATTGGCGAAAAGCAGATTATTGCAGCTTATTGTAAGAAAATACTGCTATCCGGGAGTTACTATAAAGCTGTACAATACAAATTTTGAAAATAATGTGGAAAACGGCGCATCTGTGTACTACTTGGACAACGACAACGAGATCAAGTTCAGAGCGGGAAATAAGTAAATATTCAAATTAAGCAAGAATAAAAAAATCTCTAAGAATCCGTTTACAGGTTTTTAGAGATTTTTTATTTATTTAAGTAATTTGAAATATGTAATTTTTTGATTTCGCTTAAACGGTACACTGAGATTCAAGCAAATTATTATGGTTACAGTGAAAAATAATTGCATACGGCTTTGATGAGAAATTGAATTACGTTACGCCTGTGCCTGCCGCTTATTCTGCAAAAGTCTTTCGTGTATTCTGCCGATTTCCTTTTGCCTGTTGTCCCACCAATCCATAGTCCAAACACGCATAATGTCCCAGCCTAAGCCGTTGAGAACGCTTATTTGTGCAATTTCCCTGTCACGGGTGGTTTTTGCGTCGTTATAGCAGTCGCCGTCAAGAAGTATTCCCAAAATATACTTGTCCTTGTTGTCGGGATCTATAACCCCAATGTCAATGCGGTATCCCGAATGTCCCACCGATAAATCGGAATCGTAGCCTATGGATTTAAGCTCCCGACTTATGGATTTTGCTATATTTTCTTTGTTCTTGCGGTATTTGTCTGCGGAATATTCGCTTAACGCCAACGGCTTTCCCGCTGCGTAATCCAAAAAGGCTTTAAGTGCGGCAACTCCCTCCGCTCCCGTCTTGGAAAGGTTTATTTGATCCGCCGTCAGGGTGGAGAACACCGCCATTTCACATCTTGCACGGGATACGGCAACGTTAAGTCTGCGCCAGCCGCCGTCACGGTTAAGCGGACCGAAGTTCATAAACACATTTCCGTCCTTGTCAGGACCGTAGCCCACCGAGAACAGGATAACGTCACGCTCGTCGCCCTGCACATTTTCCAAATTCTTGATAAACACAGGCTCGTCCGAATTAAACGCCCACTGCTCCAACTGCTGATCTGTCTTGCACGCCTCATTAAGCAGATCCTCAATCAGATTTTGCTGAGATATATTGAAGGTCACCACTCCGATGCTGTTTTTTGATAATACCTCGTCGTGGCAGCGGCGTTTAATTTCCTCCACCACCGCTTCCGCTTCCGCCCTGTTCTGACGGGTTTTTCCTCTGTCAAACACTCCGTCAATGTGAATTAAGTTAACCTTGGATTCACGGTCGTTTACCGACGGAAATGTAAACAGCTTGTTTTCGTAAAAACGGCTGTTGCTGAAAGCAATAAGGCTTTCGTGGCGGCTGCGGTAGTGCCATAAAAGGTGAGTTTGAGGCATATTGAGAGCAAGACAGTCGTCCAAAATGCTCTCCAAATCCTCTGTTTCCAAATTATCCTCGTCGGTGCTGTTTGTTGCAAAGAAGGAGGTAGGCGGCATTTGCCTTGGATCTCCCACAATAACTGCGTCCTTTCCTCTTGCCAAAACTCCAACCGCCTTGCAGGTGGTAAGCTGTGAAGCCTCGTCAAACACCACCAAATCAAAAGGCTCTCGGTTAGGATCTAAATATTGAGCTGCGGAAATAGGACTCATCAGCATACAGGGACAAAGCCTCGGTATAAGAGTAGGCAGCTTTTCAAACATTTTTCTTATGCTTACCCCTCTGCCGCCGCTTTTAATCATCTTCTGCAATATTCCTATCTCGTCGTTAGCCGCCGCTTCCTTGGTAAAGTCGGGAAGATTTGCGGCAAGGCGGCAGAAAATTTCCTCCTTGGACAGCTCTGTAATCTCCTTATCCAAATTCTTTAAGTCTTCAATCCGCTGATTAAATACTGCTCCCGAAAATCCGCTCAATACCTTGTCGTTGTCTATGGCGGTATTTATGAGATTAAGCAGCAGCGATTTTTTGTAGGCGGGGAACAGCTCCTTTTCGTCTATTCCCATTTTGTATTTGTCGGCAATATTTTTAAGACCCTTTTGCTCCGTTTCTCTTACGGCGGTGTTAAAGGCGGTCCATTCCTTTAATGCGTCAACATTGTTTAAGATATTGTCGCAAAGTGAAATTTCGCTTAAGATCCAATTTTCTTGGTTATTATCCGATTGGGCTATTTTCAGCAAAGCATAAATGTCGTCTTTTGCACCGATCATATTCTCAAAGCAATTTTTGAATCCGTCCGAGGCTTCCGTAATTTGGCTGTTTTGCAGTAATGCGATTCGCTTTTCCTCACTGATGCCCTTTTGTGAAAGCTTGTGGCAGAAATCCTTTGCCGATTTGGCGCAGCTTTGTACCATAAGCCAATCGGTTTGCTCTCCGCCGTACAATTCTCCCAAAGCAGCACCCGTTTGAGCAAACAGACCGTCAGCCTTGGATTTTTCCTGCTGACACTCACAAAGACCGTTAATATATTGCAGCAGATTTTCCTTTTGCACCGCCGTTTTTGCAAATCCCCCAAGCCTTTTTGCCATTGAGCTTAACCCGACGGCTTTTGGCAGCGCCCATTTGGCGTTAATGGCGTTGTATTCGTTTAAAAGGGAGCTTCCGTCCTGCTGCAAAAAGGCAGGGTTAAAAATTTTTAACAGCTCCTGCTCCTTCTCTTTAAGAGAAATAAAGGCTTGTGCGGTTTCCGCTATCTGGGTAAACACAAATGAAGCGTTTGGAAGAGTGCGCCAGCTTAAAGGCAATGTCTTTTGTGCTGACAATAATTCCGCCGTTTCCAAAAGGCTTTTTTCTTCCTCAAGAGTTTTGGGAGCTTGAATGCTTAATGCGGATAAAAGCTTTTCCTGATAAGAAATCAGGTTGTTTAACGCTTCCTTGTATTTGGCGGCTTTTGGCGGTACGGAGGTTTTAAGCTGCTGTGAATATTCCCACAGCTCCACACGCATTAACGGGTGCTGCGAAATATCCTTTGAACAGGATTTTGCCGCCGTTCCCGCAGCAGTAAGACGGTTTACCGCTGCATCAAGCTCCTCTATATCCGATAATGTCAGCGTGGAAGTAAATTCGCTTGTAAAGCCTCGTATGTCAGCTGCGTCCTTGTAATCCTCAAACTTGTTGATAAGCTCAAACACGGTACTGCCGCAGTTTAAAGGCTTGTGCAGGCTTTGGGAGTACAGGTTAAGCTCCTCTCTTTTCTTTTGAATTTGCTCCGCTTTTTCTTTATATCGGCTTGGGGGGACGGTTTTTGTTACCTCGCTTGCAATTCTCAGCTGCTCCAACACCTCTTTTTTTCGTGCCTTGTTGGAATGGAGTTCAAGGCAGAAAGCGCCTATTCCGATTTTATCAAGTCTTTTTTGCACCACCTCCAAAGCCGCCATTTTTTCAGCTGCAAAAAGCACTGATTTTCCCTCTGCAAGCACGTTGGCTATAAGTGAGGTTATAGTCTGGGATTTTCCTGTGCCGGGAGGTCCGTGAAGCACAAAGCTTTTTCCCTGGCATGCGCTTTTTATGGCGAACAGCTGAGATGCGTCCGCTGCCATTGGGGTAAGCACTCCGCTTTCCTCCACCCTTTCGCCTATTTCCATATATTCGGCGTCCCAAACCAACTTGCCGTCAATAAGGCTTTTTACTATTTTGTTTTTCTCCAAATCGTCAGAGCGGTTTCTAATGTCGTTCCACATTACAAACTGTGAAAAAGAGAATATTCCCAAATAAGCGGATTCAAGAATATCCCACCTTGACTGTCCCATAACCGCCTTCCTCAAAACAGCGAAAACGGTTCGCATATCTATTCCGTGCTGATCAAGAGGCAAGGGATCAAGACCGCTGACGGCTATTCCGAAATCCTGCTTCATTTTTTCAAGCATAGTGATATTCATTTGCGGTTCATCGTCGCGCAGCCTTATAACATAGCCCTTTAAAGCGGATTTTCTGACAATGTCAACCGGCAGCAGCACCACGGGAGCATATCTGGGTTTTGGGCTTTTATCCGTTTCAAACCACCTTAGCAGACCTAAAGCAAGGTAAAGCGTGTTTGCGCCGTTTTCCTCCAAGGCGGTTTTCGAGGTTCTGTAAAGCTGGGTTATCTGCTTTGACAGCTCGGCTTCGGTGCATACGGATCTCAGTCTTTTGTTGGCAAACTCGGACTTTATCAGCTCTCCCGCATCGCCCAAAATCCCTATGTTTTCAAAATCAACCGCTTCGCCTTGGGGCCTCCATTCGTCGGGCTTGGGCATTATCATAAACTCGCCGCCGTCCGCCAAAGCGTCCTCCAAATCCCCTAAAGAGGTTGTAAGCACGGGAATCACCGTTCTTGAAAGCCGCAGATTGATAAGAGGATTCCGCAGTCCCAAATCAAGCAGCTTTCTCTCCCACTGGGCTTTTTTAGGCAGCTGTGATATATGATCCGATTCGGTGACGTTAACCGCTTCTCCCAATTCCTTCGGAGCGTTTAATACTGCGTCAGGCTTGCCTAATGCGGATTGATCTATTTCATATTCGCCGTTGGCATTTTTTACACGAACAGGCAAAGGACGTATTCCGCTAAGCCTTGCCCTTGCCACGTCGATAATGCACTCCGCTGCGTTTATACCGCTAAGCTCCGACTCTCCCGCTGCCATAGCTTGATCAAAGGACAGATTTTTTCCTGCGCAAAGCAGGGTGGTTTCAATTACCGCAATTTCGTTTATACCGCCTGCAAGTCTTTTTGTGATAAGGGAGGTATCGTCCTGTACGCTTTGGGGGAAGGTAAGATCTTCAAGCCACAGTCCCGAAAATATATGTCCTTCGGTGAGAATCAGCAAAGGGTGCAAGCCCACCGCTTCAAGGCAGGAGCAGTAAAGCAGAGTCATATCAAGGCAGTTTCCCATTTTTTGAGCCAAAACACTGTCGCAAAGCCTTACCCTTTGTCCCAACACCTCATAGCTTGCGGGAGCTACCGCATAAACTATGTTTTGCTGTTTTATTGCCGCATAGACAGCCGCCGCCTGTTTTATCGCCCTATTGGGATCTTTTGTCTGATATGCGTCAAAAGAGGGACTGCCTGTCCACTCATTTAAAAGCCTTGCACTGTCTGCAATAATCTTGGGTATCTCCGGGTGATTGGGAGTGATAAAGGAGCATAAAAGCTCGGGGTAAAATCCGCTGCCGTGCCATTGATCAAATGCAAGCACCGCAATGTCCTTTGTCTGCTCCGCCAAAACCTTTCCGTCTGCCGATAATGTAAAGGTAACCACTCCGTTAACTCTCTCGGTAAGTCCCGCCAAATAGCTTGCGTTAATAATGGGATTTATTCCGCTTAAAGACATAGCCTGATTTTCGGGAATGTAATCAAGCTGCTTTGTATAAGGCTGAATAAATTCGGGGTTTGAGCTTATGGAAAATACGGCGTTTTCTATTGGTGTACTGCCGTTTTCCAACAGTATTGACAAAACAAAGCTTTTGCCGTTATTTTGTAATGCAAGGTTGATAAAAGGCAGGGTTTCGGCGGTAAGCTTTATGCTTGGTTCATTTGCGGGTTTTTCGCTGTTTTCGTTAATTGTATTATCGGCTTCTTCTTTTTCCGTGTTGTTGATTTCCGTGTTTTCTGTAATATTGTCCATATGTAAGCCTCCCGAATTTATAATATATATTATTGTATCACATATTCGGGGTAATGTAAATACTTTTTGGGGTGGGTTTATAATAAGCATTTATTGACTTTTATGTAAATATACGATATAATCAAAAATAGCAAAAACGATTACAATTTTTAATAAATGCAAAAAGGAAAATTATCTATGGAAGCTTTACATAATGTTATCAAATTCAATAAGCCGGGGGATTTTGACAGGTGGGAGCAGCACTGTCAGCCTATAGGAAACGGCTATATGGGAGCGTCGTTTTTCGGCGGGATTTCCAAAGAAAAAATCGTGCTTAATGAAAAAACGCTGTGGACGGGGGGAAAGTCGATTTACGATCCCGATTACAACGGAGGGAACAAGGAAAACCGCTTTCCATATGTAAAAAAAGTCAGACAGCTTTTATATGAAAACAAATACGACGAGGCGGTGGAGCTTTTGCCGGAGCTTACAGGCTCGGATCAAGGCTCGGGGGCGTATCAGCTTTTGTGCAATCTTTATTTGGAGCAGGATATTGACGAAAAAAACGTTTCCGATTATTGCCGCCGTCTTGATATGGATAAGGCTTTGTTTACCCTTGATTTTACTTATGATAATGTGAAGTACCGCCGCACAGCTTTTGCAAATTATCCCTCAAACGTAATTTGCATTAAGCTTGAAGCGGATAAGTCGGGTATGATTAACACAAAAATATATTTGGGAGAAATGCAGGAAAGAGGAGAAAGAACTGCGGAAAATAACACCATAAAATATTTCGGCAGTATTTTAGACAATCACCTCAGGTACTATATGGAGGTGAGAGTTGAAGCAAAGGGCGGCAGTGTTAAAGCACAGTATGGAGGACTTATTGTTTCGGCGGCAGACGAAGCGATTTTGTACATAACCGCCTCCACCGATTACAGCCCTTATTTTGAGCAAAATTTCAGAAACGGAATCGACCCTCGGATACCTGTTCAAAGCCGCCTTGATTTTGCTTTGGATAAAGGGTATGATTTTCTGTACAATCAGCATATAGAGGATTACACAGGGCTTTTTGACCGCTGTAAAATATCCCTTAATAATGCAAGCGGAGAACCCGAATGTGCGGATGTCCTTGTGCAGGGCTACAAAAACGGCGATAATAAAATGAAGTCTATGTTGGAGGAGCTGTATTTTCAGTTTGGAAGATATATGCTTATTGGCAGCTCAAGAAGCGGCTCTTTGCCCGCCAACCTGCAAGGGGTGTGGAACGAATCCAACTGTCCCCCTTGGAACTGCGACTACCACACCAATGTAAATTTGCAGATGAATTATTGGGGAGCGTACAACACCAATTTGGCGGAGCTTGTATATCCTTTGGTGGATTTTCTCGACAATTTAAGACCTACAGGCAGAATTACCGCAAAGGAATATTACGGCATAGTATCCGATGAGCAGCATAAGGAAAACGGCTGGGCGGTGCATACTGCGGTAAACGCTTTCGGCTGGACCGCTCCCGGCTGGGATTTTTATTGGGGCTGGTGTACTGCGGCGGCGGCTTGGCTTATGCAGAATATTTGGGAATATTATGAGTTTACGGGGGATAAGGAATATTTTGAGCGGCATATTTACCCCATTATGGCGGAAAGCGTAAGGTTTTACAGTCAGTGGCTGATTTACGACGAAAGACAGCAGCGTCTTGTGTCAAGTCCCACCTATTCCCCCGAACACGGACCGGTAACAGTGGGAAATACCTATGAACAATCCCTTATACAGCAGCTTTACCGTGATTTTATCAAAGCAAGCGAAGCTGTGGGAAAAGATGCCGAATTAAGAGAAAAGATTAAAAACGACGAGCCTATGCTGAAGCCTTATCACATAGGAAAAACAGGTCTTATAAAGGAATGGTTCGAGGAGGACGACGAGAGCTTCGACCGTTCTATGATACAAAAAAACCACCGTCATATCAGTCATCTTATGGGACTGTACCCGGGAAAGATAATAACCCGCAAAACCCCCGAGTTAATGCAGGCGGCAATAAACACAATGAACGACAGAGGTGACGAATCCACAGGCTGGGCAAGAGCCTACAAGCTTAATCTTTGGGCGAGAACAGGCGACGGAAACAGAGCCTACAGCATTTTCAGCGGTCTTTTGTCCGACTGCACCTTTGACAACTTGTTCGATTTCCACCCGCCTTTTCAGTTGGACGGAAACTTTGGCGGCAGTGCGGGAATGGCGGAAATGCTGCTGCAAAGCCACGAAGGCTATATTTATCCCCTGCCCGCTCTTCCCGACCAATGGAAGGAGGGAGAATACAAGGGACTTTGTGCAAGAAAGGGCTTTGTAGTTGACGCAAAATGGGAGAATAAGAAATTGGTTTATTTAAAGCTGCTGTCAAAATCAGGGGAAAGAGCTGTTGTTAAGTGTGAGCCTAAAGCCGTTATATGCAGCGGGAAAAATGTGGACTATGCTTTTAATAACGGGTTGGCGGAATTTGATACGAGTATTGGCGGGGAATATTTGTTTGAATTTTAATCTTAATGATGTTGAAAATTAAAACATACTGAAAACGTCGTTGTTCTTAAGTATGAGCCAAAAGCTGTTAAATCGCAGCTTAAACAAGCTGGCGAAACTGTGAAGCAATTTCCGGGTTAAGTTGGGAATTTCAACCCTCCCTGAACCCTAAGATGTGAGACTTTGCCTGCAAAGTCTCGTAAACCCGTGCCGCTTAAGAGGCGGGGACATCTTTGCAGCGGTTATATTTGAATTGATAATCAAAATCCGATGTCCCCCGCCTCTTAGGCGGCGGGTTTCATTCAGTCTTT
>CAZRRT010000051.1:0-15141 GCA_964602605.1 uncultured Ruminiclostridium sp.
GATGAAATGGTTATTGTAGCCATATAATCGCCTTTTTTTACCGCAACCTGAATAAGATATACAACAGCGTCGTTCTGCAATATTTTATAATGTGAACAAAATCTGTCTTTTCCTGCAAAATTCAAATTTTCCTTTCTTACCTGCTCAACTGTTGCACCTCTGTCCTCATAACCCTTTGTTATTATTTCAATAGAGTTGTCGATATATGTTTCCTCGGTAAATTTAAGACTGTTTGTGGATCTCAGATCCTGAACGGTAATATTTAAGTTTGTTCCCGTAAGATTGCCGCTCATTACAGCATACAAGTCAAAAACAGTACCCTTATCCTTAAGCGCTTGAAGCAGGTTTTTATCGGAAAAGTCATCAATTCCGTTAAGCTGTGCCATTTGCTGATTATTATAGCCTGTCCAATCCTTGTCTAAAACAACCTTTACTCCGAAAAACTCCGATATATATGTGTTGGATTCAGTATTAAACGTTCCTTTTTTATATTTGATTTCTGAAACAGTTCCGTTACAGCCTCCAAAAATAAAAATTAAACTCAATAATAAAGTAAAAAATAAAACCTTCTTTTTCATAAATAAATCCTTTATATTATATTTTAGTAAAACTGCCGTTAATAGCAATCCAATTAAAAGAATCGGCAATGGAAGAAAAATCAGAATTATTACAGCCTGTAATAAAAACCTGAGAATTATCTATATGTTGTAAAATAAACTCTCTTCTTAATTTATCCAATTCGCTTAATACATCGTCTAAAATTATAACCGGCGGCTCTCCCCATTTTTGATAAAACATTTTTGCCTGAGCCAAACGAACCGCAACGGCAATACTTCTGACCTGACCTTGACTTGCAAAATCCTTTGCGTTTTCTCCGTTTATAAAAAAGCTTAAATCATCTCTGTGAACGCCTATTAAAGTATGTCCCAACAATAGTTCTTTTTCTCTGTATTTTTCCAACTTTTCGGTATAATAGCTTAACATCTTATCGGTTTGAGTTATATCGAAATTTAAATCGTCAAATACCGAATTATTGTATTGCATAGTTAAAACTTCTTTTGAATTTGATAACTCACTGTAATATTGTGAAGTATATTTACAAAAAGTCGAAAAGTATTTTAATCTGCCGCAAAGAACATTTATACCTGATTTAGCCAATTCACTGTTCCATATTTCAAGCTGAATATTTTGGGAGGAATCGGAAATTTTTCCGTTAAGTCCCGACAAAAAGGAATTTTTCTGCTTTAACGCCTTTAAATATCTTAATGTCATATCACTGTGCATTTTATTCATCATATGGGCGGTATCGTCCAACAATTCCCTTCTGAGCTGGGGATTGCCTTTTACAAAATATAAATCCTCCGGCACAAATACCACTGTTTTCAGCTGAGGATAAAGCTGTAATGCCTCTTTATAGTCTATCCCGTTGATTTTTCTGAAAATGCCCTTTTGAGATATAGAACAATTCAACTCGTTTATTTTATTTGGGTAAGCGTTAAGGGTAAAGGATAATTGTATTTCCGATTTAGCATTTTGTCCTTTGGTGAGCATATCAACAGATTTACAGGAACGAAAGCTTTTACCCGTACAGCAGGCTATAGCTTCCACCAAATTTGTTTTACCTTGTGCATTATTTCCACTGATAATATTAACATTTGGAGAAAATTGAAAATCCGCTGACAATATATTGCGGAAATACTTTACATTTAGTAAATTTACAGTCATAATATACCTGTTATATTATTATCGTTAATAGCATTAACATTTAGAAAAAAATTACAAATAGTATATTTAAAGTTAAAATATACTAAATACAAATTATTCTTCTTTTAATTTGCAAAGATAATACTGATTATTAAAAAAAACTATTTCTCCGCCTTTTAATTTTTTTCCTCTCATTGTGCAGATTTCGCCGTTTACCGATACATCGCCGTTTAATATTGCAATTTTTGCAGTTCCTCCCGTATCCACTGATCCGGTGATTTTTAAAAACTGTTCAAGCTTAATAAATGGCGGCTTTATTTCTATTTCTATCATAAACATAATCCTGTCTTTTTGTTACTTTATCTGATGACTCTTGAATATTATCAGCTGGCAAATTAGTGTGTAAAATCGACAGTTGACAGTTAAAATATGCGTACTGCTTAGCGTCACAGATTACCTGTCAACTGTACAATATACAATATCAGCTTATTCCTTAACCTTAACCGGCATTACAAGATAAACAAAATCATCTCCCTGCAAGGAAACAATCCTTATAGGCGACAAATATGTGGTAAACTGCAATTTTACCTCATCGCACTCGGAATTTCTCAAAGCCTCCATCATAAATCTGGCATTAAAGGCAATATCAAGCTTGGGATGAGGATAATTTATTTTCATTGTTTCATTGATAGAGCCTAAGTTTGTACTGCACTTAACGGTAAGACTGTCATTTTCAAAGCTGCATTTAACGGGACTTTTGAATTTTTCGGTAAGCAGCAAAACACGGTCCAAAGATGCTGCAAAGGCTCTTGCATTTACCACCGCTTCGGTTGTGGGAGTAAAGGAAGTAAATCTGCTGAAATCGAGAAAATCTCCCTCCATAAGTCGGGTAAAGGTAATATAATCGTCACGGTTAAAGCCCACCTGACTTCTGTCCATTATTACGGTAATATCCTTTCCCGTATCCTCATCGGACAGTATTCTTAACAGCTCGTTTAAGATTTTGGTGGGAACTACAAAGCTAAGATCCTTATACTGAATTTTTTCGTTTCTTGTGGCAATTCTCACTCCGTCCACTGCCGCCATTGTAAAAACATTATCCTTTATCTTAAACAAAACGCCTGTTAAAATAGGCTTTAAATCATTTTGCGCCACGGCGAAAATTGTTTGCCTTATCATACTTTTAAGTACGTTTTCTTTAATGGTAAAGCTGGTTTCAAGGCTCATTTCTGGCATATTGGGATAGTTGTTTCCCGACATTCCCACAATTTTAAACTGAATATCTCCCGATTTTATCAATACGTTAATATCGTCCTCGCATACAAATTCTATAGGCTCTCCCGAGGGCATTTTTCTAAGCATATCCGCCAATATTTTTGCATTGACAACAACTTCTCCGTCCTCCTCTGCGGATATTACGGAAATAATATTTTTAATGCCGCTGTCAAGATCATAGCCTGTTAAGGTAAGCTTATCACCCTTTAAATTTATAAGTATTCCCTCCAAAGCGGGAATGGAAGAGTGAGTTGCCGTTACCTTGGAAGCATTTACAATAGCTTCCGTCAATTTGTTTCTGTCTGCTGTAAATTTCATTTTATAAATTCCTTTCTGTGATTTTTTCTTTTATAATATCACAGTGTAATACTGAACTGCAATGGCGTGTTTTTTTTCAAAAAATAAATTATATATTTCTTTTTTATTTATAGGGGACGGGAATGTGTGGAAAAGCTTGTAAAGTCTTTGTGGGAGAGAATTTATTTTTAGCCTGTCTGCGGTGGAATATTTTGGGAAAAGTTGATAAGTTTTTGTTTTCAACTTTTTAACAGGGGGTGTGGAAGGGAAAGTTGAAAAGTTGGGGAGAGATTTCACTGCGTTGGGCTGTTCACTGCGTTAGGCTGTTTTTTTCTTTACAACTGCGTTATAATTGGCTTTTTATCAGCTTATCTGTTTTTATCAGTGCTTTAAAAAATTTTCTCTGTTAAAACTGCGTTTCAGCTGTTTTGCAAATCTGAGCTTGACTGTTCACTGCGTTAGGCTGTTTATCTATACGACTGTTTTTTATTTTTATACCATAATTGCCCTTTGGGTTTTGTGTGTTCTTTTTATCGCTTAAAGATAATGCACTGCTGACAGATTGTGCTTTTGCTTTTTGTACCTCTACGTTGGGCAGTTTATCTCTCTAACTGCGTTTTGCTCTAATCGCCATTAAAACATTGTTTGTTCTTATCACCGCTTGAAGATTTTGCTCTGCTGGCAGATATATGTTTTATTTAGTTTTTCACTTCTGCGTGTGTCACCTCTGTTTTATTCACACTGACAGTGTGGCGGCTCTCCACTTGCGTGGGGCACTTAGGTGGACACCACAGGGGGAGGGGGGAAACTGCAAACCCATCAAAGCGGAGATTTTCCCCCCTCCCCTATGGTTTCCACCTAAGAACCGTTTCCTTGACCCCCTCCCCCTTTTTCTCCGCTTTGGAAGTTGGTGGGAATTTTTTTGTTTTTGGCTCGGTTTTTAATTTTTTTCTTTAGCGGTCGGTGTTTTTTCGTCGGGAAAATTGTTGTGCTAATGGATTTTGCGGATTCTTGCTGTATTCTTTTTGTTGCTGCTTGGTGGTGATGCTTATGGGTCAAGTATGGGGTGCTGTTAGACTTGATTGCTGTTATATTTTGATGTTGTTTCTGCTAATTTTTTAATTATACTTTGTTTAATCTATATATTATTAAATCTAAATCTCACATAATCATACTTCATTTGAAATATTCTTAATCAAATCCTCAATAGTTGCTCTGTAATTGGGGTCTTTTTTTAGTATGGATTTAACCTTGTTTATGGCATATACTACTGTAGAGTGATCTCTGTTGCCGAATTCTGTGCCTATGGCGGTGTAGGATAAGCCGGTTATGGTGTTTATCAGGTACATTGCTATTTGGCGGGCGGAGGAGATTTGGCTGTTTCTCTTTGGTCCTATCATTTCTTCCGGGGTTACTGAATATATGTGTCCTACCTCGCTTATTATCTTTTCCACCGTTACGGGTATGGGCTGCTGATCGGTGAGAACGTCTTTTATTACATTCTGCGCCATTGATATGGTGGGGGGAACGCTGGTAACTAATGTCAGTGCGTTCATTTTTACAATAGCTCCCTCTAACTGACGTATGTTTTTCTTCAGCTTATCCGCCATAAATTCCATTACATTAAGCGGTATGTGAAGATTTAACAATTCCGCTTTTCTCTTTATAATAGCAAGCCTTGTTTCAAATTCGGGAGTGTCAATATCTGCAAGCAATCCCCATTCAAAGCGGCTTCTGAGTCTTTCCTCAATATCGTTGATTTCCTTTGGAGGGCGGTCCGAGGTAAGTATTATCTGCTTATTCTTTCCGTGCAGCTCATTAAAGGTGTGGAATAACTCCGCCTGACTTTCTCTTTTTCCGCTGAAAAACTGCACATCGTCAACCAACAGCATATCACAGCTGCGGTACTTATTTTTAAACTCGTCGTTTGTATTGTATTTAAGTGAATTGACAAATTCGGTGACAAAGGTTTCCGCTGTAACGTAAATTGCCTTAAATCCCGCATTTTGCTGCTCCACATAATTTTTTACCGCAAATAAAAGGTGGGTTTTGCCCAATCCCGGTTCGCTGTATATATACAATGGGTTGTATGCTCCCTGCTGTCCCTGCGCTATAGACTTACAAGCGGAATAAGCAAGCTTATTGCTCTCTCCCACAATAAAAGTATCAAAGGTATGATTGTAATTGCTGTTGGCAAGAGTGGTTTCCAATTTGTGTGTCATAACGGGATCGTCCTCAAGCTCCGGTATGGGATCGGAATACTTAACCCTTTGCTCGGGCGTAAGATCGTTGGGAGTTAATATATCAATTTCCACATCAAAGCCCAAAACCTCGTGAAATTGGGTTCTAAGCATATTAAGATAGTTTTCGTTAATAATGGTTTTTTCGTAAGGATTGCTGACATACAAAACCACTCGGTTATTGTTAAGCTTAATAGGCTTTATCGGCTCAATAAAAAGCTTCTTTGCTGTATCGGTAATAGGCAGATTCTTCTTAACCAATTCAAATATATCTGCGAATGAGTTCATAATATCAACATCCTTTTCATTATTTATAGTAAAATTTAATTGGATACACTCCCAATATAATTTTATCATAACATATAAGTTTTTTCAATAAGGGGAAAAACAAAAAAACATAGAAATTATTGTCATATTTTTGTGATTTAAGTCAGTTATACTTTATATAGTATGTATAGTTATTATAATCTTATATATAGTATTATATAAAAAAATAATAGTTAACTGTACCTTATTTATTATTGTATAAGCTTTTTATAATAGTAAAAAACACCAATTTATTAAGTTAGTTAAAACAAACTTATGTAAATATACAACAAAAATTTTTAAAAATGTAAATATTTAAAAATAATCGGTTGACAAAAAAATAATTATGATTATAATAAAATCAGTTAGACTAAACTAACTTAATAAAATATTATAAAAAAGGGGATATATAAAAATGCCGTTAACATCTGCAAATATAGGAAAGGAGAATACTATAAAAAAAATAGGAGGAAAGCCCGAGATTAAAAAGCACCTTGAAAACTTAGGCTTTATTATAGGCGGCAGCGTTACCGTAATTAACACCTTAGGCGGCAATGTAATCGTTAATGTAAAGGATTCTCGTGTTGCCATAAGTAAGGAAATGGCACAAAAGATAATGATTTAATCATTTTCACTTTTTACAGTTAGATAATACTAATAAATATTTTAATACTAAATACAGGAGGTTCAGATGAATACTTTAAGGCAGGTAAAAATCGGCGATACCGCAACGGTGGTAAAGCTTCACGGAGAAGGGGCGGTTAAAAGAAGAATAATGGATATGGGCATTACAAAGGGTGTTAACATTCACGTAAGAAAGGTTGCGCCTTTGGGAGATCCCATTGAAGTTACCGTCAGAGGATATGAGCTTTCACTTAGAAAAGCGGACGCTGAAATGATTGAAGTGATGTAAATATTATTGAAAAAAATTACAAAACACCGAAATTTATGATAATAAATCTCAATAATATATCAAAAAAAGCAAAATATCATAATAATATAAAAAAATAACGCAAAATGTCATAATCAAGTTTAAAAATACGACAAAATAACGCAATTTGTCACAATAATATTCCAAACTATGACAAAATAATTAAAAATTAAGCAATTTATGAAAGGAAACGAAAATGTCACCCATAAGAATAGCATTGGCAGGAAATCCCAACTGCGGCAAAACCACATTATTTAACGCATTGACAGGTTCAAACCAATTTGTTGGAAATTGGCCGGGAGTTACCGTTGAGAAAAAAGAGGGAAAGTTAAAAAAACACGACGACGTAATAATTACCGACTTACCCGGTATTTATTCCTTATCCCCATATACCTTGGAGGAGGTAGTGGCAAGAAATTATCTTATAGGAGAACGTCCCGACGCCATATTAAACATAGTGGACGGCACAAACCTTGAAAGAAATCTGTATCTTACAACCCAGCTTACCGAATTGGGAATACCTGTTGTAATCGCCGAAATATGATGGATATAGTGGAGAAAAACGGCGATAAAATAAACATCGACCGGCTGTCAAAGGAATTGGGCTGTAAGGTTATTCCCATTTCTGCCTTAAAAAGAGACAAAATCATTGACGCAGCGGAATTGGCGATAAAGGCGGCTAAGGAGAAAAAGCCTGTGCCTCATCACACCTTTTCGGGAGCGGTGGAACACGCTCTTGCACACATTGAGGAAGCTGCGGTTCATAATATGCCCAATATTCCTAAAGAACAGCAGCGTTGGTATGCAATAAAGATTTTCGAGCGGGATCAAAAAGCGTTGGAGCAGATAAAGCTTTCCGATGAGGTAAAAGCTCATATTGAAAATGATATAAAGTCTGCGGAAGAAGAAATGGAGGACGATTCGGAAAGCATTATCACCAATCAGCGTTACATATATATTGCTTCTGTTATAAAGGGCTGTTACAAGAAAAAGTCGGCGGGCAGATTGACAATTTCCGACAAAATTGATAAAATTGTTACAAACAGATTTGCAGCTTTACCTATATTTGCAGTAATTATGTTTATTGTATACTATATATCGGTAACAAGTGTGGGAACAATATTCACCGATTGGGCGAACGACGGAGTTTTCGGCGACGGCCGGCATTTATTCGGAATCGGCGCAGCTGAATATGAACAGGCAAGGGACGATTTTGCGGCTGAAAATATCTTTACCGATGAGGTTAAAGCAACGGTTCAGGCGGCGGTTGACGCAAATGTAATCGGTGCGGAAGATGTAATGTCCGCAATAGACAGCGGCTCCTTCGGCGATTTTAAGGAGGCTTACGGTTCGTTTGGAGCAGAGCTTACCCACAAAGGCTTTGATATTTCGGAGATTGCTGACGGGCAGTCGGAAGCATTGGCTGAAGAAATAGATCCCGCAAATTACGGCGTGTGGGTAGTAGGTATTCCCGTATTGGCTGAGCAGGGACTTGACGCAGTTAACTGTGCGCCTTGGCTAAAGAGTCTTATTCTTGACGGTATAGTCGGCGGCGTTGGTGCGGTTTTGGGCTTTGTTCCACAGATGATAGTGCTGTTTATTATGCTTGCATTTCTTGAATCCTGCGGTTATATGGCAAGAGTTGCTTTTGTTATGGATAGGATATTCAGAAAGTTCGGTCTTTCGGGCAAGTCCTTTATACCTATGCTGATAGGCACAGGCTGCGGCGTTCCGGGAATTATGGCTTCCCGTACCATTGAAAACGAGCGGGACAGAAGAATGACCATTATGACCACTACCTTTATTCCCTGCGGCGCAAAGCTTCCAATAATCGCAATGATAGCAAGCGCATTGTTCGGCGGCGCTTGGTGGGTAGCTCCCAGCGCATATTTTATAGGCGTGGCGGCAATAATTATATCGGGTATTATATTAAAGAAAACAAGAATGTTTGCGGGAGATCCTGCGCCTTTCGTAATGGAGCTTCCCGCCTATCACCTTCCCACGGTAAGCAATATTCTCCGTTTAATGCGGGAAAGGGCGTGGTCCTTTATTAAAAAGGCAGGCACTATCATTTTGCTTTCGTCGGTAGTAATTTGGCTTGGCAGCAGCTTTGGCAATTATACGGCAGAGGGACAGTCCTTCTTTGGATTTATTCCCGAAAATGAAGAGGAAGCAAACAGCATTCTTAACATAATAGGAAGCGGAATAGCTTGGATATTTGCGCCTTTGGGATTTGGCGAATCCACAGCGGCGGTTGCAACCATAATGGGACTTGTGGCAAAGGAAGAGGTTGTTGGAGTGTTCGGAGTTTTGGACTTTGCGGCAATGTCACAGCTTGCGGGCTACTCCTTCTTAATATTCAATCTTCTCTGCGCACCCTGCTTTGCGGCAATCGGCGCAATCAGGAGAGAGATGAACAGTGCAAAATGGACTTGGTTTGCAATAGGCTATCAGTGTGGGTTCGCCTATACCGTTTCTTTAATAGTGTATCAGCTGGGCAGCTTGTTTACGGGAAACGGAAATCCTATCGGAGTAGTTTTTGCGGTGCTTTTGTTGGCAGCGATTATCTTCCTTTTGGTAAGACCGTACAAAGAGGCTGCAACTCTTACCGCTAAGGTTAAAGTATAATTTTGAATTGGGGGAATTATATGGATTGGCTTTTAAACAATCTCGCCACTATTATAATAAGCGTAATATTGGCTTTGGTGGTGTTTTTAATAATATTCAAGATGATAAGAGATAAAAGGAAAGGAAAATCCTCCTGCGGCTGTGACTGCTCTTGTTGTCCTATGGGAGGCTGCTGTCACTCAAATTCGGGGAATGATACAGATAAAAAAACAAAAAATAACATATAAAAATAAAATATTAACCGCTTTGATTCAATGTTAAAGCGGTAATTTTTTTATCTTAATACATTTGCAATTCAGAAATTACAGAAACACAAAAATGTTAAAGCGGTTTAAATTAGCTTGAAAAAATCAAAAGTATGTGTTATACTATTTTTAAAACACAGCTTGTTTAATACTATTTCTAACTTAAAAACGTTCTTTGACTATTTTTAAGTGTTCCTCTTTCAGCGAAACCGACGTGACTTCGTCACGTCGAGAAATAGTATTGAACATACATTCCGCACCGCCTTCGGCGGGTATTCGGATTCGCCGAATATTTTAAAAACGTTAGAACGTTTTTAAAACGGAATTAGTATAAGCTGCGCTTTAATAAATTATTTCAAATTTTTAGACAAATAAAGGAGAAGATTATGTTTGCATATCCCGAAAACACACCGATAGTGATATACGGTAATTCTATGGCTGCGGAGCTTGCATATTATAGATGGCATTTGCATTTTGATATCAAAGGTTTTATTACTCCCGGTAACGAGAAAACAATAATTAATCTGCCTGCATATCCTAAATCTCAAATAAACGATATTGTCGATATGAAATTTAAAATTGTAGTGGTAGATGATTGGGGAGATTCATACATATTACTAAATAAAGCTGGAAATAATAGATTATACGATGTTTTTATTACGCAAAATTTATTTGAATATGAAATGATAGATATCAGCTTTTTACACAAAATATGTACAGAAGAAACTTTTCTAAAAGTTCTTCCGCTGCTTATGAAAGAGAAGAAAGGTGTTTTAATTAACGGAAGTTGTCAGATTGATCCAATAGCTAAGTATTTAAGTCACAATGAGCGCTTTAACAAGGAATATATTTTCTTAAAAATTCCGCCGGTACATTTGTTTAACGACGATGTCAAAAAGGTGATGGAATTTGAGCCTTTTTATAAATTTATTTCATTGTTTATATCACAGTTGGTTTCATATAACAACAGATTCAGTCCTTTGGTAAGCACAGAAGAAATTACAAAAAAGTTGCCCAAAGATTGTAAAAAAGTATCTATAAACAATTATTTTTTTAAAGGTTATTTTCCGCAAAGTAAAGACGAAACGAGGATGGTTTTTAGTGCTTGGCCGGACAAGTTTATTGATGAAATGATAAAAGCAGGAAAAAGCATAGATGATACTTACAATGCCCTGATAAATAACGAATTTATGACCGCTGAAGAAATGGATGATTTAATTACAGCACAATTTGAGGGGTTGAGAGCAAGAGAATCCACTTGTGATATAAAAATGGTTGAATATATGGAGAACCATTTTAGGGAAGAAATCTTATTTCATAGCACCAATCATCCCACAAACAAGCTGCTTAAAGAATCTGCAATTCGTATTTTACGATTTCTCGGATTTTATTCAAAATACGAAGCTGTTAAGTTTGAAAATGAAGAATATCTTGACAAAAAACAGATGCTTAAAATATGTTCTGAACCTATTTATCCTTTTGTACTTAAGTATCTTGGTTTGGAATCCTATGAAAAAAGTTTGTCATACACAACCTTTGATTGCAAATCGCTTAGCTTATATGATTATGTAAAAAGGTATTATGATTTTTTTAAAAATTAATATTCTTTTACTATTCGTGCTGTTTGACAAAACTTTGGCAATTAGAAAGATTACAGATTTATACTGCATTTGATTTTTATGTAATCCGCTTTGTGGTTGGCAAGGCGGATTTTTCACTGCGTGGGGCTTGTTTGCTGCGTTAATCTGTTTTTTCTCCGACTGCGTTTTATAGTATAACTGCTCTGTGGTTTTTGTATGTTCTGCGGCTTATAACCGCTCAAATTTGTATAACATTTACCCGATTTTTTGCAAAAAATAAAAATACTACTTGCAAAATTTTAAAAAAACTGCTACAATATAGTAAGTTAATCCATAACCGCTGCAAAGATGTCACCCGCCCCTTAGGCGAGGGTTTCATCTTAGCTTCAGTGGGGTAATATTCCCCCGCTGAACCTCGAAATTGCTTCACAATTTCAGCAGCTTGTTTAAGCTGCGCTTTAAAAAATGAATAAAGAGGAGAAACGAAATGGCAAAAATGAACGCCAACTTCCTTAATCTGAAGCAAAACTATCTTTTTAAGGAAATAAGCAAGCAGGTAAACGCATATATTAAAGATCACCCCGACAACAAAATAATCAAAATGGGAATAGGGGACGTGACACAGCCTCTTGCGCCTATTGTGGTGGAGGCTATGAAAAAAGCGTCTGAGGAAATGGCGCACAAGGAAACCTTCAGAGGATACGAGGACAGCGGTCAAGGCTACGATTTCCTTCGTAAGGCGGTGAAAGCCTACTACGAAAAAAGAGGCGTTTCCCTTGACTGTGAGGAAATATTCATCAGCGACGGAGCAAAAAGCGACAGCGGAAACATCAACGATATTTTCGACAGCAGCAATATTGTGCTTGTAACCGATCCCGCCTATCCCGTATATGTAGACAGCAACACAATGGACGGCAAGGAGATAAAATACGCAGACAGCAATCAGGAAAACGGGTTCGCCGCTATGCCGCCCCAATATCATTCCGATTTGATATATCTTTGCTCCCCCAACAATCCCACAGGCTCGGTATACACCAAGGAGCAGCTAAAGCAGTGGGTTGAGTATGCAAGGAAAAACGACGCCGTAATTATTTTTGACGCCGCATACGAAGCCTACATAACCGACAGCAGCCTTCCAAGAAGCATTTTTGAAATTGAGGGAGCAAAAAGCTGCGCTATAGAAATCTGTTCTCTTTCAAAAACCGCAGGCTTTACCGGCACACGCTGCGGATACACTGTAATTCCAAACCGGCTTAATTTTACCGCTCCCGACGGCACAGCCCGCAGCGTAAGACAAATTTGGGCAAGGCGGCAGGGAAGCAAGTTTAACGGCGTTTCCTACCCCGTGCAAAGAGCGGCGGAGGCGGTATTTACCGACGAAGGAATGAAGCAGTGCAGAGAGATCATAAAGTATTACCTTGACAATGCGGCGGTTATGATAAAGACCTTTGACAAGCTTAATATCAGCTACACAGGCGGCAAAAACAGCCCTTACATTTGGTTTAAGTGTCCCGATAATATGGGAAGCTGGGAGTTTTTCCGCAAGCTTTTAAATGAAGCGGAAATAGTGGGTACTCCCGGAGAGGGATTTGGCAAAAACGGAGAGGGCTGGTTCAGAATGACCGCCTTCGGTTCAAGAGAAAACACAATAGAAGCTATGGAGAGGTTTGAAAAGCTGTTTTCTTGATTTTTCGGCGGTTGTCTGCTAAAGCTTGTTTTTAGCGTATTGTAAACATTGTGCAGAGTATATATTATATTGTCATCTGCGGTGATTTGGGTATAATATAATTAAAAGGGACTGATAAGCAGTTCCTTTTTTTATCCTTTTTATTACAATCATTATGACAAATTCTTAAAAATCTATTGCAAAAAAGGCCTTATTGTGGTAAAATTATTTTTATATAATATTTTAATGATTTAAATTAAACTGTTATTTTTATCAGATTAAATATTAAGAATATAATAATTGCAAAATTGATTTTTTGAATTTTTAATTTTTTGATTATGCAATTATAATTATTAAATTATACGAGGTATGTTTATGGCAAAAATAGAAAAATCGGAGCTTGCTCATATTGCGGAACTATCAAAATTATCATTTACCGATGAAGAAAGTGAAAAAATGGCGGAGCAAATGGGCGATATAATTGAGCTTATGGACACCATTCGTGATTTTGACCTGCAATATGACGATACAAGGGACAATAACCAAATTCCCTATGGGGATTTAAGAGAGGATAAGCCTATGGAATCCTTTCCAACCGAAAAGCTTATGCAAAATGCTGTTACGGGCGGCGACGGGGATTGTTATGTTTTGCCGAAAATGATGGAATAAGATAGAATTATTCATAGTTTTTATTGATAAATTTATTTTTTGATCTTTTAAATTTAGACATTTTTAGACATTAAGATATTTTTAGAAAGGTAACAGCCATATGGAAATAAAAAAAGCCGCTTTATCGGACTTAAGAAAGGCTTTGGATCAAAAACAGATAAGCGTAAAAGAGTTATGCGGGGAATGCTATAAAAACATAGAAAAAGACGAGGGCAAAATCGGCGCATTTATCACTCTCACAAAAGAAGAAGCGGAAAAATCGGCAGAAAAAGCTCAAAAAAGAATAAACGAGGGCAAAGCGGCTTTTCTCACAGGTATTCCCCTTGCAATAAAGGACAATATCTGCACAGACGGAATAAAAACCACCTGCGCTTCTCATATGCTGGAGAATTTTGTGCCGCCTTACAATGCAGCGGTAATAGAAAAGCTGAACAATCAAGATTATGTTATAATCGGCAAAACCAATATGGACGAGTTCGCTATGGGCGGAGCTACCCAAACCTCTTATTTTAAGCGCACTCACAATCCCCATAATACAGACTGCGTTCCGGGAGGATCTTCGGGAGGATCGGCGGCGGCGGTATCTGCGGGCTTTGTGCCTGCGGCTTTAGGCTCTGACACAGGCGGATCTATCAGACAGCCTGCTGCCTTTTGCGGCGTCACAGGACTTAAACCCACCTACGGCAGAGTAAGCCGTTACGGACTTGTGGCTTTCGGCAGCTCCCTTGATCAGATTGGACCTATCGCAAACAATGTCCGTGACTGCGGCGAAATTCTCAATGTTATAGCGGGGGAGGATTCAAGGGACGCTACCTCGGCAAGAATAACCGAAACCGATTTTAACAGAAATTCGGATAAATCTGTATCCGGCTTAAAAATAGCCGTTCCAAAGGAGTTTTACGGCGAGGCGGTGGACGATGAGGTCAAAGCCGCCGTTATGAATGCCGCCAAGGAATTGGAAAAGCAGGGAGCGGTTTTGGTTGACTGCGAAATGCCCTCGTTAAAATACGGAATACCCGCATACTATCTTATAGCCTGTGCGGAAGCGGCTTCCAATCTTTCCAGATACGACGGTATAAAATACGGTCTTAGGGGAGAAGGCAGAAATTATAAGGAAATGATACTTGACAGCCGCAACAAGGGCTTTGGTGACGAGGTAAAAAGGCGTATTCTTCTTGGAAACTACGCTCTTTCCAGCGGCTACTTTGACGCTTATTACAGAAAAGCCTGCGCATTAAGGCAGAAAATCATTGCGGAATATAACGCTATTTTTGAAAAAG
This sequence comes from uncultured Ruminiclostridium sp., assembly GCA_964602605.1. Taxonomy (GTDB): domain Bacteria; phylum Bacillota; class Clostridia; order Oscillospirales; family Ruminococcaceae; genus Ruminiclostridium_E. Next base: position 14,822 of record CAZRRT010000051.1, read on the forward strand.
CTGATGTTATTCTTACCCCTACCGCTCCTTCTGTTGCCTACAAAATAGGCTCTCAGGATTCCGATCCCGTAAAAATGTACACTGCGGATATTTTAACGGTGCCTGTGAATATAGCAGGACTTCCCGCATTATCTTTGCCCTGCGGCAAGGACAAAAACGGTATGCCTATCGGTATGAGCATTACGGGTAAGAGATTTGACGAGGTAACGGTATTGCAGGTGGGAAACGCTTTTGAACAAGCTGCAAAATAAATAATTTGAAATTTTATAATCAAAATCCGATGTCCCCCGCCTCTTAGGCGGAGGGTTCCATTCAGTCTT
>CAZRRT010000052.1:0-2785 GCA_964602605.1 uncultured Ruminiclostridium sp.
CTGTGATGCTCGGACTTTCCTCACGGATTTCTCCCCGCGTTCGCACAATGAGGTTGCTTAATTATTATAGTTTATTTGGGTGGGTTTGTCAAGGGGGAATGGGTGGGTCAGCGGTTGGGCTGCTTTAGCATTTTTGTGTGCCAAACACCGTTTGTGAGAGTGGTATGTTGTGCTTTCGGTTTTTACGGGTTGGTGGGTGCTTTTTTCAGTTAGGATTGATATATTGTTTTCGTGTAACAGACTGTTGTGCCGCTGTTAGTGTTTTTTCTAATTCTATATTGCTTGTTATCTCTTAATTATTCATTACTGCTTTTCCAAATGCTCAGTATTATTAAAGATGATTTTCCGATTATGGAAGCAGAACCTTTAGGAATAAAATAAATAATGCGAAACAATTCGGAAATGCTGCGTAAATCTCAAACATTTATTCCTCTCTATTGACTAACCAAACATAATAATATATAATAAATATAACACAAAACACAGAGAGGACAAAAAATGCTTTTAAATAAAAATTGGAAAATGGTATACAAGGGGGAAGTGCTAAACTGCAAAAAATTCCCTGTGTCAATGTACCAAACACTGTATATGAACGGAAGAGCAGACGATCCCTATTACGGGGAGAATCAAGAGGAGGCAAAGGAATTAAGCCGAGAGGACTGTGAATTTTACTGCGATTTTGTCCCCGAGGGCGAAATGTTTTCCTGCGACAAGATATTTATAACCTTTTATGGCTTGGATACCTTGGCGCAGGTGTATTTAAACGGAGATCTGCTGTTTAATTCAAGCAATATGTTCGCCACCTTTAAACACGATATTACCCAAAATCTTCTTAAAGGAGAAAACAGGCTTACCGTTAAGTTCAGCTCCCCTCTTGTGTATGCGGAAAACGCCTATAACAGCCGAAAATTATATGGAGTTGAGGGTACAGTACCCGGCTATCAGCATATACGCAAGGCTCATTACAGCTTTGGCTGGGATTGGGGACCGCAGCTGCCCGATATGGGTATTTGGAGAGATGTGGAGATTGAGGGCGTGTCGGTTTGCCAAATTGAAAACGTGTATTTTAAGCAGGATTTTAACGATGATTTCAGCAAATTAACCTTAACCGTTATCCCTCAGCTTAATCTTTTAGGGGTTAAGCCGTTGGAGCTGCTTACGGAAATAACCTTGTCCGACGGCAGAAGCCTAATATCAAGAAAAAGCCTTACAAAAAGCGAAAAAACCCGCTTCACCATTGAAAATCCCCCTCTTTGGAATGTGAGATGCGGCAGCGGCGACAAAAATCAGCCCTTGCAGCAGGTGACCTTGACAGTGCTGGAAAACGAAAAGGTTATCTGCCGGCATACTGAAAGAATAGGCTTCAGACAGCTTACCGTCAACAACGACCCCGTTAACGGCAAATTCTGCTTTGTGTGCAACGGCAGGGAAATTTTCGCTATGGGCGCAAATATTATTCCAAGCGATCAGATACTGCCCTTTGTAGGCGACAAGCGTATTGACGAAATGTTGGAAAACTGTGTTGAAATGGGCTTTAACTGCGTCAGAGTGTGGGGCGGCGGAATTTATCCCGACAATCATTTTCTTGACAGGTGCGATGAATTGGGACTTATTTTGTGGCAGGACTTTATGTTTGCATGCGCAGCGTACAAGCTTAACACCGCCTTTGCCGATTCTGTAAAAAAAGAAGTTAAGGACAATGTAATACGATTGCGCAACCACCCTTGCCTTGGCTTGTGGTGCGGAAATAACGAGATAGAAAGTATGTGGGAGGGCTGGAACGTTCCCGAGGACGCCGAAGCCAAAGAGGACTATGTAAAGCTGTTTGAAGAAATTATACCAAATCAATTAAAGCAGCTTGATCCGCAAACCTTTTATTGGCCCTCCTCTCCCTCGTCGGGAGGAAATCAGTTTAATAGCAGCGAGTGCTTTAAAGAAAGCGCAAACTGCGATAAAGGGGATCAGCATTTTTGGGCGGTGTGGCACGGGTTTGCGCCTTTGGAGGAATTCAGGAAGAATTATTTTCCCTTTTGCTCAGAATACGGCTTTGAATCCATACCCTCCGTTAAAACAATAGCCGCTTTTTCAAGAAAGCAGGATATGAACCTTACCTCTCCCGTTATGGAGGCGCACCAAAAATGTACGTTGGGAAACGAAAAGCTGCTGTTTTACATAGCTCAAATGTGCCGCTGTCCAAAAAGCTTTGAGGAAACGGTATACGCCACGCAGCTTGTGCAGGCGGAATCTATTAGGCTGAACGCCGAGCATTTAAGGCGAAACAGGGGAAAATGTATGGGCAGCCTGTTTTGGCAGCTTAACGACAGCAACCCGGTTATATCCTGGTCGGCAGTGGATTACTACGGCAGACCGAAAGCCTTGTACTATGCGTCAAAGCGTTTCTATGCGCCAATATTGCTGTCCTGCTTGGAAGAAAATATAAAGGATATACAGCTGCATATCACTAACGATACCTTCCAAGCGGCAGAGGGAACAGTATCTTGGCTGCTCAGAAGAAACGACGGCGTTATACTGAAAAGCGGTCAGCTGGGCTTTAACGTACCCGCTCTTTCCGCAAGCGAAATAATAGCCTTGGATTTCTCAAAGGAGCTGAAAGAAACAGAGGACAGACGCAGCTGCTTTTTGGAATATTCCGCCGTTGTCGGGGGAAAAACCGTATCAAGAGGAAGCACAATATTTGTCCGCCCCAAATCCTTTAAATTCTTAAACCCTCAGCTGTCCTTAAGCTTGGAGGAAACTCCCTCTCAATTTATACTTCATCTTAAAA
>CAZRRT010000052.1:2795-14856 GCA_964602605.1 uncultured Ruminiclostridium sp.
TTGCAAAGGGAGTTTGGCTGGATTTAAAAGAGGGGGACTGCATATTCAGCGACAACTTCTTTGATTTTTGCGGAAAATACGATGTAATTGTGGAAAAGGACAGCGTTACAAAGCCTTATAATGCACAGATGTTTAAATCAAAGCTTTCCGCTGTGTGCTGTTATGATTTGCAGTATTGATTTTTGCCAATAAAATCATTATTACATCTTTACAAGTAATTGTTAATATAGTATAATAATAGAAAGCTTAGGCAATCTCTAAAAACCTTGCTTGAAAAAAACCGTTTTTTTAGAGATAATAAAATCGGAGGTAATTTTATGGAGTCTGTAAGAAAATATGCTGCCGAATTTATCGGCACAATGACGCTTGTGATTATGGGCTGCGGAACTGCTATGTTAGTGGGCTGCGATTCCGCCAACGGCTGCGGCTATATTCTCACAGCTTTTGCTTTCGGCTTGGTAATAGTGGGAATGGCATACTGCGTAGGCAATATATCCGGCTGTCACATTAACCCCGCCGTATCCTTGGGCGTACTTATCAGCGGAGGAATGTCGGTTAAGGACTTTATAGGCTATGTTGTTTCACAATGCTTGGGCGCAATAGCCGGAACGGGAATATTGAGCCTTATCTTCACTCTCGGCGGAGTAACCGATAAAACGGGCGGGTACGGCTCTAACGGACTTGCGGGCGTTAACGGAAATGCGGGCGCGGGACTTATTGTTGAAATCGTGCTTACCTTTATTTTCGTACTGACCATTATCGGCGTCACTTCAAAAAATGCAAGCCACGGCTCTTTCGGCGGAATAGTAATCGGCTTTACCCTTACTCTTGTACATATTTTGGGAATAGGACTTACAGGCACTTCCGTAAATCCTGCGAGAAGCTTAGGTCCTGCTATTTTTGCGGGCGGCGACGCACTTTCTTCCCTTTGGGTATTTATTGTAGGACCTTTTGCGGGCGCAGCCTTAGCGGCTTTGGTTTACAAGCTGCTTGAGGGAAAAAAAGATTAAATATAACCGCTGCAAAGATGGAACTCGCCTCTTAGGCGGCGGGTTCCATTCTCATTATTCCCATTATTATGGAGGAAAAATGCTGTACCACGCCTCGCCTATACCCGATTTAACAACGCTTGTTCCTCATACTTCAAATCACGGAAAGCCCCTTGTTTATTTTTCCCAAAAAAGAGAAAATGTTTTGGTGTATCTAAGCAATGCAGTGGAGAAATGCTGTGTGGAAAACGGCTTTGAGCATAAAGGAGGCTACAGCAAATGGGGTCCCTACGGCTTTAATTCAAAGGGAATACAAGTTCTTGAGGAGTATTATCCCAATGCTGTCATTGACACCTACAAGGGAGTAAGCGGTTATATTTATTCCGTTATTGAGGACGAAAATGAGTGCTTTATGGATTTTAACCAAATACCCTTTGCAAAAATTTCGGAAAATCCGGTAAAGGTTTATGCCGTACAATATATAAAAGACGCTTATCAAGCAATTTTGGAAGCGGCTGGGCAGGGAAAAATAATACTTTCAAAATTTGAGGATAACAGCCCGCAAAAAACGGAATGGATAAAAAATACTGTTTTAAAAGAATATGAGCAAGCGGAAAATAATTCAGAATACAGGTTCTTTTTAAGGTGCAAATTTAACTTTTTGCTTTAATTTCAATAAATTTTATTAAAACTCTTGACAATCGAGGTGTTGAATAGTATAATATATAAGTACGAAATATGCGCCAATAGCTCAGCTGGATAGAGTGACTGGCTACGAACCAGTAGGTCGGGGGTTCGAATCCCTTTTGGCGTGCCAGCCCGGAAGCCGGGCAGCTAATACGCTCTCAATCTCACAAGAGCGTATTTTTATGTTATTTCCCCAAAAATCTTTTTGGTAACAATAACACAAGTAAACCTCTTATTTTGCTATCGCAAAATCGGAGGTTTTTTGTTTAAAATTTAAGGGGAAAGCCTGATGGTTTCCCCTAAGACCCCTTTCGTTCCGAATTTTGAAACAAGTTGAAAAATCTATTTGGTAACAATAACACAAGAAAATATCGGGGCGAGGAACAACTCGCCCCGATATTTTCGTCTTATAATGCTTTTCCGACAAAGTCGGCAATTTTGCTTCGCAAAACCGCATTATTGGACACGTGCTGCGCCTACGCTGCGTTTGTTGCAATTAAAAACTATTCGGTCGCATTAACACAGGCAGCGTGACGCTGCACCCAATATGCTCTCAATCTCACGATAGCGTATTTTTATGCTTGTTTTACAAAAAATCTTTTTGGTAACGATAACACAACTAAACAGAAAAACAAATTATGGGAGATAAAAAGTCTCTGCTCAGTTATTTGCCCAAACTCTTCCCTAAACCTATCCAAAAACAACCCCGCCGCAGAGGAAAACACGGGATATTTTTTCCATATCAGATTAAGTCCCGCTTCAAGCCTCGGCTCTAAGGGTCTGAAGCACAGCGAACTTTCTTCGGAGGTGTTGACTATCTTGTCGACAGCAATCGCATATCCAAGTCCCGCATTATAACATAATGTGATATGCTTGTAAAGCAAAACGTGATTTTCAAATTAAGTATTTGCTATTTCATATTTCTTGCGCTACAATAAAAACAGAAGCGTAGGTGACGGTGTGAACGAAATATCCAAGGAAACACAGCTTCTTCGCAATCTGAAGGACTCAGGGTGCGACGAGGCGACCATAAAAAGTTTTTTTCAGCTGCAAAGAGAGGGGAGGCGGCAGGAACAGTATCGGCTTCTTTCAATGCACAGAGCGTCTTTATTGGATAAAGTCCACGTCAGTCAAAAGATGATTGACTGCCTTGACTATCTGGTGTACACAATGAAAAACGATAAGAATTAGGAGAACATAATTATGAATATGAATTTTAGCTTTAACAACCCACAAATCTTATTTTCGGAGCAGGCAAGCTTAATGAGCCGGGCATTCAAAAATTGCCGGGCAAAAAGGCTTTGCTGCTTATTTCAAGCGGCAACTCCGTAAAGAAATACGGCACTCTTGAACGGGTACAGAAGCAGCTTGAAAAGGCGGGAGCGGAATACGTTCTCTGCGATAATATTCACGAAAATCCCTCTAAAGAGGTGGTAATGGAAGCTGCCGCTGCGGCAAAGAAAAACGGCTGTGACTTTATTCTTGCATTAGGCGGCGGAGCTGTTTTAGACAGTGCGGTAGCTGTGGCGGCAATGGCGACCAATCCGGGCAATCTGTGGGATTACGTCAGCGGAGGTACGGGCAAGGGGCAGCCGCCGGTCAATGCTGCACTGCCTATCGTAACCGTTGCCACTTCATCGGGAACAGGCTCGGAGATCAACTGTTGGGGCGTTATTACCAATCATCAGACAAATGAGAAGATTGGTTTCGGCGATCCCTCTATCGTTCCCGTGCTTGCGGTGGTCGATCCCGAATTGATGAAAACCGTTCCTCCCAAATATACTGCATATCAAGGCTTTGACGCACTGTTCCGCAATACCGAGGTAATGATGTCAAAGGGTGTGAATATTCTCAGTGAAACAATCGCACTGTCCGACGATGTGTGCGTAAACTCCGTAAATGCACTTTTGGATAACGGCGGCAGGCTTATAGATACGGCTTTTTTTACGGTACGGAGGACAGCGTTGGGGAGGCTGTGCGAAACAGTAAAATTCCGAGAGAGGAAATTTTCGTCACCACAAAGCTTTATCCAAATCAATTTGCAAATGCGGCTGCGGAGATTGACAAAGCACTTGAAGAAACGGGACTTGACTATATCGACCTAATGCTGCTGCACCACCCCGGCTCGCACGATGTTGAAGCGTATAAGGCGTTGGAGCAGGCAGCCAAAGACGGCAAGATACGTTCTATCGGCTTGTCTGATTGGTATATTGAGGAATTTGAGGAATTTCTGCCGCAGGTGGACACAATGCCCGCAGTTGTGCAAAACGAGATACACCCTTACTATCAGGAGAACGACGTTATTCCTTATATTCAGAAGCTTGGTATCGTGGTTGAAGGCTGGTTTCCATTCGGCGGCAGAGGTCACTCCAAGGAAATACTCGGCGACAGCGTAATTACCGAAATTGCAAACGCACACGGCGTTACTTCGGCGCAGGTTGTATTGCGGTGGAATTTGCAAAAGGGCGTTGTGGTAATACCCGGATCAAGCAATCCCGAGCATATCAAGGAAAATCTCAATGTTTTCGGATTTGAACTGACAGAGGAGGAAATCTCCCGCATAAATTCGCTTAACCGTGATGAAAAGCATGAGTGGTATTGATAATAAGTAAGGATATATTGATTAGCAGACTTATGACTAAAAAATATCATTGAGTATTAGCACCTGTAAGTTGTTTCTCGTATAAATCGAGAGGGAATTTACGGGCGTTTTTTTGTTTTCTTAGGCGAAAACTGTTGAAAATTTCAAAATTCTATTACGGAAGCGGCGGAACAGTATCGGAAGTTAATAAATTATATTGCCGAGCATAAGCTTGAAATCAGCGGCTTTTCCCGTGAGATTACAATGATTGATTACGGAATTACAAGCGATACCGAAAAGTTTGTAACGGAGATCAGTATTCCCGTGGTTTGCACGCAAAATGTAAAAAATGATAAAGCCCATATATCATTATAACCACTGCAAAGATGTCCCCCGCCTCTAAGGCGGCGGGCTCCATCTTAGGTTCAGTGGGGGTAAAATCCCCCACTGAACCTCGAAATTGCTTTGCAATTTCGGCAGCTTGTTTAAGCTGCGCTTTAAAGCAAAAGGTGGGGTTTGCGACATTAACCCCACCTTTTGCTTTGCGCCCCTTAGCCCAGATTTAATCTCTTATTTCACATATTTCACAAATAGGGATTTAATCGTAGTCGGCATAAACCCAAGTCCGAACAGATAAAACCTTTACAAAATATAAGCCCCGCAAACAATATTTTTATACAAAATAACAATTATTTTGCTATTGACAAACCAAGCATAAAAGAGTATAATCAAATCGTCAACTGTATTAGTGGCATTATTACACCTTTAAATCCGCTTGCAGTCAATATGTACAAGATTATTGGCTTTAAACTGAAAACTTTGTGCAAATGGCAGAAGTTTACATTTGGGCTGTAACCTTTTGAAAAATAATCCGTCTAATATAAGTGATTGGACTTATTGCAGATTTCAAAGTCAAAAAATATATCAAGCTATCAGAGGAAATAAAAATGAGCAGATCACCTTTTGTCAGTGTTATAGTCACTGTCTACAAAACAGAAAAATATATAAAAAGATGTCTTGATTCAATAAAAGCGCAGAAACTTAAAAATTTTGAAGTGATAATTGTGGACGACGGTTCTCCCGACAATGCGGCGGATATTGCAAAAGCATACACCTGCGACAGACGATTTAAACTTTTTCATCAGCTTAACAGCGGAGTGGGAGTTGCAAGGAACAGAGGAATAGAGCTTTCGACAGGCGAATATCTTTGCTTTGTGGACAGCGACGACGCCATTGCCCCAAGCTACCTTTTAAATCTTTACAAGGCGGCAAAAAACTCAGACGCAGACATTTCCATATGCAGCTACTCCTGCTGCAACGAATACGGCGAAGGTGTCAGAGAAAGCAAAATCGTAAAAAAAGAGGGTGTTTACAACTCGCAGCAAATGGTGGGAAATATTATACGGGATATTTCCGTCAGAAGATACATTTGCAGCAAGCTGTTTAAAAGAACCCTGTTTACCGAAAACAGAATTTCTTTCCCCTGCGCCACCTTTGAAGATAACGCAATGATGCCCATTGTGTTTTACAACGCTCGTAAAATTGCGGTTATCACCGATCATTCCTACATTTATACCCGCCACAGCGACAGCATTACGGGGCTTACGGGAGTAAACTGCATAGGCGATTACCTAAAAGCCAACGAGAGAGTTGAGGACTATTTCTTATCCACTCCCGAAGCTGAGTTTTACCTTGCCAATTTGTTGTATCAAAGAGTAAAAACCTCATTGGTAGCTTTTTGCTGGCTGTTTGTAAGAGCCTATAAGATAAAATCCCTTGACTTTTTCGGGGGAAATCTTAAAAAGATAATAGGCTTTGCCTTTTCAAAGCGGAAATTGCTTAATTACGCTCCCGATTACAAATATAATCCCGCTCGTAAAATTTGAATTGTGCAGTGCCTTGCAAGTGCGTTATACTTATGTTGCTTGACTTAACGGAATTTACTACTATTTTAATAAATATATTAAACTCCTCTATTGCCAAATTATTGCAATAGGGGAGTTTTTGTATTATCAAGGCTTTATTAAGTCACCTCAGCATCATAAAAATATTTTAAAATCTCCTCCGCTGTTTTTCCCTCCTTTGCCATTACGTTTGCCGTATATTGGCTCATACCCGCTCCGTGACCGTAGCCCTTGGTGTATACCGAAAAAGCCATTCCGTTCCACTTTATTTCAAAGGCGGTGGATTTAAGTCCCAAAATCCGCCATATATCTCCGCCGCTGAATTTTTTGCCTCCCACTTTAATGCTTTTAACATAACCGTAATCGTTCGTTTCCATATCTGTGAACCAAAGGTTATAATCAAGGGGCATTTTTAAAGATGAATCAAAGTCCGACAGCTTTTGCCGCATATTATCAAGGGAGATTTCGTTTTTTACGCTGAAATCCACATATTTTGCGTCCTGCGGGCAAGGCTTTTGGGTAAGATAGGGAATGTTGACGCCCCATATATATTCGGGACGGTTGGTGCAGCCTGCGGACACCGAATGATACACACTGTAAATAGGCTTGTTTTCATAATACAGGGGGTGCGCCGCTCCAAAGCTTGCCGCTTCTTTAACATTAGAGAGGTACTTTTCATAGCTGTCGCCGTAATATTTTTTTGCATTCTCGGGCGTGAAGTAAGGCTGACAGAGAGAAGTGCTGTCGGAAAGCTGCCTTCCGTCCTTTAACAATCTCAATGCGTATGTATAAGCCGCCGCAGCCTGCGCTTTTAACGCTTCAATGTGATAGGACACGTCAATTTGCGCATATAAGCAGCCTATAAGATATTCCTCCGCAGAAAGAGTTATTTCTCTGCCCGAGTCTGTTAAAGTAAGAGTAAAGCTTTGTGGCGGCTTTGATCCCGCTTTGCCGTTAATAAATGCTTGAAGCTTTGGCACTGTTACAATTAAAACCGCAATTATCACTGTCATAAAGATGTACTTTTTCATTTTGCAATTCTCCTAATAAATTTTTTCAACTAACCGCTTGTGGGATTCCGCCGAATATTTCCTATGGCAAAGCCATTTTCAACATTTTCAACCGAGTTTTCCACCAAAAATGCAGTCAAGTTCAGTTTAATATGGGAGTTTTCCACACTTTCCACTGATTTTATGGGTAAAACCTGTTGAAAACTGCTATTATTACAGTAAGTAATATAATATTATACAATTTGTAGATTATATAATATATACAACAAAGAGGATAATTTTACAATAGCTTTATATTTCGTCATCATTATTACGTTTTTAAAAAATTTTAGATTTATAAAAAAACCGGTTTTAAAAATATTCAATTTTAAGTAAATGTAATTTCCGTATTTTTAATTTAGGCAGAAAAACAGTCGAAAACACAAAACAGTTAAAATCAAGGGTTTTCAGCTTTCTCCACAAAGTTTTCCACCAAAAATGCAGTCGAGTTCAGTTAAAAACGGGACTTTTCCACATTTTCAACAGGAAAACCCGTTGAAAACCGTATATTTGGGATAATTTTTCCAATAATACACTCTGTAAAATTCTTTTGAATAATAAGAAAACAGTTATTAAAAACAAGAAAGGAACAGTTAAATGAGAGGGGTAAACAAGCTTATAGTGGAAATCAAGGATACGGAAAACGAGTGCTTTGACCGTGCCATACTTTTTTTAAAGCCCGACAAAATAACCGCCAATCAGCAGGAGCTTAACGAAAGCGCACAAAAGCTTTTATATGCGGTAAAATACAGCAAAACTCATTCCAATAAGAAAAAAATAATATTGATAATAGGCGCTGCGGTTTTGGCATTGACGGCGGCTGCGGTTTTGCTGCTGATCTAAGACTTATATTTCTGCCTATATTTGCTTATATTTCTTTTAAATATGCAGGGGTTAAACAGTTGACTAATATTAAAATATGTATTATAATATATTCTGTATTATTGTGTGGATACGGATAATGTAATACTAATTGTTTATCTTACTATAGACAAACAGTATAAATTATCAATAAAATATATTTGTATTATTAAAAAATATTCTGCTGAAAATAATTGGAAAAAACAAAAAATATATTTATATATCATAATTCTTTATAAGAAAGGAGCTTTGTCCGTTTTTGGCAAGTATTTGCCGAAAAAGGGATAAAGAAAAATATTATATTATGGGAAAAAAGGGAAAGGTCACAAAGACTATACCATTGGCTGTAATTTTCGCATCGGTTGTAACGGTTGTTTTCCGTACGTTTCAAATCATTTTTGCGGTGGATTACAACGAAATGGGATTTTTTAACAGGGATATGGGATTTTTCGCCTGCGGAGGATTATACATATTCTTTGCCTTGTTTGCAGCGGCTTTTATCGCATTGGCAATATTGGACAGACAAAATGACAGCATAGCCTTTACCCGCAGGGGAAGCTCCATTTCCTCAAAGGGAACGGGTATTTTGGGATTTTCCTTTATCATTGCCGCAGCGCTGAAGCTTATTGAATTGGTTTTCGGATTTTCGGAATTAAAAAGTTCGACCGTTAACCTTTTAATGGAAATTGCTTTGTTTATAGTTTTTGCGGCAGTGGGATTTCTTATTCTCAGCAAAAAGACCTTGGGAGCGGGAGCGGGCTATATGCTGCTGCTTGCTGCAATATGCTATACGGTTAAATCCGCCGCCTTGTTTATGAGGGACACCATAATAGTGAGAGTAAGCGACGAGCTTATACTTCTGCTGTCCTATATATTGTCGGTGGTTTTCTTCCTTGCCTTGGGCAGATTTTTCTCCGACAATGAATCAAGGTTTTCCAGAATTAAACTTATGGTATTTTCGGGCGGCTTTATAATGCTTTCCCTCAGCGCTTCACTTTCGGGATATATAGCTTGGCTTATAGATAAAAAGTATATGGAAGCTCATATGGCTATGCACCCCATTTCACAGTTGGGAGCGGCAGTTATCGGCATAGCCGCCCTTTATGTGCTGTATTATGACAAAAACAAAAATAAAGCCTCCTCTATACAAGAGGAAAAGGTATGAAAAAAAATAGGTTTGGATTATCTGTTCTTGCAGCTTCGGCTTCTCTGATACTCAGCGGCTGCACCATATTTGACGCCTCCTTGGATTTGCTGCTGTCCGCTCCGAAGCTTAATAAAGAGCAGGCGGAAATATACAACGCTCTTTCCCTAAGCATAGGAGAGCAGGCAGAGCTTATCTATCCCAAATCGGGAGAGTTTCGCAACGCCTTTATTCTGTACAATATAGACGACGATGAAGGTGAGGAGGCCTTGGTTTTTTACCGTGAAAAAATTCCCAATTCGGAAACGTCGGGCGGCTTGAGAATAAACATATTGGACAGAAAAAGCGGGCAGTGGGTTTCGGCGGCGGATCGCTCCGTTTCCTGCACGGATATAGAAAGAATAAGCTTTTACGATTTCGGCAGCGGCACGGATATAATAGTTACAGGCAACTTTTCGGGACAAGCGGAAAACTCCTTAAACATTTTTCATTATTCCGAGGACAGATTTGAGGAATTGTATAAAGCCTCCTACAGCTTTATGGATATATCCGATTTAAACGACGACGGCTATGACGAGGTGTTTTTAATAACCTTTGACCCTGCATTGAATCAATATGCGGCAAATTTGTTGGGCGAGAGTCACGACCCTGAGGCAGAAGGCTTCGGTCTGCTTACCTCACAGTCTATATTCGTCGATTCGGCTGTGGTGCAAAGACTTACAAGACAAAAAATAAAGGACGGCGTTTCTCTGCTGTATCTTGATTATTCACAGGGAGAAAATTCCTACAGCACACAGGTGCTGTTTTGCAGGAACGACAATTTAAAGCCGCTTTTTGGCGGGGAAACACTGCGAAAAAGCAATTCGGATCTTCCCGTTCTTTTCAGCACGGATATTGACGGCGACGGTCTTATTGAAATACCCATAACCAATGTTTTGCCCGGCTATGAATCCTTAACCATTCCCGAACAGAAATATTATGTGGATTGGGAGGTTGTGGATACCGAAACTTTTAATCTCAGCGTAAAGTGTTCCACCTATGTAAGCGGCGGCTATGAATATATCTTTTACATTCCCGTGCGGTGGCAGTGGCTTGTTACCGTTCAAAAAACCGAGAATAACATTGTAAACTTTATGGAATACAGCGACGGCAACATTGGACGTCCCCTATTATCCATACAGATTTCAAAAAATCCGCCTACAGAGGAGGGCTGGGAGCTTTTTGAGGATAACGAAAACGGAATTTATGTGAAATCGGGTGAAGAGGAAAATCCCTTGATACTGACGCCCGACGAACTTAAGAACAGCCTTAGTATTATTACAAAAAGGAGCTGACACAATGATGAAAAAAAATATATTGGTATGCGAGGACGAGGACGCTATTCGCGATTTTGTGGTGATAAATCTTCAAAGAGCGGGCTATCAGGTAACGGACGTAAATTGCGGCGAGGACGCTTTGGAGAAATTTAACAACTCCTTTGGATATTTTTCGGTGATTATATTGGATATTATGATGCCGGGAATAAGCGGCTTGGAGGTTTGCAAGGCTATAAGAGAAAAGGATTCCCGCATAGGAATAATAATGCTTACCGCCAAAAGCCAAGAGATAGACAAGGTGCAGGGGCTTACCTCGGGTGCGGACGATTACATAACAAAGCCTTTTTCTCCCCTTGAATTGGTGGCAAGAGTAGATGCGGTGTTCCGCAGAATTTCCACCTCGGGGGACACGGGAGAAAGCAAGCAGTATATTAAGTCGGGACCCTTTGTTCTTGACACCCAAAGCAGAAGCGTTACCAAAAACGGACGGAATATCGACCTTACTCAAATCGAATACGGACTTATGGAGCTGTTTATCACAAACGATGGAATAGCCTTCGACCGCAATTCCATATTAAAAAAAGTGTGGCAGGACGAATTTTTCAGCGACGACAAAATAGTGGACGTAAACGTAAGGCGTCTGCGTATGAAAATAGAGGACGATCCCTCTAAGCCTTCATATATTCAAACCGTTTGGGGATACGGATATAAGTGGGTAGTATAATACTGTAACAGTGTAATCGTGTAATATCATACCTATATAAATAGTGTACTGATAATAAACAGCGTACCGAAATCGGCAAAAATAGGTTCTACTTCCAAAATCGTAAAATTATCTTTAATAATAATGAGAATATGTAAAAAAACAGTAATGAATAATTATAAAGGAACGAGCAATAAAGAATTAGAAAAAACAATATAACAGCACCAAAATCAGCCTGTAAAACTGAAAGCACAACATTACCACTCTCACAAACGGTGTTTGGCAGCACACAAAAAAACAGCCAAATCACCCCATTCTTGACCCATAAACATCACCGCTCGCAGAAACAATTTCAGGATATAGCAAGAATCCGCAAAATCCATTAGCACCACAATTTTCCCGACGAAAAAACACCGACCGCTAAAGAAAAAAATAAGAAACCGAGAAACAAACAAAAAAATCCCCACCAACTTCCAAAGCGGAGAAAAAGGGGGAGGGGGTCAAGGAAACGGTTCTTAGGTGGAAACCATAGGGGGAGACGGTGTTTAGGAAGGGCAGCACACCAAAAAATGCTAAAGCACCCCATTCTTGACCCATAAACATCACCACTCGCAGAAACAATTTCAGGATATAGCAAGAATCCGCAAAATCCAACAGCACCACAATTTTCCCGACGAAAAAACACCGACCGCTAAAGAAAAAAATAAGAAACCGAGAAACAAACAAAAAAATCCCCACCAACTTCCAAAGCGGAGAAAAAGGGGGAGGGGGGCAAGGAAACGGTTCTTAGGTGGAAACCATAGGGGGAGGGGGGAAAATCTCCGCTT
>CAZRRT010000053.1:0-14719 GCA_964602605.1 uncultured Ruminiclostridium sp.
TGTATCGTTTAGTGGTATCGCTCCGCTGCGCTGCGCTCTTATTATGATATAATAATTTCAAAATGAAGTAAAGAGGAAGATTTTATTTAAATTTTTGAAATTATTGTATCGTTTAGTGGTATCGCTCCGCTGCGCTGCGCTCTTTTTATGATATAGTATTTTCAAAATGAAGAAATTATTGTATCAATTTGCGAAATCGCTGCGCTGCACTATGCTCTTGATATAATAAAAAGTGTAAATATTTTTAAATAACAAATGTAATAAAACAAAATCGGAGAATCAAATGGCAAAGAAAGATTACGGCGACAACAGCTTAGTTTCCTTAAAAGGACCTGATCAGGTAAGAAAAAGACCTGCGGTAATATTCGGATCGGACGGAATAGAAGGCTGCGAACACTCGGTATTTGAAATTCTCTCCAATTCCATAGACGAGGCGAGAGAGGGTTTCGGCAAAAAGATAATTATCACAAAATTTCATAATAACTCCATAGAGGTGGAGGACAACGGACGAGGAATCCCCATTGACTACAACAAAAACGAGGAAAAGTACAACTGGGAGTTGGCATTCTGCACCTTATACGCAGGCGGAAAATACAACAACAATGACGGCGATAACTACACCTTCGCCTTGGGACTTAACGGCTTGGGCTTGTGCGCTACTCAGTTTTCCTCCGAATATATGGAGGTTGTCAGTGATAACGGAACTTGGTGTTACGAATTAAGCTTTAAAAAGGGCTTTAACGTAACCTTGGAGGAAAACGAAAAAGGTTTTGTCAAGAAAAAGTCATCGGGAATAAACGGCACAAAAATCAAGTGGAAGCCCGATCTTGACGTGTTCACCCAAATTGACATTTCCGACCAATACTTTTACGATGTATTAAGGCGGCAGGCTATCGTCAACGACGGCTTGGAGTTTGTTTTTCGCAGCGAAAAGGAAAACGGAGAATTTGATGAAAAGATTTTCTGCTATCAAAACGGAATTGACGATTACTTAAATGAAATCGTAGGCGAAAACGCTCTTACCGTTCCTCAACATTGGCAGGCGCAAAAGCAGGGCAGGGATCGGGAGGACAAGCCCGAATACAAGGTAAGGCTGAAAGCTGCTTTTGTTTTTTCAAATAAGGTTAAGCTTATTGAGCATTACCACAATTCCAGCTGGCTTGAACACGGCGGAAGCCCCGACAAGGCTTTAAGACAAGCATTTGTGTATCAGATAGACGCTTATCTTAAAAACAATAACAAGTATCAGAAAAACGAAAGCAAGATCACCTTTGCCGATGTGGAGGACAGCCTTGTTTTTATATCTTCAAACTTTTCCACACAAACCAGCTATGAGAATCAAACCAAAAAAGCTATAAACAACAGATTTATTCAAGAGGCTATGTCTGATTGGCTAAAGCACAATCTTGAAGTGTACTTTATAGAAAATCCCGACGAGGCAATAAAAATCTGTGAACAGGTTTTAGTCAACAAGCGTTCTCGCGAAAACGCCGACAAAATGCGGCAGAATATACGAAAAAAGTTAGAGGGCAGCATTGATTTAAGCAACCGTGTGGAAAAATTCGTGGATTGCCGCAGCAAAGATATTGACAAAAGAGAATTATATATAGTAGAGGGCGATTCCGCATTGGGTTCGGTAAAGCTTGCAAGAGATTCCGAATATCAAGCAATAATGCCTGTCAGAGGAAAAATATTGAACTGCTTAAAGGCAGGCTATGACAAAATTTTCAAAAGCGAAATCATCACCAATCTTTTAAAGGTATTGGGCTGCGGAGTTGAAGTGCAGAGCAAAGCCAACAAGGAGCTATCTAACTTCAGCCTTGAAAATCTACGTTGGAATAAAATAGTAATCTGCACCGATGCCGATTATGACGGCTATCAAATACGCACTCTTATATTAACTATGCTGTACCGCCTTACGCCGACCCTTATACAGCAGGGCTATGTTTATATAGCGGAATCTCCCCTTTATGAAATAGAATGCAAGGACGACACCTATTTTGCCTATACGGAAGCGGAAAAAAACCGCATTGTAAGCACATTGGAGGGAAAGAAGTTCACCCTGCAGCGTTCAAAAGGACTTGGCGAAAACGAGCCTGAAATGATGTCACTTACCACTATGAACCCCGACACAAGGCGGCTTATTAAGGTAATGCCCTCAGACATTGCCGCTACACAGGAAATGTTTGATATGCTGCTTGGAGATAATCTTAACGCAAGAAAAGACTATATCGCAAAATACGGCAGCCGTTATCTCGATATAATTGACGTAAGCTGACTTTAATAAACCGAATAACATAAAATAAAATCGTTTTGGAGCATAAATTGAAAAAGAACAACAAAAACCAATCCAACAAAAATAAATCACTGCCAAAAGCCTATATAGAGGGAGCGGGAATTGTAGCGGAAAAGCCTATAACCGATACCCTTGAGGAAAACTATATGCCTTATGCCATGAGCGTAATAGTTTCCCGTGCCCTGCCCGAGATAGACGGCTTTAAGCCATCTCACCGAAAGCTGCTGTACACTATGTATAAAATGGGACTGTTAAACGGAGCGAGAACCAAATCCGCCAACATAGTGGGACAAACTATGCGGCTTAATCCTCACGGTGATATGGCGATTTACGAAACTATGGTAAGACTTACCAGAGGCAACGAAACCCTTCTGCACCCTTATGTGGACAGCAAGGGAAATTTCGGAAAAGCCTATTCCAGGGATATGTCCTTTGCCGCCAGCCGTTATACCGAGGCAAAGTTAGATAAAATCTGCAATGAGCTGTTTTCCGATATTGACAAGGACACGGTGGATTTTGTACCCAATTACGACAACAGTATGACCGAGCCGTCATTACTGCCCGCAAAATTCCCCTCAATACTTGTTAACAATAACATCGGCATTGCCGTTTCTATGTCCAGCAACATCTGTTCCTTTAATTTAACCGAGGTGTGCGAAACTGCCATAAGCCTTTTGCGTGATCCCGACCATGATATAATTTCCACTCTTAAAGCTCCCGATTTTCCGGGAGGAGGATTTGTACTGTACGATGAGGACGAATTGCGTAAAATATACGATACAGGCAGAGGTTCTGTTAAGATAAGAGCTAAATATAACTTTGACGCCGATTCCAACGTTATCGAGGTAACCGAAATTCCGCCTACCACCACCGTTGAAGCAATTATGGACCGTGTGTTTGATTTGGTGAAATTGGGAAAAATCAAGGAGATTTCAGGCATAAGGGATGAAACCGATCTTTCCGGCTTAAAGCTTGCCATTGACATAAAAAGGCGAGTAGATCCCGATCAGCTTATGCAAAAGCTGTTTAAATTAACGCCATTGCAGGATTCCTTTGCATGCAATTTTAACATACTTATCGGCGGCAGCCCCAGGGTAATGGGAGTTGGTGAGATATTAAAGGAATGGACGGATTTCAGAACAGGCTGTATTAAGCGCAGAATCACATTTGATTTGGGAAAGAAAAGGGAAAAGCTTCATTTGCTGTTAGGCTTGCAGAAAATTTTGCTTGATATTGACAAGGCGATAAAAATTATTAGAGAAACCGCAGAGGAAGCGGAGGTAGTGCCTAATCTTATGATAGGCTTCGGCATAGACGAGGTGCAGGCGGAATATGTGGCGGAAATCAAGCTGCGGCATATAAACAAGGAGTATATTCTTAAAAGGTTAGAGGAAATTAACGATTTAAAAACCGATATAGCGGATATGGAGGACACTCTTGAAAGTCCACGCAGAATAAAAAACATCATCATTTCCGACTTAAAGGATATAATTCAGAATTACGGGCAGCCAAGACGCACCCTGCTTTCCTACGACACGGCGGAAATCGAGATAGAGGAAGAGGAAGAACCCGATTTTACGGTAAATATTTTTGTTACAAAAGAGGGATATTTCAAAAAGATAACTCCCCAATCTCTCCGTATGAGCAGCGAGCAAAAGCTGAAGGAAAACGACGCTGTGGTTTTGTCACAGGAGGTGTCAAATAAAGGCGATATGCTGTTTTTCAGCAACAAGTCGGTTGTGTACAAGGCAAAAATAAGCTCCTTTGAACAGACAAAGGCAAGTGCCTTAGGGGACTACATTCCCGCAAAATTGGAGTTCGACAATGGTGAAAGCCTGCTGTTTACCGCAATCACCGCTGACTACAGTGAAACTCTTATGCTGTTTTTTAAAAACGGAAAAGCGGCAAAAATACCCCTTTCCTCTTTTGAAACCAAAACAAACCGCAAGAAATTGGCAAACGCTTATAACACGGATTCGCCTTTAGTGGCGGCATTTGTGATTAAAGACAGCACTGATTTTCTTATGCAGTCAAATGCGGGAAAAATTCTTATCTTTAATTCGGATCTGCTTATGTCAAAAGCCTCCCGTGACACACAGGGAGTTCAGGTAATGCGCCTTACCAAGTCGGAATTGGATTTTGTAAAGATTTACACTGACGGCAGTCTTGAAAACGGAGAAGAATATGTGGTGAAAAATATTCCTATGGCGGGAAAATCTGCGGACTTTAACGTGGGGCAGATGACCTTTGAATAAACAGCTCCTTATTTTCAATTTCAAAAAAATATGCTGCAAACCCTTTAATAAAGCCAATGCAACTGTCAGTTGACAAATTGAAAGGTGTGGGTTGGTGGCATATTTCTTATCTATGAGCTAAAATTTTTAACAGGAGCTTTAGGGCATCTTTAAAAAACTTGTTTGATGTAAAATCGATTTAGAGATAACCTTTAGAAAAAGCGCCAAAAAACTGAAAGGATTTTTATTATGATTTTAGCCGACAAAATTATCAAAGAAAGAAAAAAGCTTGGTATGTCCCAAGAAGAGTTAGCGGAAAAAATGGAGGTTTCCCGTCAGGCGGTTTCAAAGTGGGAGAGCAATCAAAGCGTACCCGAAATTGAAAAAATACTGCTGCTTTCAAAGCTTTTTAACGTAACTACCGATTATCTGTTAAAGGACGAAATTGAAAATGATGAAGGTATATTGGATTTAAGAGAAAATAAACCGCAAAACTCAAAAACCGTTCAAGACCCTGCCGATACTGTAGTAGATGAAGCTGCGGATAAAAAAGTAAGAACTGTAACTGTCAGTGACGCCGAGGAATTTATTTCAATTCGCAGGAATGCGGCAAAAAAAATTGCAATAGGCACTTTTTTATGTATTCTGTCCGTTATTCCCATGTTTTTGATGATAGCTTTCAGTCAATATTCCAACTTGGGAATTTCGGAAGATGCGGCAGGTACTGCGGGACTTGCGCTGATGCTGATAATCCTTGCTCCTGCTGTGGCGTTATTTGTATACACGGGCTCAAAAAGCGTACCTTATGAATTTATTGAAAAAGAGCCTTTTGAAACGGAAAAGGGAGTAAGAGATTTGGTAAAGGAACGGCAAAAGGATTTTTCACAAACATATACCAAGTACAATATTTGGGGAACGGTGTTTTGTCTTCTTTCTCCCGTTTCGCTTTTTGTCGGTTCTGTGAGTGAAAATGAATTTATAATGCTTATTTGTCTGTGCATTACCTTGATTATCGCAGGAATAGGCGCTGTATTTTTCATATTGGCGGGCGTTCAAAACGAATGTATGCAGAAGCTTTTAAAGGAAGGGGAATATGCCGAATCCGAGAAAAAGGCTAACAGCATAAAAGGAACTATAGGAGCTATTTATTGGCTTGTAGTTACTGCGGCTTATCTTTTAATGCTGTTTTTAGGAAAAAGCTGGGGAGAGGGCTGGAGAAACGGATACAGCTGGATAATTTGGCCTGTGGCGGGAGTTCTTTTCCCTGTGGTGATGCTTATAATCAACATAGTTCAAAGAAAAGGCAATAAAGATGATTTAAACTGAAGCGGCGGCTTAAACAGTATTTGGTTAATATTGCACGTAATTTATTTATATTTTGCAAGTATTAACTTTTTTGCAATAAAAAAACAGCCTGATATTTTTATAATGATAGTTATAATTATCAAACTGCAAAACCCGCTTTGCAAACGTATTTTCAGCAATACATATTTTACTGTTTGAAAACGTTTAAACTTAAAAGTTTAAAAGTATTGCTATTTTATTATTTATGTGATATAATTACTTATGCAACACCGCACAATCAGCGGCTTCGTATTTGCCGTAAGATTGTTTGCCTTTTTGGTTATAGTCAAAATTTTTTAAATGATTATAGACTTTTAAAGGATAACTTATGCAATCTAAGAAAAATCCGACTTAATACACTAACGGCAAAAATTATGCAGCGTTGACTTAACTGCTGAAAAAAAGCAGATTATTTACACTTTTATTTTCACTTATTTTTACTATGCAGTACGGGAGGACGCAGTATGTTTTCTAAGGCAAATACCTTTGGTCTTATGGGACTGAGCGGATTTGAGGTAACGGTTGAATGCAGCACCTCAAGAGGTACTCCCGACTTTAAAATAAGCGGTTTGGGAGATGTTTCCATACAGGAAAGCAGACAGCGTGTTCAAGCTGCATTAAAGAACACGGGATTTGAGATTACCACTGTGAAAATAGCTGTAAATCTTTCTCCCGCCGATGTGAAAAAAAGCGGCTCTTCCTATGATTTTCCCGTAGCGGTAAGCATTTTATCCGCTATGGAGGAAATACCGACCTTAAATGAAACCGACGCATTTTTGGGCGAACTTTCCTTATCGGGCGCATTGACTTCAACCAAGGGTATTTTGCCAATGACCGCCGCCGCAAAGGAAAAGGGAATTAAACGAATATTTCTGCCAAAGGTTAACGTTCACGAAGCGTCCCTTGTAAGAGGAATAGAAATTTACGGCATAGAAAGCTTAAATCAGCTTGTTCACTTTTTAAGAGAAGATGAAAAAATAACTCCCGCAGAGCCTTATCAGCCTTCTCCCGAGGAATATTTAAAAGTGCCTGATTTTTCCGATGTTAAGGGACAGGAGAATATAAAAGCCGCAATTCAAACCGCAGCGGCAGGATTTCACAATCTTTTGATGATAGGTCCTCCCGGATCGGGCAAAAGTATGATTGCGAAAAGAATACCGGGCGTTATGCCGCCTATGAGCTTTGACGAAAGCATTGAAACCACCTCCGTATATTCGGTGGCAGGGCTTTTGGACAGCGACAATCCTTTTATAGTAAAGCGTCCCTTCAGACCCATAAACCATACCGCCAGCGCAGTGGGAATAATAGGCGGCGGAAAAATCGCAATGCCGGGAGAAATAAGCCTTGCTCACAACGGCGTAATATTTTTGGACGAGCTTCCCGAATTTCGGCGTGATGTTATTGAAACGCTAAGGCAGCCTTTGGAGGACAGACAGGTTGTAATTTCACGTGCCTCGGGCAAAACTACATACCCGTGCAAAACAATGTTGGTGGCTGCTATGAATCCTTGTCCCTGCGGCAATTACGGCAGCGAGGGAAAATGCACTTGCCTGCCTATACAAATAACCAAGTATTTGGGAAAAATCAGCCGTCCCATTTTAGACAGAATAGATATACAAACAGAGGTAAGCGCAGTAAAATACGAGCATCTCAGCTCCGATAAAGTCGGAATGTGTTCCTCCGAAATCCGTGAAAATATACAAAAAGCAAGGGAAATACAAAGCAAACGCTTTAAAGGCACGGAAATACTTTTTAACAGCGAAATTCCTCCCGCAAAAATCCGAGAATATTGCATATTGGACAGCGAGGGAGAGACTTTTTTAAAAAATTCCTTTGACGCATTGGGACTTTCCGCAAGAGCCTATGACCGAATAATGAAGGTTGCAAGAACAGTGGCGGATTTGGACGGAAGCGATATAATAACTAAGCGTCATATAAGTCAGGCGGTAAGATACAGAACTCTTGACAGAAAGTATTGGCAGTAACGTATAATACAGAACTCTTGACAGAAAGTATTGGCAGTAACGTATAATATAGGCAGCAATCCGTAAATTGTCATTTGAACTAATACTCAAAATGACAATAATGTTGGGTGCCGCCTTAATTTTTTTCATTAAACGGTTGATATTTATTTATAAGTATGCTATAATTATTCTATAAATTTCTATTTAGTCCATATTTAGCACAGTTGACATAATTTTGCTTCACTAAATATACGGGAGGTTTTTATGCTGACAGATATTGAAATCGCTCAAAGCGCAAAAATGAAAAAGGTTAAGGATATTGCCGCAGAATTGGGTATAACCGAGGACGAGTTAGAACCCTACGGACATTATAAAGCGAAAATTACCGAGGAGTGCATACAAAGGCTTTCGGAAAAACCAGACGGAAAGCTTATTCTTGTTACCGCCATAAACCCCACTCCGGCAGGTGAAGGAAAAACCACCACCAGCATAGGACTTGCACAGGGTATGTATAAATTGGGTAAAAAAGCGGTGCTTGCCCTCCGTGAACCCTCTTTAGGTCCTGTTTTCGGCATAAAGGGCGGTGCGGCAGGCGGCGGCTATGCACAGGTAGTTCCCATGGAGGACATTAACCTGCATTTTACAGGGGATATGCACGCAATAACCGCAGCAAACAACCTGCTTTGTGCTATGCTTGACAACCATATTCAGCAAGGCAACGATTTAAATATAGATCCAAGACGTATTCAGATAAAACGCTGTCTTGATATGAATGACAGAGCGTTGAGAAACTGCATTATCGGACTTGGCGGAAAGGTAAACGGGGTTCCCAGAGAGGATCATTTCTGCATAACGGTTGCCACCGAGGTAATGGCTATTTTGTGCCTTGCCGCAGATTTAAAGGATTTAAAGAAAAGATTGGGCAACATTCTCGTCGCTTATACTTATGACAATAAGCCTGTTTTTGCAAAGGATTTAAAGGCAGTGGGAGCTATGGCGGCGCTGTTAAAAACCGCAGTGAATCCGAATCTTGTACAGACCTTGGAGAACACTCCCGCAATAGTTCACGGCGGTCCTTTTGCAAATATCGCTCACGGCTGCAACTCGGTGAGAGCCACAAAGTTAGCGCTTAAATTAGGTGATTATGCAGTTACCGAGGCAGGCTTCGGCTCGGATTTGGGAGCGGAAAAGTTCTTTGATATAAAATGTCGCTTTGCGGGACTTAAGCCTGCTTGCACCGTATTGGTTGCAACCATACGAGCTTTAAAATACAACGGCGGCGTTCCCAAAACCGAGCTTACAAAGGAAAACCTTGACGCCTTGAAAAAAGGAATTGTAAACCTTAAAACTCATATTGAAAATATGCACAAATACGGAGTTCCCGTAGTGGTTGCAATCAACCATTTTTACACCGATACCGACGCTGAAATCCGGTATATAAAAGACTTTTGCAATGATATGGGAGTCAGCGTCGCTTTTTCCGATGTTTTCTTAAAAGGCGGAGAAGGCGGAAAGGAGCTTGCACAGGCGGTAATCGATACTATAGACAAATGCGAAGGCTGCCAAAGCAATTTTAATCCCTTATATGACCAAGCCTTGCCCATTAAGGAAAAGCTTGACATAATCGCAAAGGAAATTTACAGAGCCGACGGCGTTACCTACACTTCCGCCGCAGAAAAAGCAATTAAGGAAATCGAGGCTCTCGGATATGACAAAATCCCCGTATGCGTTGCAAAAACACAGTATTCTCTTTCCGACGATCCCACTAAGTTAGGCAAGCCGGAAAACTTCAATATTACAATCCGTGACGTTAAACTGTCATCGGGCGCAGGTTTTATTGTTGCTTATGCGGGAGATATTATGACTATGCCGGGACTTCCCAAAGCTCCAGCCGCAAATAATATCGACGTTGACGATTTAGGCAATATAAGCGGCTTATTCTGATTATGGATTTGATAGAAAAGCATATTTCAAGCAGCCCCTCCCAAACCGTTAAAATCGGCTTTGAATTTGCAAAAAAGCTAAAAGCAAACGACGGAGTGTTATACAAAGGGGAAATGGGAGCGGGAAAAACCTACTTCACCAAGGGAATCGCCAAGTGTTTTGGAATAAGCGAGGAAGTAACAAGCCCCACTTTCGCCCTTATAAACGAATATTACGGAGAAATAAACCTATTTCACTTTGATTTGTTCAGAATAAACAGCTTTGACGATTTGTATGCTATAGGATTTTTCGATTATTTCGACAGAAACGGAGTTCTTTGCATTGAGTGGAGTGAAAATATTCCAAATCTTGCCGATAATTTTGATACGGTTTATCAAGTTTCCATAACCAAAACAGGGGAAGAAAACAGAGAAATTGTCATAGAAAAGGTAAAATAGATTTATTGGCATAATTATTACCGATTGGTATTTATTAAGCCGAAAATTTAAAAAACAGGACAAAAATGCTTATTTTAGGATTGGATTCATCAGCTGTCGCAGGCTCTTGCGCCTTGTGCGAAATCTATGCTGAGGACAGCTCAAAAAACAAGATAATAGCAGGCAGCTTTATTAACACAAGGCAAACTCATTCACAAACATTGCTTCCAATGGCGGAGAATATGCTGAACTGTGTTCAAATCCCGATGAAAGATGTGGAGGGCGTGGCAGTTACCGCAGGTCCCGGTTCTTTTACCGGAATAAGAATAGGAGCTGCGGCGGCTAAGGGATTGGCTTTTGCATTAAATATTCCCTGCTTTGCGGTTTCAACCTTACACGCTATGGCATATAACTTAATTGGTATCAGCTGCATAGCCTGCGCTGTAATGGACGCAAGGTGCAATCAGTTTTATAACGCTCTTTTCAGGATAAACGAGAGCGGCGTCGAAAGAATAACCGAAGATCGGGCAATTTCAGCAGAGGAGTTATTTAGGGACTTGAAGCAATACAAAAATGAGAGAATTATTCTTGTTGGAGATGGAGCGGAGTTTGCATATAGAATTTTGAACAATGTTCAGATTAGTACGAATAAAGAATATTTATTGAACAATGTTCAAATTGAACTTGCTCCTTTAGAATTAAGGCTTCAAAAAGCAGAAAGTGTGTGCCTTGCCGCCGCTGAATATAAACAAATGTCGGCAAAGGAGCTGCTTCCAATATATTTAAGACTTCCACAAGCGGAAAGAGAAAGATTGGCAAGAGAAAATAAGGGCGGAAAGCAGGCGTGATTATCCCCCAAAGGCTTTTTAATAAGATAAAAATGCAGGAGGAAAGAGCGTAATTAAGGCAGTACGGTTATATTTGACGAAAAGGAGGATATGATTATGGCTGACGACGATTTTGAAAGGATAACAGACGACGCAGCTTATTATGCGGAGCGAAGACGAAAAAGAAAGCGCAGAAACACGATCTTTCGAGCAGGACTAATCGGTTTGGCAGTCTTTTCGGCTACTATGATAATTTTTATTTACAACATAATAAATTTATATTTTGAAGAAAGGCTTAATCACAGAGTTTGCCAACCTCGTCCTCTTATTGCTGCTGCGGCTGATTCTCTTTGACCGTATCGGAGGTAAACGTTTATGTACGAGGATTATACAGAAAAGAAAATAGACGACGCAGCTTATTATGCGCAGCGAAAGAAAAAAAGAAAGCGCAGAAACACAGTTTTTATAATAGGCGCAGCAGCTCTTGTGATTTTTGCGGCTGCCATAATATTTGCAATATATCTTTATAATAAACAAAATGCGGATAAGATTGCGAGAAAACCCGTTATTTACCTTTATCCTCAAACTAAAACAGATATTTCCGTAAGCTTAAATTTTGACGGAATAAAGTATACTTACCCCGAATACAAAGAGGAAGGTTGGAAGGTTACCGCATATCCCGACGGAACTCTTGTTGATTCAAACGGGAACGAGTACAGCTATTTGTTTTGGGAATCCGAATCCAAAGCGGAATATGATTTTGACGAGGGTTTTTGTGTTAAAGGCAGCGACACAGCCGAATTTTTGCGTTGGGCTTTATCTGAGCAGGGGCTTACTCCCCGTGAGTACAATGAATTTATAGTATATTGGCTGCCATTTATGCAGGACAATGCTTATAACATTATCTCGTTTCAGCAGGATTCCTATGAAAGCAGCGCACCGTTAAGCATAAATCCGGCTCCTGACAATATTAAGCGTGTTTTTATGGCATATTATCCAAGTAAAAATGAAAAGCAGCTTCCTCCTCAAAAGCTGACAGGATTTGACCGCAACGGCTTTACCGTTATTGAATGGGGCGGAGCTTGTGTTAAATAAATGTGTTAAATAATAAAAAGGGAAGGCTAAGCAATGATAGTTTTAGGCAGCGACAGAGCAGGCACAGAACTGAAAAATCACCTTATTGATTTTCTTGAAGAGCATAATTATCAATATTTGGACTGCGGGGAAGAACCGGATTATCCCGACATAGCCCAAAAGGTATGTGAAAAGATAACCTCGGGCGAGGCGGAAAAAGGCGTTTTGGTTTGCGGTACGGGAATAGGAATTTCTATGGCGGCAAACAAGATAAAGGGCATAAGAGCCGCTTTATGCTCCGATTATTTTTCCACAAGGCACACAAGGCTTCACAATGACGCAAATGTGGCTTGCTTTGGCGGCAGGGTAATGGGTTACTGTCTTGCCGCAGACTTGCTTAACGTATTTTTAACCACCGAATTTGAAGGCGGCAGACACGCCCGCAGAGTTGATAAAATGATGAAATTGGAGGAAAAGTAACTATGGAAATGCTTAAAATCTTAGATCACCCCCTTTTGCAGCACAAGGTATCTCTTTTGCGCGATAAGAACACAGGCTCAAAGGAATTCAGGGAGCTTGTTTCGGAAATCGGTATGCTGATGTGCTATGAGGCTACCAGAGATCTTCCTTTAAAACAGGTTGAGGTGCAAACACCCGTTGCTATTGCAAAAACCAATATTATCACGGGCAGAAAGGTTGCATTTGTTCCTGTTTTAAGAGCAGGACTCGGTATGGTGACAGGTGCGGTTGAGCTTGTTCCCGCCGCAAAAGTGGGACATATCGGAATTTGCCGTGACGAGGACGGCAGCGGAAACGTTCACGTTTATTACTGCAAGCTTCCCTTTGATATAAAAGAGCGTGAAGTTATCATTATGGATCTTATGTTAGGCACAGGCAAGACCGCAGTAAAAGCTATTGAGAAAATAAAGGAAAGCGGAGCTGTAAATGTTAAATTTATGGCGGTGGTAGCTTGCCCCGAAGGAGTTAACGCCATTCGCGAAGCCTATCCCGATGTTGAGATATATTGCGGAGCATTGGACGAAGGTCTTAACGAGGATTTGTACATCGTTCCCGGAATAGGCGACGGTGGGGACAGAATATTCGGCACAAAGTAATTTAATTTGGTCAAAAGCACTTGATGTAGTCGGTTAATAGTGCATATGATAAATATTTTAAAGAGAGGATTTTTACTATGAAATTCAGCAAACCTAAAAAAATATTGGCGGCTGTTTTGTCGGTTTCCCTTGTTATATCCGCTAATATTTTCGCTGTTAACGCAGCGAACAACAAGTCCGACAATTCAAATGTGGCGTACGGGGAATATAAATCCGAATATTTTAAATTTGACGATATTTTTGAAATACATACCCAGTCAAATAAAAAACCCGGATTCTCTATTTTCGGATTTAATGAGCCAAAAAAATTCACCGGTGATAAGTTTTATAATGAATTGGATAAGAATTCAAAAGATATTTATAATGAGTTTTATAATAATTTTAAAGACGGATTTGGGGATACCAACGACGTATTAAGAAATGGTATTAACTATAAGGAATCTCAAATCAAAATTGATTTAGTGGATTATTTGAAGAAAACCCAATTTAAGGTTACATCATCAAAGTCTGATGGATTTGAACTAAGTGCTGAATCTAAGCTTGAAATTATTAACTCAATAAATGATTCCATTTATCCCGGAACGTTAGCTATGGCGATGGATCACCCCGAACTTAGCTGGATGTCGTTTTTGAATTTTGGATATAATTGGAATTATAGTTATGCTCCGGACAGTGACGGAAAATATACATATACATTAAATAAAGTAAATTTTTATGTTTCAAGCCAAAACGTTTATGGCACTAAAGCCGAAATGGAATCTGCTGTCAATAACATAAAGGCTGAAATAGGCACAGCAGATACACGCTATAATCAGTTAAAGAAAATACACGATTATCTCTGCAATACCATAACATATAACCACAAGGCTGCATCACAAGATAGCACAAATGATTATAACACCGGCTGGTATCAGACCGCATACAGTGCTTTTTATTCTATAGATCAGGATAAGAACGGCGGTAACGACGAATATCAAGACGGACAAAAATTAACCGTTTGCGCAGGATACGCAAGAGGATTAAAGGTTTTATGCGACAGCTATGGCATTCCTTGTATTGTAGTAAGAGGACTTGGAGACGGCGGAGCTCATGCTTGGAATTATGTTCAGATGGAAGACGGAAAATGGTACGGCGTAGATGCTACATGGGACGATCAAGTAACTTATATTTCTGATAAATACTTCCTTGTAGGAACTAATTCTCAAGGATTTAGAAAAACCTTTGGAGAGGATCATGAGCCTAAGGGACTTTGGTATACTTTAAGAGCAGGAGAGGAAGCATTAGAATTTGTATATCCCGAGCTTGCAGAAGAAGCTTTTGATCCCACAGCTCCCATAGTTACAACATCTTCTGAGGCAACAACTCCCGAGGCAACAACTCCCGAGGCTACAACCTCCGAAGCAACAACTTCCGAGGCAACAACATCAGAAGCAACAACATCAGAAGCAATAACTTCCGAGGCGACAACATCAGAAGCAACAACTTCCGAGGCGACAACATCAGAA
>CAZRRT010000054.1:0-14403 GCA_964602605.1 uncultured Ruminiclostridium sp.
AAAGTCTCTCATCTTAGGTTCAGTGGGGGTAAAATCCCCCACCGAACCTCGAAATTGCTTTGCAATTTCGGCAGCTTGTTTAAACTGCACTTTAATACAAATTGTTTATCTCATTTCAGACTTTTTTTACAGTTTGACCGACAAGTAGTATAATTAAAGGAAGTGAAATAGTTTGCTTAAAGAATTGGATATTGAAAATTTGGCTGTTATCGAAAAGGCAACTATCTCATTTTGTGATAAACTGAATGTTTTTTCGGGAGAAACAGGCGCAGGTAAAAGTATCCTAATTGGCGGAATAAATGCGGTTTTAGGCGGCAGAACGGGCAGAGATATTGTACGAACAGGGGAGGAAAAGGCTGTTATTACTGCTTTGTTTGACAATGTTCCTAAAGAAACGCAAAAAAGGTTGGAAGAAAATGGGTATTCCTATGAGGGAGAATTGCTGTTGCAGCGTGAAATATCCTCTGACGGAAAAAGCTCCGCACGAATTAACGGAAAGATTACCACGGCGGCAGTTTTAAAGGAAATAGCGTCAGACTTGATTGATATACACGGTCAGCACGATACCGCTATTTTAATGAGTACGGACAATCAACGGGAAATTTTAGATTCTTACGGCGGTTTGGAAAATACGCTTGACGAATATAAGCAGCTTTTTCACCGATTTTCTCAAATCAGCAAGCAGGTTAAGCTTTTGCAGCAAAAAGTGAATGACAAGGAAGACAGAATTAACGAACTAAAGGAAAAGATAGAGGACGTTTCAAGCTATGATTTAAAAGAGGGCGAGGAGCAGGAAACAGCCGAAAAATTAGAAACCGCAAGAAGGTTTGAATCCGTTCAAAAGGCACTGTCTAAAGCTTATGGATTATTATGCGGATATGACGAGGAAAGCAGCGCAGCCGCTCTTATACAAAATGCGTCGGGCAGCTTGGAAAAAATTGCAGATAAAAACGACGAAAGCGACCAATATTTAAAAGCGGTTAAAAGATTGGAGCAGGTACTGATTGAAATTGAGGACATAGGTTCGGATATTTCAAAAAATATCAGCGACGAATACAGCTCGGAAAACATAACTCTCCTTGAAAACAGAATGAGCGATTTATTGCTTTTAAAAAGACGTTATAAAACCGATATTGACAGCTTAATAATAAGCTTAGAGGATTGGAAAAGGGAGTTAGAGGAATTAAACGGCAGCGATAACGTTTTGGATGAACTAAACGAAAAGCGCAGAGAATTGGCGGAAACCGTTAAGGAAAAGGCTGCAAAAATAAGCGAGGAAAGAAAAAAATCCGCTGACAGATTGGTAAAAGAAATAACAGAGCAGTTGGTTTTTCTTGATATGCCCAATATTAAGTTGATTTTTGATTTTCAGCGGGATAAAATATCGGTTACAGGTATGGACAAAGTGGAAATGCTTATCTCCGTCAACAAGGGTGAAGAACCTAAGCCTATGAATAAAATTGCATCGGGCGGTGAGCTGTCCCGAATAATGTTGGCGATAAAAAACGTTATAGCTTCCGCAGATGACGTTCCCACAATGATTTTTGACGAGATTGACACAGGCATAAGCGGCAGAGCGGCTCAAAAGGTGGGAATAAAGCTGTCGGAAATCGGGGAAAAAAGGCAGGTGCTTTGCGTAACCCATTTAGCGCAGATTGCAGCTATGGGCGACAGACACTTGCTGATTGAGAAAAAAAGCGATGATAAGCGAACCTATACCAATGTTCACTCTCTTGATTATGATGAAAGAAAACACGAAATCGCAAGAATAATTTCGGGTAATCCCGATAGCGAGGCGGCGCTGCTCAGCGCAGAGGAGCTGTTAAAAAGAGGTAAATAAAGGTTTATTGTGTTTTTCTTGTTTTTGCTTATGCGGTCTATTTGGCTTTTCGGAAGGAATAATTTATAAATGAATTACAGGTTAAATTTGGGTATATGGCATAATGTTTTCTGTGTACCGTCTGTTGTAGTGGATAATTACATAAAATTAGCAAATGAAAATGATTTAAAAGTGTTATTATATCTTTTGAAAAATTCAAACGTTTTGTTCAGCAGCAAGAATATTAGCGAACAATTAGGCCTTTCTGTTGAGGAAACGGAAGAAAGCATACGGTTTTGGGTGGAAAGAGAAGTAATAAGCGCAGGTGAAACAGGTGAGCTTGTTCCTGCCAATATTAGTCAAAATGCTGATAATACTGTTTTTAATACTTACGGCACCGCTTTAAATAACGACACCAATAATAATACCGATGCACAAAATCAGTCCTTTGCTCCTTCAAGGCAAATTTCCGAAAGTGTGGTAAGAAAGGTTAATTTAGAAAGAACACCTGATTTTCCGCCTGTGGAAATTGCAAAAACAGTGAGAAACAATGAAGATGCGGATTTTCTGTTTAAACAGTGTGAAAAGCTTTACGGAAAGCCTTTGAACCATAATCAGCAGAATACTATTATGATAATATTGGAGGATACTTGTCTGTCGGCTGAAGTTGCTTTAATTCTAATTAACTACTGCTTTGACATAGGCAAGGCAACTCCTTCTTATATGCGGAAGGTGGCTTTGGATTGGGCGGATTCACAAATCACCACTATTGAAAAAGCAGAAGAAAGAGTTGAACAGCTTAAAACCTTTAACAATGCTGTAAGCAGATTTAAAAAAATGTTTGAGGTGACCTCCTCTTTTTCCAAGCAGCAGGAAGAATTTATTGACAAATGGGTTAACGTTTACTGTTTCAGCGACGAAATGATAAACCAAGCTTACCAGCTTACCTTAAACGGCACGGGAAAGCTTTCTTTTCCATATATGAATAAGATTTTGACCGATTGGCATAACAAGGGAATTAAAACCGTTCAGCAGATAGAAAACAGCAGAAAGCCCACTGCCGGTATATCGCAAAAGGGCGAAAACTCATCATTAAATATGTCACTTATCGAACAGATAATGGCAGGCAAAAAGGCGAACAGCGGAGGAAATCAGTGAGTTATTTACAAAAATATTATGTAATGGCAGAAAATGAGCTTGAAAACAGAAGAAACGAAAACAAAGAAAATCAGCGTCGCAATATCAAGATAGCTGAAGATAAGATTCCCGAAATAAAAGAATTGAGAAAGCAGCTCGCTATAGGAGGCTCCAAGCTGTCAAAAATCCTGCTTTTAAGTAAAGATGCAAAGCAGGAAATAAGTAAGATTTCTGTTGAAAATATGGAAATTAAGCGTAAAATTAAACAGATGCTTATTGCCAACGGGTTTGCGGAGGATTTTCTTGATTTGCACTACAGCTGTGAAAAATGCAAGGATACGGGAATTTATGAAGAAAGACGCTGCTCTTGCTTTATGAACGATGTAGAGCGGTTTCAATGCCTTGATTTTAACAGTTCTTCAGCTTTAAATCTATGCTCCTTTGATAACTTCGACCTTTCCTATTATCCCGAAATCGTTGAAAAAGAGCATAATAAAACCTACCGTCAGATTATGGAGGAAAATTTTTCAGCTTGTTTTGAATATGCAAAGCATTTTCATATTCCAAATCAAGGATTGCTGATGATAGGAGGCACAGGTCTTGGAAAAACTCACCTGTCCTTTTCAATAGGAAATGCTGTGATAAAAAACGGTTTCAGCGTTATTTACGGTTCTGCACCCGATTTGTTCCGAAAGATTGAAAAAGAGCATTTTGACAGCAGCGAAGAAGGAGATACAGCTCAGCTTCTGCAAGACTGCAATCTGTTGATAATAGACGATTTAGGAGCGGAATTTGATTCAAAATTCAATCAAGCGGCTTTATATAATCTATTAAATACAAGAATGAACAAGGGCTTGCCTCTTATTGTGAATACTAACTTCAATCTTATAGAGCTTAATAACAGATACGGCGGCAGAATATTATCAAGATTGTTGACATTGCAATTATTAACTTTTTACGGTGAAGATATTCGTATTATAAAAGCCTTAAACGGATAATTTTGTAATTTATAATTTCTGTATTTACAGCTTAATGCCTTTGTGATATACTGAATATAACCTAATAAATAATAAAAAGTTTCACATTTTTAATAATTATGAACAATATTATGAAAAGAGGTAATAACAATGAATCTTTATCCAATGAAACTAACTGCGCCTTGCAAGGACTATTTATGGGGAGGAAACCGACTTCGTGAGGAGTACGGAAAAGTTTCAAACGCCGACAAGATTGCGGAAAGCTGGGAGTTATCCTGTCACAAGGACGGACAAAGCGTAATAGCAAACGGAGAACATAGCGGAGAAACGCTTACTGAGTATATCGATAAACAGGGAAAGCAGGTTTTAGGCGACAACTGCAAGAAATTTGAATATTTCCCGATTTTAATAAAGCTTATAGACGCAAAGGACAACTTATCGGTTCAGGTTCACCCCGATAACGAGTACGCCATGAGAGTTGAAGGCGAATACGGCAAAACCGAGATGTGGTATATTGTAGACTGCGATCCGGGAGCGGAGCTTCTTTACGGATTTAAACACAATATTACCAAGGAAGAATTTGAAGCAAGAATTAAAAACAACACCCTTTTGGAGGTTACAAACAACGTTCCCGTACATAAGGGCGACGTTTTCTTTATAAAATCAGGCACTCTTCACGCAATAGGAAAGGGTATTCTTATTGCGGAAATTCAACAAAACTCCAACACCACCTACCGTATTTACGATTACGGCAGAGTGGGCGCAGACGGAAAGCCTCGTCAGCTTCATATTGAAAAAGCTGTTGAGGTAACAAAGCTCACTCCCCCCGAATTTCCCACAAAAGCTATGGGCGAGGTTGAGCAAAAGGACGGATACACTTGGCAGCTGCTTTCAAAATGTGAATATTTCCGTGTAAATAAGGCTTCTGTTTCCGAAAAATGCGAGTTAGAGGCGGGAAAAGGCTCTTTCAACTCTATTCTTGTGTTGGACGGAAACGGAAAAATCGGCGATTTGGAACTGAAAAAAGGCGACAGCTGTTTTATTCCCGCAGGCTACGGCAAATACACATTTGAAGGCAAGGCGGAATTGGTAGTAACGGACATAGAGTGATATTCCACTATTGAAAATTATTACTTAGTTTGATATGTTTATTATATTTAGCTTGTTTAGGTAATAGCTTGGAACAAAAAAAGATTTAATTTTTCCGTTTTTTTAAAGTTTAATTTATTAAATGGGAATAGGAGTGAATTATGGCATATTCACTGGGAATCGACATAGGTGGAACAAACATAAAGGCGGGCGTAGTTGACGATAATTTTAATATTATCGCTGTAAGCAAGATAAAAACCAATTCGTCGCAGGGAAGCCAACAAGTTTTACAAAAGGTTATAGAAGCGGGAAAAGCTGCGGTATCGGAATCAAAAATACCTTTTTCCCAAATAAAATGGGCAGGTATGGGCTGTCCCGGTACTTGCAATCCCGAAACGGGCTTGGTAGAATACTCAAACAATTTAAAATGGGAAAATGTTCCTTTGCAAAAAACAACGGCAGACTCCTTTAAAATTCCCGTATATATTGAAAACGACGCAAATGCGGCGGCGTTGGGCGAATATTATGCAGGTGCGGCTAAGGGAGCGGACAGCGCAATTATCATAACCTTGGGAACAGGACTCGGAGCAGGAATTATTATTAACGGAAAGCTTTTCAGCGGCTCCAATTACGCAGGTGCGGAAATAGGACATACTGTGCTTAATCCTCACGGGGATCAATGTACTTGCGGCAGAAAGGGCTGCTTTGAAACTTATTGTTCCGCCACTGCTCTTGTAAAATATACCAAGCGAAAGATTGAAGAATACCCTGATTCTGTTTTGGCAAAAACTGCGGAGCAAGAGGGCAGAGTAAGCGGCAGAACTGCTTTTAATGCCGCAAGAAACGGCGATAAGCACGGTCAGGAGGTTGTGGACTATTTTATCGGGTATTTGGCTTGCGGTCTTATTAACACCATAAATATTTTTCAGCCTGATATTCTTTGTATCGGAGGCGGAGTCAGCAACGAAGGAGATAATCTTTTAAATCCTCTTAAAGACCGCATCAGTAAAGAGGTTTATTCTAAAAACAGCAGACACAACACCGAAATCGCACTTTGCAAATTAGGCAACAAGGCGGGAATTATCGGAGCTGCTTTATTGGGAAAACAGTACGAAAAATAATTTTATATTATTCGTTAGAAAGGAAAACTAAAAATGAGAAGTGATTTAATCAAAAAAGGCGTAGACAGAACTCCTCACAAAGCATTATTAAAATCCTTGGGACTTATCGACAGTGAAATGGACAAGCCCTTTATCGCTGTAGTGTGTGCAGCCAGCGACTATGTTCCGGGACACAGCCATTTGCACGAGATTTCAAAATGCGTAAAGGACGGAATCAGAAACGCAGGGGGAATACCTTTTGAATTCTTTACAATAGGCGTTTGCGACGGACTTGCTATGAATCATAAGGGAATGAGGTACTCTTTAGCGTCAAGGGAATTGATTGCCGACAGCATTGAAGTGATGCTTACCGCACACCCCTTAGACGCTGTGGTATTTATTCCCAACTGCGATAAAATTGTTCCCGGAATGGTTATGGCAGCGGCGAGAATGAATCTGCCCTCTATTTTTGTAAGCGGCGGTCCTATGAAGGCGGGCTGCGTACAAGGACAGAGAGTGGGCTACAGTGAAATTTACGAAGCTATCGGACAGTATTCCAACGGCGAGATAGATGAAACCGTATTAAAGGATTATGAAGACAACGCTTGCCCAACCTGCGGAAGCTGTTCGGGTATGTACACCGCAAACTCTATGAACTGCCTTACAGAAGCTATCGGACTTGCTTTACCCTACAACGGAACAGAGCCTGCCGTTAATTCCGCAAGAAGAAGAATAGCAAAGGAAGCAGGCGAAAGAATCGTAGAGCTTTATAAGAAAAACATAAAGGCAAAGGACATTCTCACAAAAGAAAATATGATAAACGCGCTTGCCACGGATATGGCTATAGGTGCGTCGTCAAATACTGTTCTGCATTTATTGGCAATAGCTCATGAAGCAGGTATAGACATCTCCTTATCAGATATAGATTCGGTAAGCAGAAGAGTGCCTCAGCTTGCAAAGTTAAATCCCGCAAGCAATGTTTTTATTGAAGATTTAAACTCTGTGGGCGGTATTCAGACAGTATTAAAAGAGCTTGACAAGGCGGGAGCAATAAATACAGACGTTATTACGGTAACGGGAACACAAAAGGAAAGATTGGAAAAAGCTAAGGACGCAGACGGTATAATTGTTCATAAAGCTGATTCTCCTATCAGAAAGGACGGAGGAATCGCTATTCTCACAGGCAATCTTGCAGAAAACGGCGCAGTTGTAAAGCAGGGTGCGGTTAAGCCCGAGATGATGGACACGGTTTGTACCGCAAAGGTTTACGACGGAGAACAGCTTGCTGTCGACGCTATTTTGGGTGGAGAAATTCAGCCGGGCGACGTTGTTGTTATAAGATACGAAGGACCTAAGGGCGGACCGGGAATGCCTGAAATGTTAGCTCCCACTGCCGCTATCGTAGGAAAAGGTCTTGACGGTTCTGTGGCTTTGATTACAGACGGACGATTCAGCGGAGCCAGCAGAGGCGCAGCTGTGGGACACGTTTCTCCCGAAGCTGCCGAGGGCGGACTCATTGCCTTTGTGGAAAACGGAGATAAAATCCACATAGATATTCCTAACAGAAAAATAGAGCTGCTTGTCAGCGATGAGGTACTTGAAAAACGGAAAGAAAGGGGAATTTTGCCTCCCAAGGAACTTTCGGGCTATTTAAAGCGTTATGCGAAAATGGTTACAAGTTCAAATACAGGCGCAGTTTTTGCAGATTAAACTCCATTGAAAGGATAAATATATGTCTGCCGCAGAAAACAAAAACATTCACGAAGGACATCGTCAAAGAGTAAAAGAGAGATTTTTAAATCACGGACTTGACAGCTTTACTGATGTTCAGCTGTTGGAAACCCTGCTTTTTTATGCCGTACCCAAAAAGGACACCAATGAAACTGCTCATTTGCTTATTAAAACCTTCGGTTCTTTTAAAAAGGTTTTTGAAGCGAAATATGAAGATTTGGTCAAGGTTAAAGGGATAGGCGATAATGCCGCCAGCTTGATTAAATTCTTTCAGATGTTTTCAAAAAAGTATCTGGAGCTATCCTATACCGAATCCAAAGAGGTAAAATTTGACAGTCCAAAAAAGCTTAAAAAATATTGCAAACATTTATTTTTAGGCGAAACAAAGGAAATGATATATGTAATCGCTTTAGATGCGGATTTGGCGATAATTGGACAGGAAGCATTAAATACGGGCGATCAAGGCAGCGTTTTTCTCTCATTCAGAAAGCTTACCGAGTTTGTTCACAAAACAAATACCTGTCGAGTGGTTTTAGCCCACAATCACCCAAGCGGAACACAGTTGGCATCACGTGACGATGTTTCCGCCACTCGTGAGGTTGCAGACTTGTTAGATCAGATCGGAGTGGAATTGGTAGATCATATTGTTGTTGGAAAATCGGGCGCAATCAGTATGAGAGAAGAAGGTTTGGCAGACGATGTTTGGAGAAAATTTGAGAACTTTGAATAAATATGGATCATTTTGAATTACATTCACAATATCAGCCTATGGGTGATCAGCCTAAGGCTATAGAGGATTTGGCACAGGGAATATTAAACGGCGATAAAGAACAGGTGCTTATGGGAGTAACAGGTTCTGGCAAAACCTTTACTATGGCGAATATTATCGCAAGAGTAAACCGTCCCACTTTAGTTCTTGCTCATAACAAGACCTTAGCCGCACAGCTTTGCAGCGAACTGAGAGAGTTTTTCCCCAACAATGCGGTGGAATATTTTGTTTCGTATTATGACTATTATCAGCCCGAAGCCTATATCCCCTCAACCGACGCTTATATTGAAAAAGACAGCGCAATAAACGACGATATAGACCGCCTGCGCCACTCCGCTACCTTTGCGTTAGCGGAACGGAGGGATGTTATCATAGTCGCCAGCGTTTCCTGCATTTATTCCTTGGGCAGCCCCGAGGATTACAGAGCAAACGCAATATCTATACGAAAAGGAACTGAAATCGGCAGAGATCAGCTCATACAAAGATTGGTTGAGATACAATATGAGAGAAACGACGTAAACTTTGTCCGCAATAAATTTAGAGTCAGGGGAGATGTGGTTGAGATTTTTCCTGCGGGAAATCCTGTGGAAACGGCTTTGAGAGTTGAGTTTTTCGGCGATGAAATCGACCGCATTTCAGAAATAGAAGTGGTAACGGGAAAAGCGAAAAGGGAATTGCTTCACGCTGCAATTTTCCCCGCAAGCCATTATATCGTGGACAAAGCAAGGCTTGAAAAGGCTCTTGATGAAATCAGGGAAGAAATGGAAGAAAGGGTGGAGTATTTCACCCAAAACCACAAGCTGATAGAAGCGCAGAGAATTGCGGAAAGAACCTCCTACGATCTTGAGATGCTAAGGGAAATCGGCACCTGCAAAGGGGTTGAAAACTATTCGAGAGTTCTTTCGGGCAGACCAAAGGGAAGTACGCCTTTAACCTTGATAGACCATTTTCCCAAAGATTTTTTGCTGCTTGTTGACGAAAGTCACGTTACCATTCCGCAAATCAGAGGAATGTACGGCGGGGACGCTGCAAGAAAGAAAAATCTGATTGATTACGGATTTCGGCTTCCCTCCGCTTATGACAACCGCCCTATGAACTTTGATGAATTTTACGGCAAGGTTAATCAAGCGGTTTATGTTTCCGCAACCCCCGGACCTTTTGAAAAGGAACACGCTGTGCGTATTGCGGAACAGCTGATTAGACCTACGGGACTTCTTGATCCAGTTATTTCCGTAAGACCCGTCGAGGGACAAATCGAGGATTTGCTTTCCGAGATAAACGCAAGGATAGAAAAAAATCAGCGTGTGCTGATAACTACTCTCACAAAAAAAATGGCGGAGGATCTTACCAAATTTTTTGAAAAAACAGGGTTAAAGGTAAGGTATATGCACCACGACGTAGACACCATCGAAAGAATGGAGATAATACGTGATTTAAGATTAGGTAAATTCGATGTGCTGGTGGGAATTAACTTATTGAGAGAGGGTCTTGATTTACCCGAGGTATCTTTAGTGGCAATATTGGACGCCGATAAAGAAGGCTTTTTAAGAAGCGAAACCTCTTTGGTGCAGACTATAGGCAGAGCGGCAAGAAATGCGGAAGGCGCTGTTATAATGTATGCGGATCAAGTGACAAATTCTATGGAAGCCGCAATAAAGGAAACCGAACGCCGCCGTGAAATCCAGATGAAGTACAACCAGGAACACGGCATTGTACCCAAAACTATAGTAAAAGACGTTAGAGATGTTATTGACATTTCCGCCAAATCGGATAAAACCGATAAAAAGAAAAAACATCTTTCAAAGGACGAAAAGAACAAGCTTATACAGCAGTACACCTCTCTTATGCGGGAAGCTGCAAAGGTGCTTGATTTTGAACAAGCGGCATATTTTAGAGATAAAATTACAGAACTAAAGGAAAGTTGATATGGCAAGCAATAAAATTGTAATTAAAGGAGCAAAAGAGCACAAATTAAAAAATATAAGTCTTGAATTACCACGTGCTAAGCTTATAGTTATGACAGGTCTTTCGGGTTCGGGAAAATCGTCGCTGGCATTTGACACAATTTATGCAGACGGGCAGAGAAGATATATTGAAAGCCTTTCTTCTTACGCCCGTATGTTTTTGGGACAAATGGAAAAGCCGAATGTGGAAAGCATTGAAGGACTTTCCCCCGCAATATCCATAGATCAAAAGACCACGTCAAAAAACCCCAGATCAACCGTGGGTACTGTTACGGAAATATACGATTATTTAAGGCTTTTGTATGCAAGAATAGGTATACCTCATTGTCCTATCTGCAACAAGGAGATTAAGCAGCAAACAGTCGATCAGATTGTGGACAAGGTTATGGAGCTTGAACAAGGCACAAAAATTCAGGTTATGGCTCCCGTTGTAAGAGGAAGAAAAGGCGAGTATGCAAAGGAGCTTGACAATATCAGAAAACAAGGCTATGTTCGTGTTCGCATAGACGGAATAATGTATGAGCTTTCCGAAACAATCAAGCTTGAAAAAAACAAGAAGCATAATATTGAAGTTGTTATCGACCGTCTTGCAATAAAGGAAAGTATTAAATCAAGATTGACAGACAGCGTTGAAACAGCGGGTACATTGTCGGGAGGACTTGTTTATATCGATGTGGTGGGAGGGGAAGAGCTGCATTTTTCTCAAAACTACGCTTGCCCCGAACACGGCGTTTGCGTGGAGGACTTAAATCCTCGTATGTTCAGCTTTAACAATCCCTTCGGAGCGTGTAAAAGCTGTACAGGATTAGGTTATTTGCTTGGAATAGATCCGGATTTGATAATACCAAACAAGGATTTGTCCATAAGAGAAAACGGGATTAAAGCAAGCGGCTGGAACTACTCTGAAGGCAGTATGGCGCAGATGTACTTTGACGCACTTGCAGAGCATTACGGCTTTTCGGTGGACGATCCCATAAAAAATCTTTCACAGACAGCCTTGAATGTAATACTTTACGGTACAAACGGTGAAAAAATACCCGTAAAGCGTCCATGGGAAAACGGACGCAGTTATATGACGGATTTTGAAGGAATTGTTAACAACTTGGAGCGCAGGTATAGGGAAACCTCAAGTCAATATATGAAGGACGAAATATCCGATTATATGTCCGAATCGGAATGTCCCGAATGTCACGGTCAAAGACTGAAAAAAGAGGCGTTAGCGGTAACCGTTTCTGGAATAAACATAAATCAATTCTGTGAAATGAGCGTTACACAAGCTTTGGAATTTGTGAACGGAATGGAGCTTACCAAACGAGAAAGCTTAATAGGAGAACAGATTTTAAAGGAAATAAAATCAAGATTGGGATTTTTGCAAAGCGTGGGACTTGATTATTTGAAACTGTCACGTGCTGCGGGAACGCTTTCGGGAGGAGAAAGCCAGCGCATACGCCTTGCAACCCAAATAGGCAGCTCTCTTGTGGGAGTGCTGTATATTCTTGACGAACCCAGCATAGGACTTCATCAAAGGGATAACGACCGATTGATAGCAACCTTGAAGAATTTGCGGGATTTGGGCAACACCGTTATTGTTGTTGAGCACGATGAAGATACAATGCGGGCGGCGGACTATCTTGTGGATATTGGTCCGGGTGCGGGAGTACACGGCGGAGAGGTAGTAGCTGCGGGAACGGTGGAAGATGTAATAAAATGCGAGCGTTCCATAACGGGACAATATCTTTCGGGCAAAAAGAAAATTCCCGTTCCAAAGGAAAGAAGAAAATCCGACGGACGGTATCTCACTGTTTACGGTGCGGCTGAAAATAATCTGAAAAACCTTGATATAAAGATTCCGTTAGGATTGTTTACCTGCGTAACAGGCGTTTCGGGCAGCGGCAAAAGCTCCTTTGTCAATGAAATTTTATATAAACATTTGGCTTCAAAGCTTAACAGAGCAAAAATCAGAGCGGGAAAATTCGACCATATTGACGGAATTGAACATTTGGATAAAATTATCGCTATAGATCAATCTCCAATAGGCAGAACCCCTCGCTCCAATCCCGCAACTTATACGGGATTATTCACCGATATAAGAGATTTGTACGCTTCAACCAACGACGCAAAGATGAAAGGCTACACAAGCGGACGTTTCAGCTTTAACGTTAAAGGAGGAAGATGTGAGGCTTGCGAGGGCGACGGAATTATCAAAATAGAGATGCACTTTCTGCCCGATATTTATGTTCCTTGCGAGGTTTGCGGCGGAAAAAGGTATAACCGTGAAACCCTTGAGGTTAAGTACAAGGGTAAAAGCATTTATGATATTCTTGAAATGACGGTTGAAGAAGGACTTGAATTCTTTTCAAGTATCCCAAAGCTGCAAAGAAAGCTGCAAACATTATATGATGTAGGTTTAGGATATGTAAAAATCGGTCAGCCCGCCACCACCCTTTCGGGAGGGGAGGCGCAGAGGGTTAAGCTTGCCACGGAGCTGTCCAAAAGAGCCACGGGAAAAACCATATATATTTTGGACGAGCCTACCACAGGACTGCACACCGACGATGTTTCAAAGCTTATTGACATTATGCAGAAGCTGACGGACGGCGGCAATACGGTAGTAGTTATTGAGCATAACTTAGATGTGATAAAAACTGCGGACTATATAATTGATTTAGGTCCGGAAGGAGGAGATAAGGGAGGTTATATAATTGCGGAAGGCACTCCCGAACAGGTTTCCAAAAATAAAAAGTCATATACGGGACAGTATTTGAAAAAAATGCTGAAATAAGTAAAAAACCGCTTAATTCACAATGATTTTCATTATGAATATAAGCGGTATTTATGTTATTTATCAAGATTGAATTTTGTAAGCTCTCTGTAAAGCCTGCCAACAGGAAGTCCCATTACATTATAATAATCGCCGCTGATGCTTTTAACCACAAGCGAGCCATAGCCTTGAATCCCGTATGCGCCCGCTTTATCCATAGGCTCTCCGGTGCTTATGTAATCGTCAATATCCTTTTCGGACAATTCATAAAAGGTTACATCGGTAGATTGGTTAAACAGAACCTTGGAAGCCCCTCCCACAGCGATACAAACAGCCGTTATTACCATATGCGTTTTCCCTGAAAGAGCTGACAGCATTCTTTTTGCATCAGCCTTGTCTATAGGCTTTCCCATAGGAGTATTGCCAAGGAAAACCATTGTGTCCGCACCTATTATTGTGTCCTTGGGATAAATGGCGGACACTTCCTCCGCTTTATGCTTTGCTATTATTTCAACTGCGTTTTGGGGAGTTAGAGCTGAATTTATTTTTTCTTCATTTTTTGCGGGTATTACCGTAAAATCCTTTGTTATAAATTCCAAAAGAGTTTTTCGTCGCGGAGATGCACTGGCAAGAATCAAGCTCATGCTTTGGCAGCCTTTCCCTTATTGGTTTTTACATCTCCGTATTTATTGTTATAGTTTTCAATGCTTTGCTTAATAATTTCTATTGCGGCTTTTTGTCCCATAACTTCATTTACAGCCGTGCATTTGTTTTCAAGCTGCTTATACACAGTAAAGAAATGCTGCATTTCCTGGAAAATATGCTGGGGCAAAGCTTCAATGCTTCTATAGGAATTAAATGTGGGATCTTCAAAGGGAATAGCGATTATTTTTTCATCGTTTTTGCCGTTATCCATCATTGTTATAACGCCGATAGGATAGCATTGTACAAGCACCATAGGAGTTATGGGCTCGTTGCAGAGAACAAGAACGTCTAAAGGATCGCCGTCGTCCGCAAGGGTTTTGGGAATAAATCCGTAGTTTGCGGGATAGTGGG
>CAZRRT010000055.1:0-14220 GCA_964602605.1 uncultured Ruminiclostridium sp.
TGCTGACCGTTATATCCGTCACGCTGGGAATAGCCGCCCTGCTGACCGTTATATCCGTCACGCTGAGAATATCCCCTGTCCTGCTGACCGTTATATCCGTCACGCTGAGAATATCCCCTGTCCTGTTGACCGTTATATCCGTCACGCTGAGGATAGCCTCTTTCCTGTTGACCGTTATATCCGTCACGCTGAGGGTAACCTCCCTGCTGACCGTCGTATTCGTCACGCTGTGAATATTCTCCGCCTTGCCGATCATCGTATCTGTCACGCTGTGAATAACCTCTGTCCTGCTGACCTCCGCTGCGTCTGCCGTATTGTCCCTCGCCTTGGTTATTCTGAGCGTTAGCGTCGGCATTGCGGTAATAAGGAACGCCCACTCCCTCAGTAAGCTCTTGTTCCTGCTGAGATGCGTCGGAATCGTTATCCATAGCTTTTTTCAGTCCCGCATACTGTGAAT
Source organism: uncultured Ruminiclostridium sp. (assembly GCA_964602605.1). GTDB lineage: Bacteria > Bacillota > Clostridia > Oscillospirales > Ruminococcaceae > Ruminiclostridium_E. Next base: position 458 of record CAZRRT010000055.1, read on the forward strand.
TTCTCTTTTTGTCATCATCCTTGGCGTTACCTGTAAGCTCCTTTACCGCTTGCGAAAAATTTTCCTTCAGTCCCATTTTATACGGTCCTTTCATTTTGAAAATCATTGAAAATCATTATTATATGACGATTAGTTATGCTGTTGATTATATTGACTGATAATTAACCTTTTTGTTTGTGTTAGAATATAAAATTATATAAATACATACATTTATCATACTATAACAAACGGGTTTTGTCAAGAGAAAAAGGGAAATTTGTATAATTTGGAACGATATTGATTTACATAAATCGTTTTTTTGTAATAAAGATAATTGTTGAAGCTGTATTTTTTAGGGGGATTTATCGGTAACTTTTTAAAGCGCAGCTTAAACAAGCTGCCGAAATTGCAAAGCAATTTTGAGGTTCAGTGGGGCATTTTACCCCTAATGAACCTAAGATGAAACCTGCCTAAGAGGCGGGGGACATCTTTGCAGCGGTTATAAGGAAGATTTTAAAATTAGGTGAGCAATTTTATGCAGATTTACAATAGTTACTTGTTGATTTTAACAATATTTCCTTGGCAATCCTTATAAATTCCCTCTGTAGCTTTAACCTCTCCGTTTTCGGTAATTATTATCATATCAAATCCGCCCTGCTTTTTCCAATATGTTATTGCCCTGTCCTCGCCCATAGCAAAAAGTGCGGTTGACAATCCGTCGCATATTAAGCCGTTTTCCGAGATTACGGTAACCGATGCTAAGCCGTTTTGGACGGGCTTTCCCGTTTTGCTGTCAAATATGTGGCAGTAGCGCACTCCGTCCTGTTCAAAAAATCGCTGATAGTTTCCCGAAGTGACTATAGCCTTGTCCTTGGCTTTCACAATGCAGGAATAGCCGTCGCCAAAAGGATTTTGTATTCCTATGCTCCAAGGCGAACCGTCAGGCTTGCCGCCCAAAAGCTGAACATTTCCGCCTAAATTGATAATAGCGGAGGTTATGCCCTTTTCCGTTAAAAGCTTTTTGGCTTGTTCTGAGGAGTAACCCTTAGCCAACGCCCCCAAATCTATTTTAAAATCCTTTGGAATTAACAGTCTGTTTCCCTCAAGCTGAATTTTGTCATAGCCTGTTTTTGTCAATAATTGGGCTATTTTGTCATTTTGGGGGATTTGGTATTCTCCCGCAGTAAAGCCCCATTCTTTTATGATTGGATACAAGGTTATGTCAAGTGCGCCGTCTGTCTTTTTTCCTATATCCAAGGCGGCTTGTATTATTTCCGAGGTGTATGGGGATATGCTTTCGCCGTTTCCCGAATTTTGGTTTATACGGCTTACCTCGCTGTTTGGATCAGTAACGGAAAGCAGGGCTTCAAGACCCTTTATTTCCTTTCTCACTGCGCTTAATGCCATTTCCGCATCTTCTCCGTAAGCTGAAATTGTCATATATGTATCCATAGCAAAAAATTCGGATACTTTCATAGGACTATCGGGTTTTTTTATATTGTCACAGCCTGTAAATGTAATGGCGGCGGGTATTATTGTCAGGGCGAAAAATACAGCCAAGAATTTACTGTTTTTGCTCATTTTTATCCTCCCTTTCCACTATGCTTTATTTTTGTCAAGCCTTTTGATAACAAGCTGTGCGCAGATTCCCGTAAAAGCTCCCGCTATGCAGCCGCTTACGGTTAAAAAAGGAAGATATGCTGTAACCGCAAGGGTTTTCATTAAGATAACCGCCATAAGGATTTGACCCGTGTTATGCAAAACTGCGCCTAAAACGCTGCATATCCAAAGGTGGTTTTTTGGTATTATTTTTTTAAGCAATATCATACCCAAAAGGCAAAGAACGCCTCCCGACAAGCTGTAAAGTATTGCAGAGGGATTTCCGCAGAAAATGCAGCCCAATATAATTCTTGCAAACAATATCAGGCTAATCTCATAAGGCTTGTACCTGTATACTCCGTAAACGGTGATTATGTTTGCCAGCCCCAATTTAATCCCCGCAATATTTGTCAGGTTGGGCAGCTGAAGCTCCACAACGAAGATTATAAGCGCAATACCCGTCAAAACCGATAATTCGGCAAGCTTTTTTGTTTTCATAAATATTTACCGTTTCATATTATCTTCATATTATCCTACAACAGCGTCCACATCTTTGGCAGCCGAATAACGTATCACCAAATGATTGGGCAGACACACAATAGGCGCAGTGCTGTTAAGCCGGCCGTGGTTGACGCATACCTTATCCTTGCAGCCCGCTTCCTTTATATGGATTTTTCCGTCCTTTATCTCGATAATGTTATAGCTGCCGCCGTATTCCAATTTAATTGTTTTATCTTCACACTTGCTTAAATCAATGGTGTAAAGGATTTTTTCATCTTGAATTATTTCAACAATTTCGGTTTTAGGCTTTTGCAGCAAAATGACGCTGCCGATTATCCCTGACAAAAATATTAAAGCGGCAATAAAATAAACTGTTTTCAGCTTCATAATTTTCCTTGTTGTTTTTGATTTTTATTTTTTGTTTATAACCGCTGCAAAGATGTCCCCCGCCTCTTAGGCGGCACGGGTTTACGAGACTTTGCAAGCAAAGTCTCCCATCTTAGGTTCAGTGGGGGTAAAATCCCCCACTGAACCTCGAAATTGCGAAGCAATTTCGGCAGCTTGTTTAAGCTGCGCTTTAACTTATAAAAAAGTATAGCATAAATGACTTAATAATTCAATGAATATATGGTGAATTTTGTCCTTGTATTTTTATTTGATTTATGTTATAATTTTTAAGGTGTGATATTTATTTTTATTATTGTTTATTTCAGAAAGGACAACGGCTATGAAAATTCTTTATGCAGCAAGCGAGGCTCAGCCCTTTGCAGCCTCCGGAGGACTTGCCGATGTTGCCGGTTCTCTCCCTAAGGCTTTGGTTGAGGAAGGTCAGGAATGTATTGTTGTAATACCTTATTATGTCAATACCATTAAGGATTCCCACAAAGAGAATATCAAATATGTGGATAACTTCTATGTATCGGTAGGTTGGAGAACACAATACTGCGGAGTTTTCCAAACCGAGCTTAACGGAGTAACCTATTATTTCTTGGATAACGAGTATTATTTCAAGCGTGATTTCGGTCTTTACGGTTATTATGACGACGGAGAAAGATACGCATTTTTCTCAAGAGCGGTAATGGAATTGGTACAGAAATTCGATTTGCATCCCGATATTATCAATGCAAACGATTGGCAGTGCGCCCTTATCCCCGTTTATTACAACCTTTACTACCGCAATCTGTACAATATGCAGAATATTCATACTGTATTCACTATACACAATATTCAGTATCAGGGACGTTACGGACTTGAAACAATGGAAGAGATTTTGGGTATTCCAAAGCATTACAAATCCATTATGGAATATGATCACGATGTAAACTTTATGAAGGCGGCTATCGAGGTTTCCGAAAAGGTTACCACCGTTTCTCCCACCTATGCAAAGGAGATTATGGATCCTTGGTTCGCCCACGGTCTTGACAGAATATTAAGAACCAAAACCTACAAAACCTGCGGATTTTTAAACGGCATTGATCAGGATATGTACAATCCCGAAACGGATGCTTCAATTCCCGCAAAGTTCAGCGTTAAAAACAAGTCGGGAAAGAAAACCTGCAAGGAAAAGCTGCTTGAAGAAGTAGGTCTTAACAATGACGACGACGCACCTGTAATTGCTATGGTTTCCCGCTTGGTGGAGCATAAGGGCTTTGATCTTGTAAAGTATGTGTTCGATCAGATTATCGGTTTAAACTGCAAGGTGGTAATTTTAGGCTCGGGCGAGGCGCAGTATGAGAACTTCTTCCACGAAATGCACTACCGCTATCCCGATAAGGTAAGCTTTACCTGCGGCTATATTCCCGCATTGGCAAAGAAGATTTACGCAGGCGCAGATATGTTCCTTATGCCAAGCAAGAGCGAGCCTTGCGGATTGGCGCAGATGATTTCTTTAAGATACGGCACAATCCCCGTTGTAAGAGCTACAGGCGGCTTAAAGGACTCTATCCGAGATTACGGCGAGCTTGATGATTCGGGCTTGGGATTTACCTTCCAAACGTATGACGCTTACGATATGTTGGGAGCTATCCGCAGAGGAACAGAGCTTTATTGGAACGATAAGCGCAAGTGGGGCGCACTTGTAACAAGAGCAATGAAGGCGGATTTCAGCTGGAATCGCTCTGCGCAGCTTTACATTGGTCTTTATAAGGAGCTTGTGGGACAATAATTTGTTTCAAATAATAAATAAAGGGACTGTATGATTGCAGTTCCTTTTTTATTATGTACTTTTAACCGATTAGAAAATTAGAAAATAATCTGCACATTTACGAATACGCCTTTTTATCAAAATAATCCTTATTCTGCTTTTTAATCTTTTTCCAAATTACGGCAAAGCATATGGAATGAGTCATAAGAGTTATTGCCCAGGATATGGGATATGAAAGGTATACGGTAAAAACATTGTGAAACTGCGGGATTTGAAATACGGTTGCTATCCACAAAAGCCTTAATCCGCATGCGCCGATAAGTGAAACCACCATAGGAATTATTGCATATCCCAATCCTCTCAGCATACCCACCATTACGTCCATAGCTCCGCAAAGGGCGTAGGTGGTGACAATAACAGACAGCCTTATCATTCCCGCATCTATAACCTCAGATGTTTGTGAGTAGATAGAAAGCAAAGGTCTGCCGAAAATATACGCCGACCAGCCGATTATAATTCCCGTTACTGTTACGCAAAGAAGCGCATTTAAAAGTATCTTTTTTATTCTGTCATATTTACCCGCTCCCATATTTTGGCTTGTAAAGGAAATTGCGGCTTGATAAAAGGTGTTCATAGCCATATATATGAAGCCTTCAACGGAAGCACCGGCAGCACTGCCCGAAATTACCGTATCGCCGAACAGGTTTATTGAGGACTGAATAACCACGTTGGAAAGGGAGAAAATTATTCCTTGAAATCCTGCGGGCAGTCCCACGCGAAATACTGAAAACAAAACATAGGATTTAATTCTCAAGCACTTTAAATCAAGGTGAATATCGGAATCCTCTTTAACAAGGCAAAAGACGGTCATTCCCGCCGAAAGGCACTGTGAAATAACCGTTGCAAGCGCCACTCCCGCAACGTCCATTTTCAAGGGAATAACAAAGATCAAATTCAGAATAACGTTTAACACTCCCGCAATAGAGAGGAAATACAAAGGACGTTTTGTGTCGCCCACCGCTCGCAATATTGCCGCACCGAAATTATATACCATAGCAGCGGGCATTCCCAAAAAATAAATTCTGAGATACAGCACCGCTAAAGGCAGCTGAGCTTCCGTTGCATTCATCATTATTAACATCTCGGGAGCTAAAAAGTATCCCACCACCGCCAAAATCACTCCGCTTATAAAGGACAGCAGCACCGAGGTATGTACGGCGTCGTGAAGCACAGCAGAGTCCTTTGCTCCGTGAGCTCTTGCCACAATTACATTAACGCCTATGGAAAGTCCCACAAAAAGATTGGTAAATAAGTTGATTAAGGCGGAGGTGGAACCTACCGCTCCCATAGAGTTATCTCCCGCAAAACGACCCACCACTATAACGTCCGCAGCGTTAAACAAAAGCTGAAGAACACCCGACGCCATTAAGGGCAGCGAAAACATCAGCATTTTCTTCAAAATAGGACCGCTGCACATATCCATTTGATAATTTTTAGACAAAATCAAATCTCCTTTAAAATCGTATATGCACAATAAAAAGCGGCAGTCTGAATAATGACACCGCTTTTTGTTTTAGTACGCAGTTTTAATCCTAAAAATCTTTCCTATTTCTCAATCAAACTGTTTAAGCTTTGATATTTTTTGAATTGCACAAAACTTGCAGTGAAGTATCTGAGAAATCATATTCAATACTTATTTTTCATAATCTTTGATTTTTACAGTCAAAGCCGATCTATAGCAAAACTTTTTTAAGCCGCAGCCGCTGTTCCCGCATTTTCCGCATTATACCAAGGAAGCTCGTCAAGAGTAATAACCTTATCGCTGTTGTAAAAATCCTTTAAATTGGCTTTATCGTTGTTTATAATATGATCGGTGTGCCAAACCATAAACCAAGACCAAATGGCTTCTCTGTCAATGAAATCCTGAATTGGCGGCAAAAGACCGCATTCGTGATAAGCTAAAGGCTTGGGAGCGTCGGTAACGGATTCCAGCATCAGCATAGCTCTTGCGTTGGTATCGTTGTTGTAAGCGTCCGAGCCGATAATATCGCAGTATTCATCTCCCGGATACCAACCGTCCTTTACAGATGCCGTATATCCCAATATCCATATAAGATTGGTTAAATTATACTCTTTTGTAAATTTATCGTACATTAAAATCCACAGCTTTTTGAAAGTTTCTCCGCCGCCTTTTCCCCACCAAAACCACTGACCGTCAAATTCGTGGAAAGGACGCCATATAACGGGAACGCCTGCGTCCCGCAATTTCTGCAAAGCCTTTGCCGCCTTATCCCAGTTTGACATCATATTGTTATACTCGTCAGTGCCTTCGGTAAGCAGCTTGTCAAAATCGGGATTATCGTCCTTAGACTCTTGATAGCCCTTTCCGTTAACTCCTGTGTGCCAGCAAATAGTAACAATTCCGCCTTTGTCGTGCCATTCCTTTGAACGCTGCACAACACCGTTAAAGTCGCCGTTCATAAAGTCAAGCCCTCTCATTGCAGGCAGTTTTCCCGTTGTTTCCTCAATATAATCCATTTCATAGTCAGGCGAGCCTTTCCAAGTGGATTCCTGCTGACAGGAAATCATAACCCTTCCATATTGCTCACAAATATAATTGTACAGCTTTACCGCATTTTCGTCTGCGTTTGGATTTGAAAGCTTGTAGTTTTTAAGTATAGGCTCGGTTGCCGTGCTTGATACGGGTTCTTTGGTGCTTTCCGATGAAGAGTTATCGGTTTTATTAGCAGTTGTCTTATCCGCCGCCGTAGTATTTGAAGAAGGATTATTTCCCGTATTTGTACAGCCTGAGAAAATTTGTGCGGTTATTATCAAGAATGTCATTAAAGAAACAGCTTTAATTTGCTTTTTCATAGTAAACCTCCAAATCAGTAAGCATTTTTTATACAAGCATAGAATATTGCAATTATTTTTGCTCTTTTTGTTGTTTTAATTATTTTTATTATTTTTATTATTTTTATAATTTTTAATAGTATAACATAATAGTACAATTATGGCAATAATTCTAATGTGTAAATTTTGTGAAAAATCAAAAGTATATAAAAAATCAAAAAAATCAAAAAAATCAAAAAAATCAAAAAAATCAAAAAAATCAAAATTCCTGTGTTATACAACAAGAATTTTGATTTGATTTTATTAACAAAAAGTATTCAAAAAGCATATAATATAAAAAGTATTTAATAAGCTACTATTTGCATACTTACCTGACCGTCCTCGCTTATTTCAAGCACACCGTAGGAGGGGGAGTTTTTGCCTCTGGGAGAACCCAGGCTTCCGGGATTCATAACATATATACCGTCAATTTTCTCCGCTCTGTACACATGTGTGTGACCGTACAGAAGAATGTTGCAGTCGGAAGCCTTTGCCTCTGCTATTATCTCGTCAAGACCGTTTGTTACGTTTTGTTCGTGACCGTGAGCGCAAAATATGCGGCATTTTCCCAATTTCAAAAGCTGCTTTGAGGAAGCGGTGCAAAAATCGGATTCACCTTTTACAAATACAAATACCTTATCGGGGTGAGCCTTTGCAACATCGGCAAACTCGTTTACTCCGTCGCCTAAATGGATATAATAATCGGCGGGATTATTTTCCACCACCTCGTTATATATTTCAAAATTTTTATGGGTATCCGCAACTACTATAATTTTCATAATATGTCCTTTCACAATTTTTTATTGGTAAAAATGAATGTAAATTGAAAAAATTGTATAAAGCAAGAAATACATAAAAAATCTCAAATCTTTATTCATTATATCAAATTATTTATAAAATGTCAATAATATCATTTCACAAAGAATAAACGCAAATTTTGACACATAAATTAAAAGGAGGAAATTTATGAACAGCAATATGGAAAGAATAATCAGCTTAGTAAGTGAAAAATTGGGCATTTCGGAGGAAAAGCTTAAAACCTCCCTTGAAAAAGGAAAAATCGAGGATATGCTTTCCGATATGAAAAAAGAGGACGCCGCAAAACTGCAAACCATAATGAATAACCCTGCTGCAAAGGAAAAACTGCTTAATTCATCCGAAGCTGAAAAATTTATTAAAAAAATGAAGGAATAAACAGGAGGGAAAACAATGTCACAGGAGGATATGCTGGCAAAACTGCTTGAACAGCTGCTGGAATCGGAGGAAAAGGGCAAAAATGAACGGGAGCAGAATAACAATACTTCAAGTGACGACACCAATAATTTTTTTAATAATATTGATATTGATTCCATAATGAAATTGGGTGAAATTATGTCAAATATGAACACGTCGGACAAAAACACTCAGCTTTTATTGGCTCTTAAACCTCATTTAAGACCTGAAAACAGGCAAAAGGTGGACAGCGCATTAAAATTGATGAAAATTATGAACATTTTGCCACTTTTAAAAGAAAGCGGGATTTTAAACGGATTATTTGATTAAGGAGGAATTATTATGGAATGGAAAAAAACCAATATCAGCAGCTCGGAATTGGAAAAGCAGCAACAAGCTTACATAAAAGAAGCTTTGGAAATGGCAAAAAAGTCTATTTCCATTGAAAAAAATAAAGCCGAAAAAGCCGCCGCCGAGAAAGCCGCCGCCGAAAAAGCCGCCGCCGAGAAAGCTGCCGCCGAAAAAGCTGCTGCCGAAAAAGCCGCCGCCGAAAAAGCCGCCGCTGAAAAAGCTGCTGCCGAAAAAGCCGCTGCGGAAAAGGCAGCCGCTGAAAAAGCCGCAGAAGAAATCAAGGAGCAGGAAGAATTAAAGGTTAAAAGCGAAATGACCAAATTTGAAAAAGAAGAGGGAATTGACGAAAATATTTTAATTGAAGAGGATAATATGGATAATAGCGAAGATATTATTATAGAAAGCAACGAAAACACGGATACTATAGAAAGCAACGAAAACACGGATACTATAGAAAGCAGCGAAAATACGGAAAATATTGCAAAAGAAGAAATAGCGCAGTCGGAAATTGTGAATAATGGTGAAGAATGCGACGACGGCATTATAGACTTATCTCAACCCATATTTCCCGAGTGTAACGCAGATACCGAGAAAAAAACGGAAAACAAGCCGTTATCCCAAAATTCCCCAAATCCGTCAAATCCGCCAAATTTCGACAGCTATATCAGACAGCACAATCAGTCCCAAGGCGGCTGCCCAAACTGCCAAAAAAGAAGGACAACAAGTTGAATGTGCTGTCCAACCTACTTGCCGACAAGGACAAATGCTTAATAATGCTGCTTTTAATTCTGCTTATTCGGGAAAATGACGATAAGGTTTTAATTTTGGCTTTAATTTATATTTTATTTGCATAGTCTTTGGTTTTTTGGAGAAAATAATATCGAATAGAGGAATAAGAAAAGGTTTTTAATATCTTTTAAAATATTATTAAAAGCCTGCCTGTATTCATATTTACTTCAATTATCGGAGGACTATTATGAACAACAATCAACAGAACAAGCAAAATCAGCAGGATCAGCAGAACAAGCAGAATCAGCAGAGCCAAAACAAGCAGAGCCAGAACCAGCAGAATCAGCAGAACAAGAAAAAGCAGAACAGCGAAAACTAAATAAATATAGTAAACTGCAATTTATCTGAAGTTCACTATAAATAGAAAGGGACTGTTGTAATTATGTCAGTCCCTTTAATTTTATGCTTATAAACCGATTTAACGCTGAATTTATACGGTTAATAATACTGTTAAAAAACGAAAAAACAAATTTGCGAATAGTCACTAATTCAAATACTTGCTTAATACGCTCATAAACACATCAATATCAATAGGCTTTGCAAGATGATCGTTCATACCGCTTTTAAGAGCGTTTTCCTTATCCTCCTCCATAGCGTTGGCGGTCATAGCAATAATGGGAAGCGTTTTTACGTCCTTTCTCGGCAGGGAGCGTATGTTTCTTGTGGCTTCATAGCCGTCCATTACAGGCATTTGTACGTCCATAAGAATTGCGTTGTAATGGTTTTCTTCCGCCTTGCTCATCATATCCACCGCATCGGTGCCGTCAGGGGCGGTTTCCACAACAAAGCCCGTTTCTTCAAGAATTGCCTGTGCTATCTCACGGTTAAGCTCGTTGTCCTCTACCAATAAAATGCGCTTTCCGCTAAAGTCTGCCTGCGTCCAGGAGGGCTTTTCCTGCTTTTCCTCCATATTGTTTGCCGCTAACAATGCAGCCTTTAAGTCGGACATAAACAGCGGCTTTGCACAAAAGGCTGTTACGCCCGCTTTTATTGCTTCCTGCTCGATTTCTGTCCAGTCGTATGCAGTGAGAATAATAATGGGAGCATCGTCGCCAATAGCTTCGCGGATTCTTCTGCAAGTTTCTATTCCGCTCATTTCAGGCATCTGCCAGTCAATAATATAGGTGTGATAGGGATCGCCTTCGCCTTTGGCACTTTTTGCACGGTATACCGCCTCTTTGCCGGAGGTTGTCCACTCCGCTCTCATTCCTATCTGCGTCAGCATATGGGCAACGCTTTCACAGCAGCTGCAGTCGTCGTCTATTACAATGGCTCTAAGTCCTTCAAGCTCTTTTATCTGTGCATTATTCTTTTCAATATCTTGAAGCTTTAGGCTAAGCTCTACTTTAAATTCGCTGCCTTTGCCCTTTTCGCTTTCAACCGAAATTTTGCCGCCCATCATATCAATAATGTTTTTGGTGATAGCCATACCTAAGCCTGTGCCTTGAATACCGGATTTTGTGGCGGTATCTTCACGCTCGAAGGGTTCAAAAATATGCTTTACGAAATCCTTTGACATTCCTATGCCGTTATCCTTGACAATAAACACATAGTCGCCGTAGCCCCTGTGGAACGTGGTTTCCTGCCGTATGCGGAAGCTGATTGCTCCGCCTGCGGGAGTGTACTTTACAGCGTTGCTCAAAAGATTTACAAACACTTGGCTCAACTTCAGCGAGTCGGCTATAATATCCTCGTTTTTAACGTCGAAGGTATCGATAAACAAGTCCAACTGCTTTGCCTTAACCTGCGGCTGTATTATATTAACTAAATTGTGGGTAAGCTCGGAAATATTGCATTCCTGTTCCTTTATATGAACCTTTCCGCTTTCGATGCGGCTCATATCCAAAATATCGTTTATAAGGCTAAGCAAATGATTGCTGGAGGATAGAACCTTTTGCAGACAGTCCTTTACCTGCTCCTTGTTGTCAATATGGCTTACCGCAAGCGTGGTAAAGCCTATAACGGCGTTCATAGGAGTGCGTATATCGTGGGACATATTGCTGAGGAAGGTGGTTTTTGCATTGTTGGCGTGCTGCGCCTGCATCAAAGCCTCCTGCAAAGCCTTTGTCTGCTCTCTCTGCTTTTGCACTTGGGCGGTAATATCCTTGCACACCACCATAACCATAATATCGCCTGTGTCATCGTCCCGTGTCATAATAAAGGTTTGACGAATGCACATAGGACGGTTTTCGTTAAGATTGCCCCAGAAATCTGCGTTTACTTCCATTTCGCCGTTGTTAAACCGCTCTATAAGACTGTCGGTGTTGACCTCCGCACAGTAGTCCTCCAAGGATTCGTCCATAATATAGGACTTGCTTTTTTCAAAGCAATCGGAAGCGGGACAGGGAGCGGTTAATCCGATTTTTTTCAGCAGAGAAACGGTTTTTCCGTCAACAGTACGTGTTATATCATTTTCCAACAGATTTTTTGTCAGGTTAAATTCAAAGGTGCAAAATGCGGTGGAGGTGATAGCAATACGGTATTGCCGTTCCTTGCGGTTTAAAACGGACATTGCCTTTTGGCTGTTAAGCTCACGCAGCTTTACTTCGGTGATATTTTGCCGCACGTACAGAATATTAACTGCTTTGCCGTTTTCTCTGCGGAGAACCACCGCCACAAGATGCTCCCAATTTTCTTTTCCGTTTCGGTTAACGTGACACTCATAGGTAAACACGTCTTGTTCCGAGAGAATATCTTGGATAGAGCTTTTTTGAAAAGTATCAATGAAATGCTTTTGCTGTTCCTCATTTGCCAATTCTCGGGACAGCTCGTCAATAATATCGGGATATGAGCCTTCGGTTTCCTTGCTGTTGCTTAACGGCTTAATTCCGCCCATATAGGAATATGTATTGTCTTTAAGATTGACGGTAAGATAGCGGGACATAAAGAGGGTGTTTAAGCCGTCCAACACTCCGCCGTACTTTTCGTTTTCCTTTTCTAACATTCGCCGTTGTCTTTGAGCGTGTATTACCAGCACCAAGATGTATGTCGCAAAGAGTACGATTAAAATCAACTGCAAAATCATACCCGCATAGTTAGCGTCTTTAATCATACTGCGGGTTATACTTTGAGGAAAGGTTTGCACCAGCACATAATCTTTGTCGGGTATATGACATACGCTTAAATTGTCTACCGAGCTTCCGTCTTTGCATAAAAAGCTTTTGTTTTCGGATCCGTTTTTTACAGCGTCTAAAACCTCGTTTACTGTGTTTTCGTTTGTAATGCCCAAATTATGAAGAATTTGATCCAAGGATTCATCATGCAAATCTCCGGTGGTTTTTACAATTACCTCTCCGCTGCCGGAACATAAATAAGAGTCAACGGGAACGCCGAAGTAGCTTGTGGTGATCATATCCCTAAGATAATCCTCTGCAATATACAATCCCAGCAGTATTCCGATAACTTCTCCGTCATATTCTATGGGAGCGTAGAATACCGCCATATTCTGATTGTTTAAACGAGAGCAGACTATTTCCATTCCGCTTTCGCCCTTTATTCCGTTTTTGTAATATTCCTGATCTCTGTTGTCGCTTGTTTGACCGTCCGAAGTCAAAAGCGTGCCTTCAGAGCTGACATATTGTATGGCGTCAAACTTTGCATTTTTTTCCATACCCTTTAAAATATCTGCGGTAATAACAGGGCTGGTTTGATTAGTGCTGAACAAGTAAGCATAATTCTTTATTCTCAGCAGGGCGTTGTTAAATTCGCTTCCCACACGTTGGGACAGCTGTACGGCGGAATCCATGGAATAATTGAGATTCTGCTTTTCAATACGCTTGCTGTTGGCAGTGGAATACCATACGAACAGCAAACAAATCGCAGCAAGCAGTATAATTGCAAACGCCACATTAGTCCATGTTTTCTTATTTGTATTCATAAAAACTCCTTTAGATTTAACCTGATAAAATCTATAGTTAGCAATCAATCTATTAAGGAATAAAATTACATTACTATTCCATTATATACTATTATATGTATTATAACATAAAAAGAAATTTTTTCAAGATATTTTTAACTTATTTTTTATTTACACAATAAATTAAGAAAAATGCAAAAAATCCTCTCCGCCTGTTTCACAAACAGAAGAAGAGGATTTTTTGACGGTAAGGCTCTTTAGACAAGCTCATATGATTAAATCGGAAAAGATGTTTACCGTTAAAAAAGAATATGGGATTTTAATTATTTGCTTATTTTAATTATAGCATTTGCGGATTATAAATAAGACAAACAATTTTTACAGCTTGCCGCCGTTAAGCGCTGCCTTTAATATAATCTTAACATCGGAAATATTGACTTT
>CAZRRT010000056.1:0-14075 GCA_964602605.1 uncultured Ruminiclostridium sp.
CCTAAGAACCGTTTCCTTGACCCTCTCCCCCTTTTTCTCCGCTTTGGAAGTGGTGCTTGTTTTTTTGTTTGCTCCTCGGTTTCTATTTTCTGCTTTAGCTGTCGGTGTTTTATCGTCGGGAAAATTGTGGTGCTAATGGATTTTGCGGATTCTTGCTATATCCTGAAATTGTTTCTGCGAGTAGTGATGTTTATGGGTCAAGAATGGGGTGCTTTAGCATTTTTTGTGTGCTGCCAAACACCGTTTGTGAGAGTGGGTATGTTGTGCTTTCAGTTTTACAGGTTGGTGGGTGCTGTTATTTTTCGGTGAGAGTTGATATATTTTTCCTGTAACAAGCTGTTGCAGCGCTATTATATTGTTTTTTCTAATTCTTTATTGCTTGTTCCCTCATAATTTTCATTGCTGCTTTTCCACAATTCTCATTATTAATTCTCATTATTTTTAAAGGTAATTTTCAATTTTAGGTTTATAACCATAAATTACCGTCTGCTTTGTTTTTGACATATTGCAATATAAATGATATAATTGCAAATATAAGTATTTAAAAAGGAGAGCGCAGATGATAAAGATACTGTTTATCTGTCACGGCAACATTTGCCGCAGTCCTATGGCGGAATTTGTTATGAAATATTTGGTTGATAATGAAAATCTTAACAATGAAATATACATAGAAAGTGCAGCTGTAAGCAGAGAAGAAATTGGCAATGGCATACACCCGGGTACGAAAAAGAAGCTAAAGGAAATGAAGATTCCCTTTGACAATCACAGGGCAAGACAGGTTACATTGTCCGATTACGACTGTTTCGATTATTTGATCGTTATGGACGACGGCAATATTTTGAATTTGCTGAGGATAATAAAGGAGGATCAGGAAAACAAGGTTTTTAAGCTGCTGGATTTTACCGACAGAAAGGGGCAGAATATTGCCGATCCTTGGTATACGGGGAATTTTGATGAAACCTATGACGATGTGCTTGAAGGCTGTCAAGGACTTTTAAGCCTATTGAAAAAGGATTTGGATAAAGCAACTGTTATAATTTAAAATACCGATGATATTTTCAAATAATCAACAATCTGACGTTTTTTCGGTTTTTTTATTATATTATTTTAATTATATGTAGCGTTATATCTGGGTCGTTTGGTTGTTAGCAGACTAATTTTCAAAAATCCCTCTTGCAAAAAAATATGTAATATGTTATAATAATAAAAAATTTGTAACCAATTTGTAATAATTTTTAGGGATTTAATGTGATGAAAAATGTAAAACAAGCTGTTAAGAATTCGGAAGAAGCTGAAAAGCTGACTCGGGAAAATACAATAAATAATAATTCGGGCAATAAAGCCAAAAAGGAAAAGGGCAAGGAAAACATATTGGTCACTGCCGTTGCGCTTTTCGGCGGGTATATTTTCAATACCGCACAAATAGCCGTAAAGGGTACTGCCGCAGGTTTGGCAAGGTTCTTTAAATGGCTGTGGAATGTAAGCTTTAACGCCAGAAAAAAGCTTGCCGGCTTTATTAAAAAAGCGGGAAAAATTATCTTCGGTCCGTTTATCGATTTGGCAAGATACATAAAATCTGTTAATAAGCAGGCAAAAAAGGAAAGAGAAGAAAACGGCGGTCGTTCTTCTTTCAAAACATCGGTTTCCGCTGCCGGAAAGGTGATGTTCGGCAAAAGAGGAATCGGGGTGTTTCTCTTTAACTTTGCCCTTCCCGTCATAAGCGTGTTTTTCCTGTTCAGCGTTATCAGCTATGCAACCTCACTTAACTATGCGGTCAAGCTTTATGTAAACGATGATTTTTTGGGATACATTGAAAACGAGCAGGTTTTCTTTGACGCTCAGGAGATACTTAACGACAGAATAAGCCTGTTCGGCGACGACGTTAAAATCGAGGCAGAGCCGTCTTATTCTATCGAACAGGTGGGAAATGTAGACACCCTGACAAAATATGAGATTGCCGATTTAATACTTGGTAAATCGGGAGTTACTCTTGATTACGGCTACGGATTTTTCATCAACGATGTATTTTATGGGGCTTTAATGGATTTTACAAACGTCAAAGCCACCTTAGACAATATGATTGCAGAGCGTAAAACGGACAACGATACCGAAAAAATTAACTTTGTGGACTCTATAAGATACGATGAAGCGGGTCTTTATTTGGCAGACAGCTTTATTGACGAAAAATGGCTGATAAATCTGCTTACAGGCACTAAGGAGCAATCCACCTACTATACGGTTGAATTAAATGACAGCCCCTTTGCGATTTCCGAAAAATTGGGAATGACAATGGAGGAATTGGATGCTCTTAATCCGGGATTTTCGGAATCCGAAATGCACATAGGCGACAAGGTTAAAATAAATAACGAAGTGCCTTTCCTGTCTATCAGCTCCACAAGAACGGAAGTGTACAATATAGATAACGTTCCTTTTGATAAGGAAACATATAATGACGATACAATATACGAGGGACAATCCCGTATTGCTCAGACGGGAGAATACGGAGAAAACCAAATAACCGCAAATGTTACATATGTGGACGGAGTGGAAATAAACCGTGATATAACAAAAGTGGTTACGCTGAAGGATCCGGTTACCGAAATAACCGCCATAGGAGTTAAAAAATCTCCCGCAGGCACTATAAATCCCATTCCCACCGCATACGGAAAGATCTCATGGCCGCTTCAATTAGGCGCCGGAGAAATCAGCCAGTGGACCGAGTGGGAAGGTGGATACTCAGGTCATAAAGGAATAGACATTGCTGCGCCTTACGGAACGCCCATTTATTCGGGAGCGGCAGGTGTTGTTACAAAGGTGGCTTACCTGCGTTACGGCTTAGGCTATCATATTTACATTTACCACGAGGATTTGGGTATAACCACCATTTATGCCCATTGCAGCGCCATTTATGTGACGGAAGGTCAGCGTGTGGCACAAGGCGAATGTATAGGTCTTGTTGGAAAAACCGGTTTGGCATACGGAAACCACGTGCATTTAGGTGTACTGATAAACGGTGTTGCCGTAAATCCTCACGCTTACCTCGATATTCCTCCCGGAACAAGAATCAACTTAGTATAATCAGTATTAGTTTTAAGGACTGTCTATAAATGCAGTCCTTTTTATTTTGTAAATTGAAACCATAAAAATCAGTCTGTCGGCAAAAATGCTGTTTCTCACAAAGCCGCATTAAAAGCCATAATTTGAAACCTGCAATTTGATCGAAATCGTTGTCAGCTTAAATGAAAACCCACCAACCTGAGTTTTTCGGCAAGCTCAGAAAAAATGTAATTTTTCTATTGAAGTTTTTTTGCCAATGTGGTACAATAATAATTAAGAATGTACTACATCGACAGAAAGGAACAGTAATATGGAAAGCGAAATCAGAGATATTAACCTTTGGGAAAGCGGAGCAAGAAAAATACAGTGGGTAAAAAACAATATGCCCTTGCTCAGAAGTATCGAGGAAGAATTTGTAAAGACAAAGCCCTTTAAAAATATAAAGGTTGCCCTCTCGGTTCACTTGGAGGCAAAAACCGCTTATTTGTGCAAGGTATTTGCGGCAGGCGGAGCTGAAATGTATGTGACCGGCAGCAACCCCCTTTCCACACAGGACGATGTGGCGGCTGCATTAGTTCACGACGGACTTAACGTTTTCGCTTGGTATAATTCCACAGAGGAAGAATATCACCGCCATATTTCCGCAGTTGTAAAGGCAGAACCCAATATAATCATCGATGACGGCGGAGATTTGGTTCATTTAATACATACCGAATATCCTCAGCTTATCAAGAACGTGCTTGGCGGCTGCGAGGAAACCACCACCGGTATTCACCGACTGAAGGCTATGAATAACGCAGGCTTGCTGAAATTCCCAATGGTGCTTGTAAACGACGCTGACTGCAAGCATTTGTTTGACAACCGCTACGGCACAGGTCAATCGGTTTGGGACGGAATTAACCGTACCACAAACTTGATTGTGGCAGGTAAAAACGTGGTTGTAGCAGGCTATGGCTGGTGCGGCAAAGGCGTTGCTATGAGAGCAAAAGGACTTGGCGCTTCCGTAATAGTTACCGAAATAGATCCCATTAAGGCCATGGAAGCGGTTATGGACGGCTTTAAGGTAATGAAAATGACCGAAGCGGCTAAAATCGGCGATTTCTTTGTTACGGTTACAGGCTGCAACGCAGTTATCTGTGAAGACAGCTTTAGAGTGATGAAGGACGGCGCAATTTGCTGCAACGCAGGACATTTTGACGTGGAGGTCGACGTGGCGGGACTTCGCAAGATCGCAAAGGAAAGCCATTTGGCAAGAAACAACATTATGTGCTATACCTTGGAGGACGGCAGAAGAATTAACGTTATTGCGGAGGGCAGACTTGTAAACCTTGCGGCAGGCGACGGACACCCTGCGGAAATTATGGATATGAGCTTTGCCATTCAGCTTTTATCGGCATTGTATATTGTTCAAAACAAAGGAAAGCTTAACAGTATGATAATTAACGTTCCAAAAGAAATAGACAACCAGGTTGCCGAAAGAAAGCTTAAATTCTGGGGAATAGAAATAGACAAGCTTACAAAGGAACAGCAGGAATATATGAACAGCACCGATTAAAGCCCGTTTAATATTGAACAGTGTTCACATTAAATCAGTTTTGCATATTGATATTATGATTTTTATACTTATGCAATAAAAAACACATTTATCGTTATTAACTATTTATAACAACTATAATAAAGCAATAAAAACATTATTTTCAGAAAGGCGAACACAAATGGCAAAGGAATATTTTGTTCCTCTTTCGGACATTATTAACGAATACAATCTTGAAGTTATATACTGTCCGGGAGATCCTAAGGATATAAAAATTAAAAACAACGATGTAAATCGTCCCGGACTTCAGCTTGCGGGATTTTACGAGTATTTTGACAGTGCCCGTATTCAAATTGCGGGAAAGGCAGAATTTGCGTATATGGAGCAGCTCAGCGAGGACAAAAGAATTGCGGCTTTCGCAAACCTTTTCTCCCAAAAGCCGCCTGCCTTTATCGTGTCAAGAAACTTGGAGCTTTTCCCCGAAATCGAGGATTTGGCAAAGGAAAACGAAGTCCCCGTTTTAAGAAGCGCACAAAGCACCTCTGAATTTATGGCAGCGCTTATTGCCTTTTTGAATTTACGACTTGCGCCGAGAATTACCCGTCACGGCGTGCTTATTGAGATTTACGGTGAGGGCGTTCTTATTTTGGGTGACAGCGGCGTCGGAAAAAGCGAAACCGCTATCGAATTGGTAAAGAGAGGACACAGACTTGTGGCGGACGATGCTGTGGAAATCCGCCGCACATCAAATATTACGTTGGTGGGCAGCTCTCCCGAAAATATCCGCCACTTCTTGGAGCTTAGAGGTATAGGCATTATCAACGCACGTCAGTTATTCGGCTTCGGTGCTGTTAAGGTAACGGAAAAAATAGATATGGTGGTTGAAATGGAAATATGGAATCCCGAAAAGGTTTACGACCGTATGGGAGTGGATAACCACTATATGTCAATTTTAGGCGTTAAGGTTCCATATTTGTCCATTCCCGTAAAGCCGGGACGTAACTTGGCGGTAATTCTTGAAGTTGCGGCTATGAACAACCGTCAGAAGAAAATGGGTTATAATGCAGCTCAAGATCTTATGAGAAACTTGGGACTTAATATGGAAAGCAGCGAAACAGTCACCGATATTTTCTGATACTGTTTCTTCCCCCGCTGCTCCCGTCTAACTCTTGAATATTATCTATAAAAAATGCGGCAGAAATATACGCATAGTTCAAGATTTTCCGATGAAATATTTCCTCAATTATATCAATCAGGATAATTCAAAAGTTAATTGGGAGCGCAATATATAAATGCAGTCACATTATAATTTACAGTGCTAATAATCGGTCTATTATTGTCTTAAAGTATTTTCATATGCGTTGAACATTGTTCAATTTGAGCATTAAACATTTTGAACTCTGTTTATAACACTTATTTTACAGTATTTTCAGCATACATAAAAAAAGAGGTTTTATTAAATGCAATTTGTTTCAGATTTACACGTACACACAATCGCTTCAACCCACGCTTATTCCACTGTTACGGAAAACGCTGCTGAGGCGGCACGGGTGGGATTAAAGCTTATGGCTGTTTCCGATCACGCAATGGCAGCAGACGATTCTCCCCATATTTGGCATCATTTTAATTTGGAGGCAATTCCCCGCAATTTAAACGGCGTTTTTATCATAAGGGGAATAGAAGCCAATATAATGAATTATGAAGGGGAGCTTGATATTGACGAGGGCTTGTTGGACAGATTGGACTGGACCATAGCAAGCTGCCATTGGGGCTGCTGCAAACCGGGAACTAAGCTTCAGCACACCAATTCCTACATAAAAGCCCTTGAAACAAAAGGCGTCAACTGCCTCGGACACACCGATGATCAAGGCTACCCCTATGAGATTAGAACCGTTTGCAGAGCCTGTCACGACTTGGGAAAGGCTATGGAGCTTAATGTGGCAAGGATAACTCCAAAGCAGTCAGATCCTTCACGGGCGGAAGCTTCAAAGCAGTTTTACCGTGAAATGCTGACCATCTGCGGGGAAGAAAAAACCAATATTGTTGTAAACAGCGACGCTCACTTTTGGAGTGCTATCGGAAAGTTTGATTCGGCGGCAGAGCTTATAGAGGAAGTTGGCTTTCCACACGAATTGGTGCTTAATTTAGATGAGCAAAGGATTAAAAGCTTTATTGTAAATGTCAGAAGCAGGGATATTTTTTCTTGTTAATAAAAGCTTTTCTGATTATTAAAGCAAATTATTTATTATGTATTCGGGTAATTATAAAGTATAAAAATCAAGGAGAAAAATATAATGTATAATATAGGCATTGATTTGGGCGGAACAAATATTAAGGTGGGAGTTGTTAATGAAAAATACGAAATTATCGCAGACGCTTCCGTTAAAACCAATCTTCCCCGCCCCGCAGAAGGAATTGCAGAGGGCATATGTGAAGCGGTTGATTTGGCTCTTAAAAATGCAGGCATTACTCTTGACGACATAAATTCAATCGGAATAGGCACTCCCGGTTCTGCCAACAGAGAAACGGGAGAAGTGCTGTACAGCAACAATTTGGGCTTTAAAAACACCCGGTTGGGCAGTATGCTTAAGGAAAAATTAGGCAAGGAAATATATGTGGAAAACGACGCCAACGCAGCTGCTTACGGAGAATACTTGGCAGGCGGCGGAAAGGGTTATCAAAACGTTGTGGTAATCACCCTCGGAACGGGAGTAGGCGGCGGCGTTATCATTAACGGTCAGATTTACACAGGCTTTAACTTTTGCGGCGCAGAGTTAGGTCATACCGTTATCGAATACAATGGCAGGCAGTGTACCTGCGGAAGAAAAGGCTGTTTTGAAGCATATTGCAGCGCAACCGCACTTATTACCGCCACAAAAAAATCAATGGAGGAGCATACTGACAGCAAGATGTGGGAAATTGCGGGTTCTATTGAAAAGGTGGACGGAAAGACCGCATTTGACGGTATGAGAGCAGACGACGCTGCGGCAAAGCAGGTGATTAAGGAATTTATTGATTATTTAGGCTGCGGTCTTACCAATATGGTGAATATCTTCCAGCCCGAAATACTGCTTATAGGCGGTGGCTTGTGCAAGGAAGGAGATAACCTTGTAAAGCCTTTGAGAGAGATAATTAAGCGTGACTGCTACTGCATTGACGAAAAGCTTTTGCCTAAGCTTGACATTTGCACATTAGGCAACGGTGCTGGAATAATCGGTGCTGCATTCCTTTGCCGTCTGCATTGAACACTGTACAAGTGACCGGATTTATAACCACTGCAAGGATGTCCCCCGCCTCAAAGGCGGCGGGCTCCATCTTGGCAATGGTTATATATAAATAATATTTGTGCGGAGGGATACATTGAATTTCAGCATATTAAAAAATATTTGCGAAAAATACAATTCTTCATATTCGGAAAATCAGCCCTTAGCGCAATACACAAGCTTTAAAATAGGGGGAGCTTGCCCTATTTTGTTAAAGCCAAATTCTACAAAATGCTTATGCGAATTGATTGCTGCACTGCACGATAATAATACAGAGTACAAAATTATGGGAAAGGGCAGCAATTTGTTGATTTCCGACATTGGAATTGACTTTCCCGTAATTATGATTTCGTCGGATATGGGAAAAATCAGCTTTTCCGAAAACTTTGTCACCTGTCAGGCGGGTACTCCGCTTATTTCCCTTTGCAAGGAAGCCGCAGAGCATTCTCTCAGCGGATTGGAATTCGGCTACGGTATTCCCGGCAGCGTAGGCGGAGCGGTTTTTATGAACGCAGGAGCGTACGGCGGAGAAATAAAGGATATTATTATTGAATGTACCTATGCGGACGAAAAAGGCGATCTGCATAAGATAAATAAAGAAGATATGGAGCTGTCCTATCGACACAGTTTTTTCAGCGGCAAGCCTTATGTTATTACCGAAGCGGTATTTAAGCTTGAAAAAGGCGATAAAGAAGAAATCACGGAAAAAATGCGTTTAATTATGGAAAAGCGCAGAGAAAAACAGCCTTTGGAATACGCCAGCGCAGGCAGTACCTTTAAACGCCCCGCAGGAGATTATGCAGGCAGGCTTATTGAAGCGGCGGGACTTAAAGGCTACAGCGTGGGAAACGCTCAGGTAAGCGAAAAGCACTGCGGCTTTGTTGTAAATAAGGGCGGAGCTGATTTTAAAGACGTTATCTCGGTGATAAACCACGTTAAAAAAGCCGTAAAAGATACTTCAAACCGTGATTTGGAGTGCGAAGTTATAATTTGGAAATAAACAATTTTTGCAAATCTTTGTAATATAGCATATCTGCAAAGAAAGGAAGTGTAAGCTATGGAATTTGTTATTATCACAGGACAGTCAGGCTCGGGAAAATCCCACACAGTCAACGTTTTGGAGGATTCGGGATTTTTTTGTATCGATAATATGCCCCCTCAGCTTATACCCAAGTTTGCGGAAATATGCCGGGAAACAGGCACTCTCGACAAAATAGCCATTGTCACCGATATAAGAGGCGGTTCTCTTTTTCTTGATTTGCAGGATAATATCAAAAAGCTGAAGGAAAAAGGAATCAATGCAAAAATACTGTTTGTAAGCGCAGAACACGATGAAATAAAGAGAAGATACAAGGAAACAAGAAGAAAGCACCCTCTTTTGGACGCAGCGGACGGGGATTTGGACAAGGCAATAGACGCAGAGTACGATATATTGGAGCCTTTTAGAATGTCCGCCGATTATTTAATCGACACCACCCATATGACCACCACCAATCTGCGTGAAGCGGTGAGAAATCTCTTTGTGGAAAATGTATCGGACACTATTATTATAAGCTGCATCAGCTTTGGATTTATGCACGGAATCCCTGTTGAATCGGATTTGGTTTTTGATGTTAGATGTATGCCCAATCCCTTTTATGTTCCCGAATTAAGAGAATGCACGGGAGTTGACAAGTCGGTTCAGGATTTTGTAATGAGCCATGAGGTTTCCCGTCAGCTTAAAGAAAAAATGTTTGATATGATAGATTTTCTGATTCCCCAATACATTACCGAGGGAAAAAGCCAGCTTAATATCGCTATAGGCTGCACGGGAGGCAGACACCGCAGCGTCACCTATGCCCAGCAGCTTTACGAGCATTTAAAGGAAGAGGGCTACAAGGCGAGAATTCTTCACAGAGATATGAATAAAAGGAACAAATAAAATGTCATTTACGGCAGATATAAAAAAAGAGCTTTGTCAAGCTGAAATTTCTCACAAGCAAAGTAAAATTTTGCTTTACGGATTTATGTATTGCATAAAAAGCCGTGAATATTTCACCGAAAGCGAAGCTGTAAAGGATTTGATAAAAAACGTTACCGGTAATAAAACCGCCGTATCATCTGTCAGCAGACGGGGACGAAGCGGTTTTCTTATTGATCTCAGCAATATTTCCTTTGACAATAATATTCAGCTCAGCCGAAAGTATTTGGACGGAAGAGATGAAAACACAGGATTGTTTTTAAGAGGAGCGTTTTTAAGCTGCGGCGTTGTCACCGATCCAAATAAATCCTATCATCTTGAATTTTCGGTTGGCGATAAAGAAAGATGTGAGCAGATTTATAATCTTATTGCCGAATGCGGAATGAAAATAAGCATAACCTGCCGCCGCAATCAGTATATACTTTACAGCAAGGACAGCGAGGCTATCTCCGATATTCTCACCTACATAGGAGCAATGATAAGCTCTATGGAGGTGATGAACGCAAAGATTTACAAGGGCGTGAGAAATAACGTCAACAGAGCGGTAAACTGTGAAACCGCAAATATAGACAAAACTCTTGCCGCCGCACGAAAGCAAGCGGAAGCCATACAGCTTATAGAGGAGAAAAAAGGACTTGGTATTCTTTCCGAAGATTTGCGAATAATTGCTGAAATACGAAAGGAGGACGTTTCTTTATCGCTGACCGACATTGGAAGAAGGCTTGATCCTCCTATCAGCAAAAACGCAGTGTATCACAGAATGAAAAAGATATGCGATATAGCGCAGGAATTGAAATAAATAAATAAAACGAGGTGCTGTTTCGGCAGGTTTTATCTTGCCAAAGCAGCACCTTTTTGATAATCGCTATATAGTTGAATTTAATATGCAGTGGAAAAAAGCCCATATATTATGCAGTAGAAACAAGTCCGTATATAAAGTTAAATCCCATTAAACCCAAAAAGAAAAAAAGAATTGCTGCTAAAGGCTCAATTACCGCCGCTTTGATAAGGATTTTCCCGTCCGATTCACTATGCCTTTTGGCTTTGTCAATATAAATGATATTTCCCGCAAGAACGGATATGCAGCAAATAAGGGAAATAAAGCCAAAACAAATGCAAAAGGGATATAGGTTGGGATAAAGATGCCGTTCGTGAAAAACCGCCATTGTATACAGATTTATCAAGCAGAAAAAACCTAAGCTGCCAAATATTCCGTAAATCAAACCGAATATGCCTAACATTAGATTATGCCTTTTTCGGTAGTCCATAATACAAAACTCCTCTATTTGATTTATACTGTTTGTCTGCTGTTGGATTAACAATCAGTATTATAACAATATTTTATCAAAAAGTATTTTTTTGTCAAGCTATTAAAAAGGAACTGTAAAAAATACAGCTCCTTTTATAAAAATATTTGATAAATTACTTATCAACCTTGGGAAGTGCGTCAAATCCGGGCTTTAAATCGTCGTCTGTGGGGATATAATCGCTCATTTCACCGTCGTTGAATTTTTGATATGCCATCATATCGAAATAGCCTGTGCCGGTAAGACCGAACAAAATTGTCTTTGCCTCGCCTGTTTCCTTGCACTTTAACGCTTCATCAATGGCAACCTTAATTGCGTGGCTGCTTTCGGGTGCGGGGAGAATACCCTCGATTCTTGCAAACTGCTCCGCCGCTTTAAATACCGACGTCTGTTCAACCGCTCTCGCCGTCATTAAGCCGTCGTCATAAAGCTGTGAAAGCACGCTGCTCATACCGTGATAGCGAAGTCCGCCAGCATGGTTTGCAGAAGGAATAAAGCTGCTGCCCAAGGTGTACATCTTAGCAAGAGGACAAACCATTCCCGTGTCGCAGAAGTCGTAAGCATATTTGCCTCTTGTAAAGCTGGGGCAGGAAGCAGGCTCTACCGCAACAATTTCATAATCCGCCTCGCCTCTCAGCTTTTCGCCCATAAAGGGAGCTATAAGACCGCCCAAGTTAGAGCCGCCGCCTGCGCAGCCTATTATCATATCAGGCTTGACGCCGTATTTGTCAAGAGCAGTCTTTGCTTCAAGACCGATAACCGACTGATGCAAAAGCACCTGCGACAAAACAGAGCCCAACACATAACGATAGCCCTCGTGCGTTACCGCCGTTTCTACCGCCTCGGAAATTGCACAGCCCAAAGAACCTGTGGTATCCGGGTGTTCGGATAAAATCTTTCTGCCCACTTCCGTTGTGTTGGAGGGAGAGGGAGTTACGTCTGCGCCGTATGTTCTCATAACCTCACGTCTGAAAGGCTTTTGCTCGTACGAACACTTTACCATATACACCTTGCAGTCAAGTCCCAAGTATGCACAAGCCATTGAAAGAGCAGTTCCCCATTGTCCTGCGCCCGTTTCGGTGGTAACGCCTTTAAGTCCCTGTTCTTTTGCGTAATAAGCCTGTGCTATTGCACTGTTAAGCTTGTGGCTTCCCGATGTGTTGTTGCCCTCGAATTTGTAATAAATCTTTGCGGGAGTGTCAAGAGCTTGTTCAAGGCAGTATGCTCTTACCAAGGGAGAGGGACGGTACATTTTGTAGAAGCTTTGAATTTCCTCGGGAATATCGATATAAGGGGTTGTGTTGTCCAATTCCTGTTTTGCCAATTCGGAGCAGAATACTCCCGAAAGCTCCTCCAAGGTCATAGGCTGTAAAGTGCCGGGGTTCAAAAGAGGAGCAGGCTTGTTCTTCATATCCGCTCTCAGATTGTACCATTTTTTGGGGATTTCGCTTTCTGATAAATAGATTTTGTAAGGGATTTTTTCTTTCATTGAGGTATTTCCTTTCGATATATTTTTTTCCGAATAACCGTTTTGCTATATTAAAATCAATCTCTTTTAAAGCTGTGGATAATACATCGATAATACTATTATATATAGTTTGATTGACAAACAGTAAAAAGTATCAGTATCGAATCTATCCTGCAAAGTATAAAGCGTCAAATCAAATGAATTTAAAAACAAAAAAACCTGCCCTAACAATAGGACAGGAAAACCTGCGGTACCACCTAAATTCGTCGTTTGACGCACTCTTGCTTACTTTCATAAGCTGTCGATATAACGGTCGAACCCGTCGCCCCTAATGCAGATTTACCGATAAAACAGCAAAACCGCACTCAGTTTGCCCTCGCAAGCCCATTCATCAGTCAATCAACTCCGATTTTCACCAAACATCGGCTCTCTGCGCTTGATAAATACTGAATACTATCCTTGCTCATAGGTTATTCTGATATTGTTATTTTATCACTTTTATTATGCTTTGTCAATAGTTTTTTGGTTTTTTATTTTATTTTTTTGTGTTGTCAATAGATGTGTACCGCATTTATTATATCATATTATTTTTAAAATCAACATTTGTTTAATTTTGATTAACCTTTTAAAATCTATAATTTCCGATTTGGAAAAATAAATGGGATAATTTGTGAATTTTGTGCAAAATAAAGATATTTTTTAAATTTTGCATTTGCTGCTTGACTATGCCTTTCAAATAATATTCATATAAATTTTTAAAAAATTGTACAAAATTTCCATTAAACCCCTTGATTATTTCTGTAAATTTTAGTATAATATATACGGATATTAAAAACCCATTAAAAATAAATTTTCAGGAGGAATATTCCAATGGCTAATGTTAGAGTTGCAATCAACGGTTTCGGTCGTATCGGCAGACTTGCTTTCAGACAGATGTTCGGTGCGGAGGGCTATGAGATAGTTGCTATCAACGATCTTACCAAGCCTTCTATGCTGGCTAATCTTTTAAAGTATGATACTGCACAGGGCGGCTACTGCGGCAGAATCGGCGAAAACATTCACACTGTTACCGCTGACGACGAGGCAGGCACAATCACCGTTGACGGCAAGACACTTAAAATTTATGCAGAGGCTAAGGCTGAAAACCTTCCTTGGAGCAAGTGCGGCGGCGTAGACGTTGTTCTCGAGTGCACAGGCTTCTACTGCTCTAAAGAGAAATCTCAGGCTCACATCGCAGCAGGCGCAAAGAAGGTTGTTATTTCCGCTCCCGCAGGCAACGATCTTCCCACTATCGTTTACAGCGTTAACGAAAAGACCCTTACCCCCGCTGATACAATCATTTCCGCAGCTTCCTGCACCACCAACTGCCTTGCTCCTATGGCTAAGGCTCTTAACGATTACGCTCCCATTCAGAGCGGTATTATGAGCACTATCCACGCTTACACAGGCGACCAGATGATTCTTGACGGTCCTCACAGAAAGGGCG